>JBAZWV010000001.1:160281-466876 GCA_041660225.1 Patescibacteria group bacterium | reverse complement strand
AGTGATCCGACCGTACGATATCGGACGGCGGAAGCTCAACGGATAAAAGCTACTCCGGGGATAACAGGCTGATCTGGTCCAAGAGTCCACATCGACGACCAGGTTTGGCACCTTAATTAACATCGGGGTGCAGCAGAAGCGATTCTGTTCCAAAAAATACGGCTATAACGGTGAAACCGTCAGTGACATTCGTGGAAATTGATATGTCACCCGGCAATACCGTGGGAAGTTCTTGATCGCGAGACCAAGAACCCCGTAACGACTGACCCGAAAGGGGAGGTTCGACACGTGTCGAACAACACGCCGACGCTCGCTAAGAAAAACCGAGATGATGCACTAGAACATGCTCACCATCCGGAGCGAGACGAAGATATAGTCTGTGCCATATGAAAATATGGAGTTAGAAGTCCGACAGCGATGTCGGCCCATCGCATCCTGGGGCTGGAGAAGGTCCCAAGGGTTAGGCTGTTCGCCTATTAAAGCGGTACGCGAGCTGGGTTCAGAACGTCGTGAGACAGTTCGGTCTCCTGTCTACTACGCGCGTGGAATATTGAGAGGACGCATCTCTAGTACGAGAGGACCGAGATGCACGAACCTCTAGTGCGCCAGCTGTCCCACCAGGGGCACCGCTGGGTAGCTACGTTCGGCACGGATAAACGCTGAAAGCATCTAAGCGTGAAGCCGTCCTCAAGATTAGTATTCAGCAAGGACCCTCCGAGACGAGGAGGTTGATAGGTCGCAGGTGTAAGGCATGTGAATGCTTCAGCCGAGCGATACTAATAGTCCATTGCTTCGGCCTTTCGGAGATGAAGAAAGAAATGCTTTTCTTTCTTCGATCAGAAGGCAAAGAAAAACGTGTACTGGTTATCATTGGATATGCCTTGTACGTATGACTTTCGATCGTCGTTACAAACGAAATAGTTTGGGCCACTGATTCTTCAGCGCGACACGTTCGTGATGAGAAACCGGTGGCTCAAGCGGTGGGGTCACACCCGTTCCCTTTCCGAACACGGAAGTTAAGCCCACCAGCAGCGATGGTACTTGGACCCAACCCGGTCCTGGAAGAGTAGCCCGTCGCCGGACTATCAATTACACGCCTCTCAAAGGGCGTGTTTTTGTTTGTCTTTTCCCTCAATCTGGTTCAATGTACTTTTATGTCTTACAGCAACCCCCAACCAAGTAGATATGCCTACGACAGGTACATCAATTCCGATGCGTGGATTGACAAGAAAAAGGAAATTGCCGATACGTACATACGTAACGGTTGGGGTGTCGAATGCATCAAATGCGGCAGTAAAGACGATCTGCAGGTGCATCACAACTATTACATTAAAAATGAATACCTGGGACATGAAAATATTAGCGATGTAGATTATTTGTGCATGACCTGCCACAAGGCGTGGCACGCGATCCAAAAGTCATCCGGCATATCGCAGAATAATTCGTTTGAGCGATACTATTTTTTTGTTACTAATGGAGGAAAATCTTTCAACACTGAAAGAACTAACTCGCTATTTGAAGCGAGACTTATAGAAGACGAAGTTGAGATTGATGCTTACTTTTCACGCCCAGATGTAGTCGAAAATGAAAAAACTGACAGACTGTTTAGTTGGCTGATGTTGCTTGCCTTTGTACTGATCCTTGCATATGGAATTGGCATTCTTCTTATGATTCTTATATTGGTTTTTATGCCAATTCGTCAAAAAACGGAAGAGGACGAGGTCTTCTCTCAAAGGCGGATACCCGTAGGAACAAAAAAATATTTTTTTAAGAAAACGCGCGACAGGGGGAGGACAGCTCATCCCCCGGTGATTTTATCTGGGAGTGCCTTCAAAACAACGAACCAAGTCCAGAAAAAAACATTGGTTGATTATCATAAAGAGGCAAGTCGTTATTACGACCTAGGGTTTAATGTGACGGCCATTTCCGGCCAAAAAAATCAATTTAACTCCAATGCAGAGAATACTTTTCTTAAGGCACCAAGCTTTGCATGGGAACATCTGACTAATACAAGACAAAGTAGAACGGGGTTGGACGGTTACAACTGGGATGATGCAAATGGTTTTGGAGTCGTGACCGGATTCAACAATTTAGTAGTGTTGGATATTGACAATGGTGATGATGCATTTTTAATGGAAACGGTTTGCACTCTCTCTTTACCAGCGAACTATTCGTGGATTGTGCGGTCTGGTAGTCAGCATGGTTTTCATGTGTATTTTTTTCTGCCAGAGGTTGAAAGTAGATTTGGACAAACAACAGTCGTGCGTCTGTTCCCAAAACTGAGCTATCAGCATCAGGTTGAAAAAGTGGAGTTACTTTTGAGGCTGCATGCCATACTGCCGCCCTCGATGCACCCATCCGGCAATCATTACGCGTTTATCCATGGGAATAGGCCCAATACTCTGCCGATCACAATGACACTCGAGCTCTTAGATACCTATATCAATAAATATTTTGATACATCTAAGACAACGGAGGCAAGAAGTTCAAAGACGAGTTAGGTAGCAGCGATGGTATCGGCGCCTGGCACTTTGGTGCCAGGCGTCTTTTTGTTTGGAGCTGGAAAGTCGTGTTCTCTCTCTCTCTCTCTCTCTCTCTCTCTCTCTCTCTCTCTCTCTCTCTCTCTCTCTCATTCAAGGCATTTTTATGGTATCAGGTTTCATCCTTCGCGAGCTATTCTCCCGTAAGTGCGCTAATATCCTCGCATATGCTTCACATGAAGACCTCTCGTTTCGTCATTCCCGTCTTCCTCTCTTTTGTCATTCTCTTCGGAGCCGGATGCGATGCGGGTACTCAACAGACGACTCTTCCTCCACAGGCACCGACACCAGCGGTGGAGACCGCTCCTGTTGTTGCGAATGAAGAGGTCACGACTCAACCGATTGAAGAAGCTCCCGCACCGACGGCAGCAGTACAAACGACTCCAGAACCGACCGTCGCGACTCCTCCCGCCGCTAAAGTTGTTCAACCAGCTTCCGCGCCATCTCCGGCGGCTGTTCTCCCTGATCCCACTCCTGCTCCGGTTCCCGCTCCAACTCCCGCACCCGCTCCCGCAATTCCGTCAGGCGGTCCGACTGTAAAAAAGAGCAACACAAGCATCTGTCATCAAAAAGGAACTCGCTATTACGATCAAACAAAAAATTATACAGCGTACGCCACGCTTCAGGCGTGTTTAGATAGTGGGGGAAGATTGCCGAAATAATCCAGCCAGACTATCAAAAACAACCTCATGCGAGGTTGTTTTTGTTTGGCGCATTCTTTTATTTCTCCGAAAATTCCAAAATATCCATGACTTGTCCGCCGAGATATTTATAGAATTGCCATGTGGCAGGTTCGCCTTCACCAATCCGGAGGATTTTCATTTTTTCATCCCCGACGAGCGGACCTCCGGCATATGTACCGATGAATTCGCTGATAGGTTCAAGGTCAGTGTTGGAAAGATGTTTTCCCTGATGAGCGCGAGCAAAGGCAAACGTGGATGGAAGAAGCTCCTGAAATCGCTTATGACGTTTTTCTTCTTGTGCCTTCGCTTCATCTTCTCGCAATTTCATTCTTTCACGAATAGCGCGGAGCCGATCGGGTGATGCCTGTAATATCACACGGTCCTTCCACATATCTTCAGCATTCCCTCGTTCATTTGCTGTGACGTAGAGGAGAACCGTTCCACGATCGGGATTTACATCATCTTCTTCTATGTAGATATCGATTGTTCTCCCTCCTTTTGGTTCTTCTAGTTCAATCTTCCAATTGCCAAGCTTGCTAGGGAGAACATGTGAGAGTTCAACACCAAAATGGTGTGCGACAATTCGCTGTTCACATGAGCTGAGTTCGGAGGCATTCTTATTCTTAAAATTGGAACCGTGAAGCCGTTCGATTTCTGCATCGACAACCTCATCAATGTCTTTCTGAGGTATCCCGAATGTTTCCTTCTTTTCGCTCGGTTGTCCGGTCGATTCTTTGAACATAACGGCACTATAGCAAGGCGGTTTTAAAAGAAAAAACGCACCCCGAGACCGAAGTCGCGAGATGCGATTTTTCGGTTGGGATGCGGTTAAAAGATATTGATGAAGCGCTGGAAGTTTTCCTCAAAGAGCTCTTCCACGGTCAGCGGGCAGTGACAAGCCCCACTACAACCGTTGCAAACTGGGCAAGCGGTCAAGCCCCCGCAGTAGGAACACCAACGCGGGTCGTCTTCCCGAGGGTCCTTAACCTCTACAAGGAGTGGAAAAGTTGCTTCGTTGTCCGTTCTCCGCCGGCTCTTCCAAAGAGGTTTTTGTCCACCACTTGGTCGAAGCTTCCGTTCGGAGGAGAGTGAGGTGCCTGTCCTCACGCCTTGTGAGCCGGTCCGGTGAAACGGACCTGTGTCCTCACTCTCTCGCGAGAGCTCCGACGACTCGTAGGTGTAACGACGGACGGCGACGCCAAAGTTTGAACGCGTACTGTTCATGCTGACTTTCCGGATCAGCAGACGGCGTAGATAATCTACGCTGAGTCTTTAGATCCTATGCCCGAGGGCTGGGATAGCGCATGAGGTTTCTCCTTTGTGAGGGTTCGTTGGATCGATCTCTGAAACCAACAACGGAATGCTGCTGGTTTCGGGAATCGGCCGGAGCGCATCAGATTGATGGCTCCGGCGAAATGTTACGGCTTCTTGGAAGACCTTCTCTGCCGGGGTGGAGTCGGGAGATCGCCGCTGTATTGTGACACGCAGCCTTGGACGAACAAGCTGAAGATCTGACCGTCGAACGCAGCGTGCGCTTCTTTGATCTTGCCCTGGGCAAGAAGGCGATCACGCTTGCGTGCTGCTTTTTCGAAGGGACCGAGAGGCTTAGCCATTCTTGTTTTCCTTGTCTTTCTCCGCGTATCGCGCGGCGAGCATGAAGTAGATTTCGTCGTACTGACCGACGAGGAGTCCGATGATACAGAGAAGTAAGAATACGGCACAGCCGAACATGTGAAGGAACATGGGAGCCTTTCCGCGCTTTTTGCGCACAGAACCTTTTTATTTTGACGATAAAATATAGCACAAAACAGGGATTTTGTCAACCCTAAGAGGAGTTATTGCTTCAACTGATGCCATTTTTATATAAAAAAGCCGCTCAGAGTGTGAACGGCACGTTAACCGATAACTTCTTGCGTGGAGAGCTTGGCGACGCGCTTCCCGATATCGGTGAGACGATATAAGGGGACGGGCAGATCTTCGCGATCTTCCATGCTGGAATCATCAGGCGCTTGCTCGATGAGATCCTCTTCTTCCAAGTCCTGGAGAAGACGTTGTGCAGATTCGTCATCGAACCGGCCCTTCGAGAACACGATGAGATCGTGTTCGCTGATTCGGTGTTGTCGGAGCAGCAGGTGAAAGACCACGTCACGTTCGCTTTTTTTTCGTTCCCGCGCCTTCTCCAGTGCGCGATGCGTAACGTATCGAAGGATCACGATGAGAATGGCGATGGAAATGATGATGTACGGGTCCCACATCTTGAACCTCCGTTTGCAAAATAAACCACGAAACAGTCTCCTCGTCAACCGTTGACGGAAGGGGCGATCTGTGGTGAATTACCGATCCCGATGAAGTGTCGGGGACGTACGTTCAGGAGATCTCATGGATCAAGAAAAACGGAAACGCGTCGTTGTGATGGGTGGCGGCACCGGAACATATACCGTGTTGACCGGACTCAAGCGCACGTGCGCGGTCGATCTGACGGCAATCATTTCAATGGCGGATAACGGCGGTTCATCCGGAACGCTGCGCGACGAGCTCGGTGTTCTTCCGCCGGGAGATCTGCGTCAGGCGATCGTTGCGCTCGCTGAAACGGAAGACAAGACGCGCACATTGTTCATGCATCGGATGAGCGAAGGAACGTTGAACGGCCATCCGCTCGGCAACCTTCTCATCTCGACGCTCTCGGCGATTCTCGAAGACCCGATCAAGGCGATCGCAGAGGTGTGTCGCATTCTGAACGTGCAGGGGAAGATCATCCCTGTCACGACGCAGGCGACGGACCTCACGGTTCATCTTGAAGACGGAGAAGTCATCAACGGGGAGCACGCCATCGATAACGCAACAGAGCCGCGCGCAGCAATTCGACACTGCAAGCTCACGTCGCCCGTGGATGTGAATCCCGACGCACTCGAGGCGATCCGCACGGCGGATCTCATCGTGCTCGGTCCCGGCGATTTATACACGAGCGTGATTCCGATTCTGCTCGTGGACGGCATCAAGGAAGCGCTCGCAGAAAGTAAGGGGAGACTGACGTACATTGTGAATCTGATGACGAAGCGGGGACAGACGGACGGCTTCAAGGTCTCTCATTTTCGAGACGTGGTGCAGGCGCACTGCGATCCGGCAAAGATTCGCAACATCATTGTGAACACGGAAGTTCCGTCGGACGAACTTCTCGCGTTGTATGAGAAAGAAGGAGAGTTTCTCGTTCAAGACGATCTGGTCAAGGTTCACCTCCAGCGCATCAGTCGTTGGCCGCTCATTTCAAACGAAGTCACGGAACCGGTGAAGGGCGACGTTTTGCGTCGCAGCCTCTTCCGCCATGATCCGAACGCACTCGCTGCGGCCATTCTGTCTTTTATCCGGGAATAACCTGGATGGCTGGACAAAACGGCCGTTTTTTGCTATCTTCGGATCAGTACCTTCACACCTGAATGGTTCAGGAGAAGCCACAACAAGGAGAACGTAATCGTGTCGAAAAAGCTCATCATCCTAGCGGTGGCGTCTTTCCTCTTCGCCGCAAGCTGCGACGATGAGGAGACGCCTACCGGTGGTACGAAAAATGTCGGCGGGTCCGGCGGAAATGGAAATTCCATCAATGTCGGAGCTGGCGGTAGCGAGAATGTCGGAGCAAACGGCGGATCAGGCCAGGGCGGAAGTCCGGTTGATCCTCCCGTGTGGCCGGAAGGACCGGGCGTTCCCGGAGCACCGCACACGTTCGGACAGGGGATGCCCTTCGCACAAGGTCTCTCGAAGCACGTCGAACTCGACGGCAAGATCAAGACCATGGGCGGACAGTGCATCGGGTTCGAAGGAGGCGGTGGGTCCGGCGGAAATGGAGGCGCTCCCGATGTGGGTGGCGCTCCTCCGGCAGGCTATTGCCCGTCTTCGTACGTCGCCGAGCAACCGACCTTCGAAACCGCAGACAACATTCCCATTCTTGTCGCCACGCTTCCGGTTCTTGAACCGGGGGACGAGAACGGCGATACATGTGCCATGACGAACGCGCCGATTTCATTCGGTTCGATCTTCCAAGGCGACTGCACCGGGGATCTCGTCCAGGTCGATCTCTTCACAGGGGATGATCTCTCGACGTTCTTCGGGAACAACACCGTGCTTCCACCGAACACCCAGCTGCTCATCAACGGCGGTCCCGTGCGTCTCATCTCGGGCATCGCGCTCAAGACGGCGTCGGTCGGCGGAATCGTGTATGCCGTGTCGAACGTGAGCAATACGCTCATTTCGTACAACATAGCGACACAAACGCGAACGGATTTCGATCTCGGTTCGCTGGGAGTTTCCGGGCTCATGGCCCTGCCAAGCGGCGTTCTCGTCTTCGCGACGATGCGCACGTTTACGGCAGGTTCATGGAACGGGGCGAACAACGATCCGGGGAATCTCGTGGAAGCGGAGCCCATCCACATCCAGACGTTCGACCCTGCGACCCAGATGATCACGGAACTCGCGAGCATCTCCGGTGGCAGTCGCGTGCTGGCGCAAAACAGCACTCCAGCGAGCGCTGACTCGTACTTCCTTGCCGGAACGACGAACGCTATCGCGCTCGCGCAAGACGGTTCGATCCTCGTGAGCGATCGTCTCGCAGGCAAGGTCTACAAAGTCGCGATCGACGGATCAACCGTTACCGAGCTTTTCACCACGCCTGGTAACGTTCTTCTCTCAAGTCTCGTGGAAGCGCCGAACAACATCATTTACGTGGTGAAGTCCGCAACCGCGAATCATAACTGCGATACGATCCTGACGAGGCCAACGATCGCGTACTGGGATGAAAACGCCCTTGCTCTCGTCGATTGGTTCGATCTGGGGGAGGGAGACATCTACGCGGACGTCCTCAATGCGGTTAGCATCACGGGTGTTCTGGAGCGGAATCTGGGAATCGACAGGACGTTTCTCGGCGCAGGTCTCCATGTGGATCTCACCTACGACAATCAGGCAAACCTGATTGTCGCGACGAGTCTCACCGGAGTCACACAAGCCGTCCCCGTTCTTCCTTCAGCGCCTCCTCCAGGCGATGGAGGCGGAGGCGCTGGATCTGGTGGCGCTTCGGCTGGTGGATCTGGTGGCATCGGTGGCACGCCTTAAACGGTAAAAAACTTCTTCATACGCCGATCTGGAAACAGATCGGCTTTTTCTTTTGTTGACAGGTTGTCCACAGGGAAATACAGTTGCCTCGGTTCGTTTGAAAGGAAGAAAATGATCCCTAAGAATGCGGACATTTTTCAGAATTTGACGCCGTACGAAGAGGAGTTTATTCGACCGGATGAGTACCCTTGGCAGGCGTTGGTACGGTTCTTCAGCTTCATGGATGATTGCAAAAAAGATCCTTCCAAGTGGCCGGCTCATTTTCCCGAATTAGATTCCGAGAAGATGGAAGGCGCGCATGGAACCATCGCAACCTTCGGGAGAGTGCATGTTCGGAACGCGGAAGATTTGAAAAGTGATGAAAATACGGAGATTTTCGGGCCTTCTATCTTCGGAAAGGACGTAAAAGTCCGAAAAGGCACTGTTATTACGGGTCCGTGCTGGATCGGAGACGGTGTCATGGTGGGGGTTGGGTGTCGGATAAAGCACTCGATCCTCCTGCCCGGCGCAAAAATCGTCTACGGAACCCGCATCACTCACTCCATTATTGGACGAGGTGCCTTGGTGGGATCCGGTGTGAATCTTGAGGCGTCCCCGTTTGAGACGGAGAGCGTCCGATACGAAGAGACGGATACAAAGATGGTTGAGCTCGGTGTCTTTGTCGGTGATAGGGCGCGAATCAGTGCCGGAGTCACATGCGGTGCGGGAGTTATTCTTGCTCCCGATGAACGCATCAAGTCTGGCGTCGTTCTTCCTGAAGCGAGCACTCCCAAGAACCGTCGTCGCTCGTAACATCCTCGATCTCTATCGGGGATTTTTTTATTTGGTATGATGTCGGCATGAAGAAGCATGACGACCATCGCGTCGAACCCAATTTGGTCTACTGGCTGGAGCACGTGGCGCACTGGCACGCACTCCTCTTTGCCGTCATCGTCGTTATCTCGTTGGCATATGTTTTTTCCGGTGGAGAAGCCGTATGGGCCGGATGACGTCAGCTTATCCACAATCAATGAAACATTAAATCTTCTCTCAACCGAGAGAAGATTCTGTTATTGAACAACATCGAGATACAATGTCATCAAGTCAAATATTCGTACCGCTCTTTCATTCTTTCCCACCCACCCATCGCGAATAGTTGACCAAAAAAACCCTCCGCCACCCTGGAGCGAAAAAACAGCCAAACAAAAATACGTCTCGATCCCGGCCATGTGCCGGGATCGTGCGTTATAAGAGATATCGTTCATCGAGATTTTTTCGTCTGTCACTCCTGCTCGTCATCCCGACCGCAGCGATAGCGGAGTGGAGAGATCTGTTTAAATCCGTTCTGAAAAAAACAGATCCCTCGACTGCGCCGGACTTCGTTCCGGATGACAATGTTAAGGGAGGACGAGATGGGGATGATAGAAGGGGCGGCGGGGATATATGAAGGAAGAAGATGAAAGACATATCGCAGCTCTCGTCTATCTCTCAATTCGTCGTTGTGAGCCTCTGCGTAGCAACCTTGATCCATCAGACAGAGGCTGCAAGATTGCTTCATCGTCTGACTCCTCAGAGCGACGAAAGAAGGAGCGGCGCCCACCTACCTCTGCGATGGGCTATCCTACCGCAATAGGCAAGGACAGTTTCTTTTGCCTCCATTCCTCTCTAAGCTCAAAGGCAGCTTCAAATGTGAATCCTTTATGCTTTGAGGACGAACGTGCCTCTCTCAGCTCTATGTAGACTCTTGTGGTCGCTGATCGCATCAATGAACGAGAAGAAAAGAATTTTTTTGAGAAAGAACAGAAATATTTTGAGTTCACAGGATATCCACAGAAAATATTTAGCTTCATTCAATAGTATTTGCGCTTTGTTGAGATCTTTTTCATCTTTCCATCTTTATGGTTTAAACTTGATCTACCTTCAAAGTAGACGTTGAAGCGAAAAGAAAATCCAAACAAAATGCGCACCCTGGTTCTCTCCATGCTTGAGAGTCAGATCGTGCGAAAACGGCACATCGTATCCGAGTTGGGATGATGTGCTGTTTTTTATGCTATATTTCCGTCATGTTGCGGTCTGGATTTATTCTTTTTTTGATCATTTTGGGGGTTGCCACCGCTCATTTTGCGTTAGCCGTTGATCAATCCAGCTCAAATTATCTCAATATTGGTACTTCGTTTGCGCCGACCGTAAAAGATATCAGCTCATCAAATTATCTGATGACGGCATCCCTTGATGCCATCGTCGGTCTCGGAGAAAGCACGAATTATTCGCTACGAAGCGGCGTTCCCATCAATGATACCGATCCTACACCTGCTCCTGTGTGTGGAAATGGCGTGATTGAGAGCGGAGAAACGTGTGATAACGGTGCGAGTAACGCTACGTGTCCCGCAACGTGCTCAGCGTCATGTACGACGAATGCATGTGGAGGCGGTGGAGGGGGTGGGGGTGGAGGCGGGGGCGGTGGAGGGGGTGGGGGAGGAGGAGCGCCACCGGTATCGCCAACAGGCGCAGAATTTTCAGGACGTGCGTATCCGGCGAGCGATATCGTCCTTTTGAAAGACGGGCAGATCGCTCTTACGACGATTGCCGGTCCGGACGGCAAATTTTTAGCGAAGATAACAGGTCTACAGGCCGGAAGTTATACGTTTGGGTTGTATGCGGAAGACAGCAAGAGCATCCGTTCGGCTATTTTTGCCTTTCCGATCTCGGTAACGTCCGGAACCATTGCGACGATCAGTGGTATTTTTATTGCACCAACCATCGCGGTCGATAAAGACGTCGTGAAACGGGGAGAGAGCGTGGCAATTTTTGGACAAACGGCGCCTGATTCAGAAGTGACGATCCAGGTGAACTCCGAACCGGTCTTCGTGAAAACGGATGCTGAGGGTGATGGTGTCTATCTCTACGCCTTTAATACCGGCGTGATTGAAAATGGATCGCATACGACCAAGTCAAAATCCGCGCTAAACGGAACGGTGAGCGGGTTCAGTCTCGCGGTGGGATTTGAAGTGAATGAAACCGGACAAGGAAAACCAAAACCGAAATGTTCGAAAGCGGATTTGAATTGTGATGGACGTGTGAACCTCGTGGATTTTTCCATCGCCGCCTTTTGGTACAAACGAACGCTCGGAACGACATTTATTCCGACGGAACTCGAACGGTTGAACGGTGACGGAAAAGTTGATCTGATCGACTTTAGTATCATGGCCTATTACTGGACCGGGTAATTTTCTTTGTATGCATCGCCTCGCACGTCTTCTTGTCATTGCGTTTCTCCTTGGAATGCCGCTCGCCTCGCATGCGACTGTTTTGTACACCGAGCCAAGTCAGATTCAGATCAAGCCGAACGAACGTTTCGAGGTGAGCGTCTTTCTTGATACACAAAGCGAGGACATCAACGCTCTTGAAGGAAAGGTGCAGTTTTCCTCGGAAATACTTGAACTTGAAGAGGTGCGTGATGGAAATTCTATCGTGAATTTTTGGGTTGAGCGTCCGACAAAATCTACTTCACCGGTGACATTTTCCGGCATTATTCCGGGCGGGTATCAATTCCCGAAAGGTCTCGTTGTTTCGTTTGTCTTTCATGCAAAGCAAGAAGGACAAGGAGTGATCAGCATCGAAAACGCACGAACGCTCCGAAACGACGGAGAAGGAACACAGACGCCGCTCTCCGTGACATTTACATCGGTCCGCGTGTCGCAAGACGTGATAACGCCTTCGCTGCCGGTGACGGCAATTTCGGATACGGATGCGCCTGAATCGTTTGTGCCGCACATGTCACGCGACGCATCCATTTTTGATGGGAAGTGGTTCTTGTCGTTTGCAACACAGGACAAAGCATCCGGTATTTCAGGATATGAAGTCAGTGAGGAATACGCATGGGGACGCGGTCCGTGGATTCCGAGCGAGAGTCCGTACGTGCTCCGCGGCCAAGATCCGACGCGTTCCGCATTCGTGAAAGCAATTGATCGTGCAGGAAACGAACGGATCGAACGTGTGGCACCAGCAGAAGCACGTGATCCGATCTATGATCTCGTCGCAATTTTGGGTATACTTCTTGTGGTGATCGTGATGCTCGCGATCGTGTACGGAAAACGCATCCGTTTCCGCCGGTAACGCAATGATAAAAATCGCAGATCGTATCGTTTCATTCTTTTCGCGTGATGTGATTCGCGCGGCAGGTGTTTTGTTTTTTGTTTTTGGTGCGTGGATCGCTTCTGCTTCTGCTGCAGAAGCCGCCACGTTGTATTTTTCTCCGGCAACCGGTGCATACGCCGTCGGAAAGACCTTTACGATCAACGTGATGGTTTCAACGCCGGATCAAGCGGCAAATGCCTATTCCGGAAGCATTTCGTATCCGACAGACGTTTTGGAGCTGACAGGTCTTGGAAAAGGAAGCTCGGTTGTGAGCCTATGGGTCCAAGAGCCCTCATTTTCTGGTGGACGAGCGAATTTTGAGGGCGTCACATTCAATCCTGGGTATAAAGGCGGTGCGGGGCGCATCATCAGTCTGACATTTAAGGCGAAGGCAGAAGGAACAGGCGTCGTTCGGTTCACGAGTGGCTCTATTTTGGCCAATGATGGAGAAGGAACCAACATTTTGACGGGTTTGGGAACGGCAACGTTTACGATCGGGGACGGAGGAACGCCTGAACCCGAAAAACCACCGGCAGACGTTTCTGGAAAGCCCGGAACCCCTAACATCAGCTCAACGACGCATTCGGATTCCACAAAATGGTATGCCGCCAATGATGCGACGTTCAAATGGGGTCTTGGTGCCGGTGTCGACGCAGTAAATATTTTGGCTGATCAAAGCGAAAATTCTGATCCAGGAACGAGTTCAGACGGACTTTTTTCATCCTACACGTATCAAGACGTAAAAGAGGGGATTTGGTACATCCATTTGCGCGTTCGGAATAAGAATGGCTGGAGTCCGATCGCGCACTTCCAGTTCAATATCGACAGCGTAAAGCCGGATTTCTTCAATATTACCGAAAGTCCAACATCTGATGAGAGCCAGCCGACGCGCGTTTTCAAGTTTGAGGCTACGGATTCCGGATCGGGGATCGATCATTATGATGTTTCCATCGACGACGGAACTTCCGAAGCATGGGTAGACGATGGAAGCCATCTGTATCGCACGCAGCCGACTAGTCCGGGAACGCACGCATTGCACGTAAAAGCAGTGGATAAAGCTGGAAACTCCATTGAAGACAGCGCTTCGTTCAGTATCCAGGCACTTTCCGCTCCCGAAATCACCGATTATCCAAAAACAGCGAGCGAAGGGGACACATTGGTCTTGAAAGGACGATCGTATCCGAACGCTGTTGTAACGATTTGGCTCCAAAAAGATGGAAACCAGCCGTACAGTCAGCAGGTTACGACGGATGAGGAGGGTAAATTCACATTTGTTTCCGAAGACGATCTCGTCCGAGGAACGTACACGGCATGGGCAACGGCAGCGGATGCGCTTGGAAATGTCAGCGAAGAAAGCGAAAAAATTACAATTCGCGTAAAAGCGCCGCCATTCGACGTGATTGGTTGGATTACAAAAACGCTCGCGGGCATGAGCTGGCCTATCCTCCTGAACTTCCTTTTCTTGCTCGCACTTGGATACCTGCTCTGGCGTTATCTTCTCCTCACCAAGAAGCTGAGCAAGGATGTGCATGGCGCTCAAGAAGCCTTGCATGCCGCGTTTGATCTCCTGAAGGATGATATTCAGGATCAGATCAAGCTTCTTGAAAAGACCAAGTCGAAACGGGAATTGACGCTAGAAGAAGGTAAGATTTTGAAGAAGTTAAAAACCGACTTGAAGGCTGCAGAAGCCTGCATCAAAAAGAAGATTAAACAGATCGAAAAGAACGTTTAGGGAGAGTACACAGTTTATCCCCAAGGAAGCCGCTGAAATAGCGGTTTCTTTTTTAAGCAAAAATGCTTCAAATACTTATAAAAAACGAGGCATAAATATCAAAATTTCAGCTAACTTTAGAGAAAAACTATAATACCTATTGTACGTGCGTATATAGCGCGTACGCGCGAACGCCATTGTTTGGCCGCGCCAGCCCTTTCGTTCGTCCATGAACAAAACTAAACGCCATCGGGTGGCACTTCACCCGTTTATCAACGTACTCGCCCTGATCTTCACGGTGAGTGCATTGGCGTTTGGTTTTCTCTTGTTTGAGCCAAAAGAGGTCGACGCCGCCATTCCGTCCACGATTGGGTACCAGGGTCGGCTCAAGAACTCTTCCGGCACGGCACAAACGGGCACGTTCGATCTGACATTCCGGTTGTACAACGCTGCTTCGGGGGGTTCGTCGCTGTGGTCAGAAACGCAGACGATCGTCGTGAGCGATGGATTCGTTTCCGCAAATCTTGGCGCTTCCACGACATTCCCGGCATCTCTCGATTTCAATCAGCCGCTCTATTTCACCGTGGAAGTTGAAAGCGATGGCGAAATGTCGCCACGTATTCAGGTCAATTCGATTCCGTATGCGTACACGGCCGGTGGGATCAATTCACTGGGAACAGTGCCTTCGTCCGCAACGGGTGGCCGGATGTACTACGACACAACGAACGGCAATTTAAATTATTACGACGGTATCAGTGGCACATGGAGAAATTTGCGCCAGGGAACCGTGACGAGCACATTCCAGCAAATCACCGATGCCGGAAGTGTCACGACGAACGCTATTCAGTTTGCAGGCGGTACATCGACGGGCGCCTTTGCCTTCTCAAGCGGCCTTTCATTCGTCAACGCGACGGGGACGAACGTGAATGTGCAAAATTTGTACGGGACGAACGGGTACTTCACGTCACTCACGATCACGAATCCGCTTGCAGCCGATGGTCTCACGTGGACCAATGCGACGGGCACGAACACGACGTCGACGTTCTTGAACGTGACGACGATCGCGCGATTGCCATCCAACACCCGCATCAACGACACGCTGATCTGTCTTGCGGATGGCAGCAATTGTTTACCGTCGAGCGGCGGTGACAGCCTGTGGTTCGACAACTCGGTTTCGGAATTCGTCCGTCCCGTCACGGCGACGCGCGATGTCGTACTCGGCTCAACCGCCTCGGCCACAGCCCCGTTTTATTTTGATGCCCAGCCCGTAACGTCATCGCTCCAGATTGGTCGCACGGGAAACGCGAATTTGTTCGTCGGTTCATCGACATACGGTGGCGGTTTGAACGCAGGCTTCTCTGTGAATGGCGATGACGTCTTTGTTCAAGGCAACATCGGTTCTGCGACGAGCGTGTATACGAACGGCGCATTCGTTGCCGGAACGGGCACCTCGTTCAGCGACGGGTTGATCTCGAAGACGGATGGCAACCTCACGCTCTTTGCATCGGGTGGATTCATCACTCCGTCATCGGACATCGGTCTCTCTCTCGGTTCCGGTTCGCTCCGTTTCAACGGCGTATTCGGAAATGTCACGAGCACGAATGCGACCTCAACGAATCTGTTTGCGAGCACGTTCAGTGCGACAAACGCGACGATCGGGAGTCTCTCACTCACGTCCGCGTTGAGTCTTTCCGGAATCGTGTGGACCAACGCGACAGGAACGAACACCACGTCGACGCATTTGTTTGCGACAAATTTCTTTGCCACAAACGGAACGATTGGAAACGGGACAATCACGTCACTCGCGTTCACCTCTGCCACGGGTACGGATTTCCGCGCGACGAGCGGAACGATTTCAGATCTCAACGCGACGTATGCCTCCACGTCGAACCTGTTCGTTTCTTCTTATGCGCGTCTGCCATCCGATACGCGAATTAACAACACCACGGTTTGTCTTTCCGACAGCACGAACTGTCCGACCACTGTTCCAGAAGCCGACACACTCCTCTCCGTCACGAACCGTGGTTCTATCGCAACGTCCTCCGTGACGTTCTACGGCGGTGCAACGATCTCGAATCTGACGGTGACTGGCACAACGGGTCTCCAGACCGCAACGTTTACCAGCGCCACCGGTTCCAACCTCACGCTCACCGGTAACTTTGCTGCTGGATCGTCCACTGTCGGAACACTCAATTTCAATAACGCCACCGGCAACCGTGTATTCGCGACAGACGGTGTTTTCACAAACATTTCCGCCAGCAATTTTTCGCCAACCAATCTCACCTGGACCAGCGCCACGGGAACAAACACCACCTCGACGCATCTCTTTGCGACGAACCTTCGCGCAACCAACGGCACTGTCGATTTCTTGAACGCGACGAACGGAACAACGACATTCTCGTTTACGAGCAACGGAACGGTCACGAATCTTTCCAGCGGAAACGCGACGCTCACGGGCGGCACGATCAACGGAGTGACGATTGGTCTTTCGACCCCGGCGGCTGCAGTCTTCACGAGCGCAACTTCATCTGCATTCTTCGCGACAAGTTTCGGCGCCACTGATGCAATCATCCAGAATTTGACGTTGACCGCTCCGCTCACGATTACGGATCTCGTGTGGACGAATGCGACGGGAACCAATACAACGTCCACGCACCTCTTTGCGGCGAACTTCCGCGCGACGAACGGTACGATTGGATCAGGAACGATCACGTCTCTTTCATTCACCTCCGCAACGGGCACAGATTTCCGCGCGACGTCCGGAACCTTCTCAACCCTGGTCTCCTCGTTCGCAACATCATCCAATCTTTTCATTGCTTCATACGCTCGTCTCCCGTCCGATACCTTGATCAACAACACGACCGTTTGTCTCTCGAACGGGACCAACTGTCAGGCTGCGGTCGCTGAAGCCGACACGCTTCTCTCCGTGACGAACCGCGGTTCGATCGCAACATCTTCTCTCACGTTATATGGAGGCGCCACCATCTCGAACCTGACGGTCACGGGAACGACAGGCCTCCAGACCGCGACATTCACATCAGCAACAGGTTCGAACCTCACACTGACAGGCAATTTCTCCGCTGGTTCTTCAACCGTCGGCACGCTCAATTTCTCGTACGCTACCGGCAACCGCCTCTTCGCAGTCGACGGTGTCTTTACGAACCTGTCCGCGAGCAACTTCTCGCCGACAAATCTGACGTGGACAAATGCAACGGGAACGAACACAACGTCCACGAATCTTTTTGCAACAAACGCTCTCGTGACGAACGGTACCGTGACGAATCTTTCTTCTGGAAACGTCACGTTGTCTGGGGGCACGATCAACGGCGTGACGATTGGCCTTACAACTCCGGCTGCTGCGATCTTCACAAACGTCACATCGACGAATGTAACGTCAACCGGAATCTTTGCCGCATCTCTTGGTGCAACAAATGCGAATCTCGGAGTTGCGACGGTTACATCGTTATCGTTCATCTCGGCAACGGGCACGAACTTCAGCGCGACAAGTGGAACGTTCTCGACGCTCGTCGCTTCATTTACCACAACGTCAAATCTTTTCGTTGCAACGTATGCGCGTCTGCCAAGCGATACACGTATCAACAACACGACGGTTTGTCTTTCGGATGGGACGAACTGTCAGACAGGCGCGGAAGCGGACACCCTCCTCACCGTCACCAACCGCGGTTCCATCGCGACATCTTCCCTTACCTTGTATGGAGGCGCCACCGTTTCGAACCTGACCGTTACAGGAACTGCGACGATCTCAAACCTCACGGTCACCGGCACGACGGATCTTCAGACAGCAACGTTCACATCCGCAACCGGTACGAATCTGACGCTTACAGGCAACTTCGCGGCAGGTTCCTCGACCGTTTCAACGTTGAACTACAGCTATGCCACCG
This sequence comes from Patescibacteria group bacterium, assembly GCA_041660225.1. Classification (GTDB taxonomy): domain Bacteria; phylum Patescibacteriota; class Patescibacteriia; order 2-12-FULL-60-25; family 2-12-FULL-60-25; genus JBAZWV01. The sequence continues at coordinate 448,824 of JBAZWV010000001.1, read as the reverse complement.
GCAACCGTCTCTTCGCGATTGACGGCGTCTTCACAAATTTGTCCGCCACGAACTTCTCCGCCAACACGCTCTCTCCGACAAACATCACGTGGACGAACGCGACGGGAACAAACACGACAAGCACAAATCTTTTCGCAACAACGGCACTCGTCACGAACGGTACAATTACGAATCTTTCCAGCGGAAACGCTACGATTTCTGGCGGGACGATTAATGGTGTCACCATCGGTCTTACGACTCCGGCTGCGGCGATTTTCACGAACGTCACCTCAACGAATGCGACGAGCACCGGTTTATTTGCCGCGAACTTTGGTGCAACGAATGCGAATCTTGGAGTCGCCAGCGTAACGTCTCTCTCCTTCATCTCTGCAACAGGCACAAACTTCAACGCAACATCCGGCACATTCTCGACGCTCGTCTCTTCTTTCACGACAACCTCAAACCTCTTCGTATCTTCCTACGCGCGTCTCCCATCTGATACGCGTATCAACGATACGACGGTGTGTCTTTCGAATGGTACGAATTGTCAGGCGGCTGTTGCAGAAGCGGATACCCTTCTCTCCGTCACCAACCGCGGTTCTATCGCGACATCATCGTTGACCCTCTACGGAGGTGCCACCATCTCGAACCTGACGGTGACGGGAACAACGGATCTTCAGACGGCAACGTTCACCTCGGCAACGGGATCGAATCTCACACTCACTGGTAATTTCTCTGCTGGATCCAGCACCGTCGGTACACTGAACTACAGCTACGCAACAGGCAACCGTCTCTTCGCGGTTGACGGTGTCTTCACGAATTTGTCTGCGAGCAACTTTTCGCCGACAAACATTACGTGGACCAACGCCACAGGCACAAACACCACAAGCACGAATCTTTTCGCAACAACGGCGTTGGTTACGAACGGCACCGTGACGAACCTCAGTTCTGGAAACGTCACCCTGAGCGGTGGAACAATCAATGGCGTGACGATTGGTTTGACCACGCCTGCCGCTGCGATTTTCGCGAACGTCACATCTACGAACGTTACATCAACCGGAATCTTTGCTTCGTCTCTTGGAGCCACCAATGCGAACCTCGGAGTTGCAACGATCATCTCTCTTTCGTTCACCTCCGCAACCGGTACGAACTTCAGCGCGACAAGCGGCACGTTCTCAACACTCGTGAGTGGATTCGCTACAACTTCAAATCTCGCGGTTCTGAGCTACGCCCGTCTTCCATCCGATACTCGCATCAACGATACGACTGTTTGTCTCTCGAACGGAACAAACTGTCAGGCGGCTACACCAGAAACTGACACGTTGCTCTCAGTCACGAATCGCGGCTCCATCGCGACGTCTTCCATCACGCTCTACGGCGGTGCGACGATTTCGAACCTGACGGTGACGGGAACCACGGGTCTTCAGACGGCAACGTTTACCAGCGCAACAGGTTCGAACCTGACACTCACCGGTAATTTCTCCGCTGGTTCCTCAACTGTCGACACTCTCAACTTCTCCTACGCAACCGGCAACCGTCTCTTCGCGGTTGACGGCGTCTTCACAAACTTGTCGGCAAGCAATTTCTCGCCGACGAATCTGACGTGGACCAATTCGACAGGGACGAACACGACGAGCACAAATCTCTTTGCAACAACTGCGCTCGTCACGAACGGCACCATCACGAACCTCTCGTCAGGAAACGTCACACTCACGGGCGGAACGATCAATGGCGTCACGATCGGTTTGACCACACCTGCCGCCGCGATCTTCACGAACACGACTTCCACTGGTCTCTTTGCGACGATTCTCGGTGCGACAAATGCGAATATCGGAGGTGCGACGATTACATCTCTCTCCTTTGTTTCCGCGACCGGTACGAATTTCAGTGCAACCTCTGGTACGTTCTCAACACTCGTCAGCTCGTTCACGACGACATCCAATCTCTTTGTCTCGTCGTTTGCACGACTCCCATCAAACACACTTATTAACGATACAGCGGTGTGTCTCGCAGATGGAACGAATTGTCTGCCATCTTCGGGAGATAGTGTTTGGGCAGATAACTCTGTATCGGACTACATCCGTCCGAGTACGACGACTCGTTCGGTTATTATCGGCGCTTCAGCATCGGCAACCGCACCGTTCTATTTCCAGGTTGCTTCACCGACCTCCTCGCTCCAGATCGGTCGCGTTGGGAACGCAAACCTCTTCGTCGGAACTTCAACGTATGGTGGCGGACTTCCATCTGCCTTCAGCTTGAACGGCGATGATGCGTTGATCCAAGGCAATCTCGGTGTCGTCTCTTCCGTCTACTCGAATGGAGCTTTCGTTGCGGCAAACACAAGCTATGGTGACGGACTCATCTCACGTCCGGGCGCATCCATCACGATCACAGCTTCGGATATCGTTCTTCCGAACGCAACGTTTGTGAACGCGACAGGTTCTACGCTTGTTCTCACGGGAAGTTTCGCCGCCGGATCTTCAACGGTCGGCGCGCTCAATTTCACAAACGCGACAGGCAACCGCATCTTCGCAACCGATGGTGTCTTCACAAACTTAAGTATTAGCAATTTGTCGCCCACCAACATTACGTGGACCAATGCAACGGGAACCAACACAACCTCGACGAATCTCTTCGCAACGAACGCGCTGATCACAAACGGGACGGTGACAAATCTTTCAAGCGGCAACGTCATTTTGACCGGCGGAACAATCAACGGAACAACGATCGGTCTCACGACTCCGGCTGCCGCGATCTTCACGAATGCAACAACAACGAATGTCACCTCGACATCGATTTTCGCAACATACGCAACCTCATCCAATCTCGCCGTTACATCCTACGCCCGTCTCCCGAGCGACACCCGTATCAACGATACAGCCGTGTGTCTCTCGAACGGAACAAACTGTCAGACATTTAGTGAATCCGACACTCTCCTCACCGTCACCAACCGTGGCTCGATCGCGACGTCATCGTTGACACTCTACGGAGGCGCGACAATCTCGAATCTTACCGTCACTGGAACTGCAGGTCTCCAAAACACAACATTCACATCTGCAACCGGTTCCAATCTTTCCTTGACCGGTAACTTCTCCGCCGGTTCTTCAACCGTCGGCACGCTCAACTTTTCCTACGCCACGGGCAACCGTCTCTTCGCCGTCGACGGTGCCTTCACGAATTTGTCCGCTACGAACTTCTCGCCGACCAACATCACGTGGACCAACGCAACGGGAACAAACACAACTTCGACGAACCTCTTTGCGACAACAGCTCTCGTCACGAATGGCACCGTCACGAATTTGAGCTCAGGAAACGTTACGCTCACAGGCGGAACCATCAACGGTGTGACGATCGGTCTCACGACTCCAGCCGCTTCGGTCTTCACAAACACGACGTCGACCAATGCAACATCGACAGGTCTCTTCGCAACGATTCTTGGTGCGACGAATGCGAATATCGCAGCTGCAACGATCACGTCACTCTCTTTCACGAGCGCAACCGGAACCAATTTCAGTGCGACTTCTGGAACCTTCTCGACACTCGTCTCCTCATTCGCGACAACGTCGAACCTCGCGGTTCTCTCCTACGCGCGCCTCCCGTCTGATACTCGCATTAACGATACGACTGTTTGTCTCTCGAACGGCACGAACTGTCAGGCGGCTGTTGCAGAAGCCGATACGCTTCTTTCCGTCACAAACCGTGGCTCGATCGCCACCTCTTCTCTCACCTTATATGGAGGAGCCACGATTTCGAATTTGACCGTCACCGGCACAACGGGTCTCCAGACCGCAACGTTCACGTCCGCCACGGGCTCAAACCTGACGCTCACCGGCAATTTCTCCGCCGGCTCTTCCACCGTCGGAACACTCAATTTCACGAATGCAACGGGCGCTCGTATCTTCGCAACGGATGGTATCTTTACGAACATTTCCGCAAGCAATTTAAGCCCAACGAACCTCACCTGGACCAACGCCACCGGCACCAACACAACCTCAACCCATCTCTTCGCGACAAACTTCCGTGCAACAAACGGAACTGTGGATTTCTTGAACGCGACGAACGCCACAACCACGTTCTCCTTTACCAGCAACGGAACGGTCACGAATCTTTCTTCCGGTAACGTGACGCTCACGGGCGGAACAATCAACGGCGTCACGATTGGTCTTTCAACACCTGCCGCCGCTGTCTTCACGAGTGCGACCTCATCGGCCTTCTTCGCGACAAGTTTCGGCGCCACTGATGCAACGATCGCAAACTTGACACTCACCGCTCCTCTCACACTAAGCAATCTCGTTTGGACCAACGCCACAGGCACGAACACGACATCGACGCATCTCTTCGCGACGAATCTTCGCGCGACGAACGGTACGATCACGTCTCTCTCCTTTACCTCCGCCACGGGCACGAACTTCCTCGCGACCTCAGGAACAATTTCAAACCTCACCGCGACGTACGCATCAACATCAAACCTCTTCGTTTCTTCCTACGCTCGCCTCCCGTCCGACACCCGCATCAACAACACGACGGTCTGTCTCTCGGATAGCACCAACTGTCCGTCTGCTGTTGCAGAAGCAGACACTCTTCTCTCCGTAACGAACCGTGGTTCCATCGCGACATCTTCCATCACGCTGTATGGCGGTGCGACCATTTCGAACCTCACAGTCACTGGAACGACTGACCTCCAGACGGCAACGTTCAGCTCCGCAACAGGTTCGAATCTCACGCTCACTGGAAACTTCGCCGCTGGATCGAGCACGGTCGGCACGCTCGACTTCTCATACGCCACGGGCAACCGTCTCTTCGCCGTTGACGGTGTGTTTACGAACTTGTCCGCCTCGAACTTCTCTCCGACCAACATCACCTGGACGAATGCGACGGGAACAAACACCACAAGCACGAATCTCTTTGCGACAACGGCTCTCGTCACCAACGGAACCATTACGAATTTGAACTCAGGTAATGCCACGCTCTCTGGGGGCACGATCAACGGCGTCACAATCGGTTTGACCACACCTGCTGCTGCGATCTTCACCAACACGACCTCGACCAATGCTACTTCGACCGGTCTCTTTGCGACGATTTTCGGGGCTACGAATGCCAATATCGGAGGTGCAACAATCACTTCGTTGTCTTTCACCTCCGCGACCGGTACCAACTTCAGTGCAACCTCCGGTACCTTCTCAACACTCGTTTCTTCCTTTGCCACAACCTCAAACCTCGCCGTTCTGAGCTACGCCCGTCTTCCATCTGATACTCGCATCAACGACACGACTGTTTGTCTCTCGAACGGAACAAACTGTCAGGCAGCTACACCAGAAGCTGACACCCTTCTCTCCGTTACGAATCGCGGTTCCATCGCAACTTCATCGTTGACGCTCTATGGAGGCGCAACAATCTCGAACCTCACCGTCACTGGAACGACGGGATTGCAGACGGCGACATTTACATCTGCGACAGGTGTGAATCTTGCTCTTACTGGCAATTTCTCCGCTGGATCGAGCACGGTAACCACGCTCAACTTCAACAACGCCACAGGAAATCGCATCTTCGCAACCGACGGCGTCTTCACGAATATTTCAGCAAGTAACTTCTCACCAACCAATCTCACGTGGACCAACGCAACCGGTACAAACACGACATCAACGCATCTCTTTGCGACGAATCTTCGTGCAACAAATGGTGCATTTGATTTCCTGACATCGACGAACGCGACAACAACGCATTTCTTCACTACGAATGGAACGGCAACGAATTTCTCAAGTGGAAACGTGACGCTTACAGGAGGAACGATCAACGGTGTCACGATTGGTCTCACGACGCCTGCTGCGGCTATTTTCACAGCTGCTACTTCAACCGCATTCTTTGCGACGAGTTTCGGTGCGACAAACGCCGTCATCCAAAATCTCACACTGACGGCTCCTTTGACCGTAGCAGATCTTATCTGGACCAATGCGACGGGGACAAACACGACGTCAACAAATCTCTTCGCGACACATTTCCGCAATACCAACGGCACAATCACGTCACTCTCATTCACCTCCGCAACCGGCAGCAACTTTAGTGCAACCTCCGGAACATTCTCGACACTCGTGAGTACATTCACGACTTCGTCGAACCTCGCCGTGCTGACCTACGCTCGTCTCCCATCTGACACGTTGATTAACAATACGTCCGTCTGTCTCTCAAACGGCACGAACTGTCAGGCATTCTCGGAGTCCGACACATTGCTTACGGTGACCAACCGCGGATCGATCGCGACCTCATCTCTCACCCTCTACGGCGGTGCGACCATTTCGAACCTCACAGTCACTGGAACGACCGGTCTCCAGACTGCGACCTTCACCTCCGCAACCGGTACGAACCTGACACTTACTGGTAACTTTACCGCCGGATCGAGCACGATCGGCACGCTGAACTTCTCCTACGCAACTGGCAACCGACTCTTCGCAGTTGATGGTGTCTTCACAAACTTGTCCGCAAGCAATTTCTCTCCGACCAATATCACCTGGACCAACGCTACCGGTACCAACACAACGTCCACGAACCTCTTCGCAACAACGGCTCTCGTGACAAACGGTACGATCACAAACCTCTCGTCAGGAAACGTTGCGCTCTCCGGCGGAACAATCAATGGAGTCACGATCGGTCTCACAACTCCGGCCGCCGCGATCTTCACGAACGTCACAAGCACGAACGCCACTTCGACCGGCTTGTTCGCAACGATTCTCGGTGCCACGAATGCCAATATCGGAGGTGCGACGATCACCTCGTTGTCTTTCACCTCCGCAACCGGTACCAACTTCAGTGCAACCTCCGGTACCTTCTCAACGCTCGTCAGCTCGTTCGCCACAACCTCCAACCTCACGGTTCTGAGCTACGCGCGTCTCCCGTCTGATACTCGCATTAACGACACAACCGTCTGTCTTTCCAATGGCACGAACTGTCAGGCAGCGACACCAGAAGCGGATACGCTTCTTTCCGTCACGAATCGTGGTTCGATCGCAACCTCATCGTTGACGCTCTATGGAGGCGCGACAATCTCGAACTTGACGGTGACTGGAACGACGGGTCTCCAGACGGCGACGTTTACAAGCGCAACCGGTTCCAATCTCACGCTCACTGGAAACTTCTCAGCCGGTTCCTCAACCGTCTCCACGCTGAACTTCTCAAACGCGACCGGCAACCGTCTCTTCGCGGTTGATGGAGCGTTTACGAACTTGGCTGTTGGCTCGCTCAATCCGACGAACATCACGTGGACCAATGCGACGGGAACAAATACAACGTCAACCAACTTTTTCTCGACGAATTCTCTCATTACAAACCTCACGAGCGGAAACGTGACGTTGTCCGGAGGCACAATAAATGGAACGACGATCGGCCTCACATCTGCCGCCGCCGCAGTTTTCACGAATGCCACAGCGACAAATCTCGCTGTGTCCGGTTCCGTAACGACGAATCTGAATCCTGCTCTCGATGGTGCATTGAGTCTCGGCTCTGCAGCTCTCCGATGGAACGGTTTCTTCTCGAGCTCGACGATGACGAATGCAACCGCGACGAATCTCTTCGCAGCGAACCTCGGCGCAACAAACTTCACCGTTACGACGATTGCTCCGACCAACATCACGTGGACCAATGCGACGGGAACAAATACAACGTCAACGAACTTGTTCGCAACGACCGCGCTCGTGACCAACGGAACGATCACGAATCTTTCGAGCAGCAATGTGACGCTGACAGGAGGTACCATCAACGGAACGACGATCGGCCTCACGACTCCCGCGGCCGCTGTCTTCACGAATACGACGTCAACGAACGCAACCTCAACAAGCCTCGGTGTGATTGGCCTCTCGAATCTCGCCATCCTCAGCTTTACGAACGCGACAGGATCTCACCTCTCGCTCTCATCGACGTTTGCCGCCGGTTCTTCAACAGTCACGACGTTCAATTTCACGAATGCGACAGGAACCAATTTGAGTTTGGCTACGAGTCTCATGGTTGGCGGATCATCCGTCTGTCTCGCGAACGGCACAAACTGTCCGGCATCTGGCGCTATCACGTCTTCAACGTGGCAGTTTAATCAAACGAACGGCGTTATCTATCAATCGACCTCGACGTTTGATGTGTTGATGGGTGGAAACACAACGGCAACAGCCGGTTTCATCGTAGACAGAATCGGTTCTGGGATCTCGCAGATTACTGCCTCGGCCATGCAGCTGAACGGCTCACATGCCTTTGGAAATTTCGGAGGCTTTGCATCTGTCGCCCAGATCCATTCAACGAGTACAGTATCCGCTTGGGGCCTTTGTCAGACCGTGGGGGGATCCGCTACAAACCCAAGCGGCACGGTGTGCTCTGGGCCGTTTGAAGACAGCTCTTATTCGATCTATGCCGTATCTTCAACCCTCGGCACTTTCCCGATGTTGATCATTACTCCTTCGTGGGAAACGGAGGCAAACCTACAAAATCAAGGGTTTGAAGGCGCGACGGGAACGTACATTGTCGGAAGCGTCGTTCCCTTCTTGCAAAACAATGTCGGTGACATTGGCCGCCCAACCGCTCAATTTCGCAATGGATACTTTGGTACGGATGTCGTCGTCGGAGGTCAATCCGTCTGTCTCGAGAATGGCACCAACTGTCAGGCTCTTGCAGAATCCGACACTCTCCTTTCCGTCACCAACCGCGGCTCCATCGCAACCTCTTCGCTTACATTGTACGGCGGTGCAACGATTTCAAACCTCACGGTTACAGGAACAGCCGGCCTCCAGACCGCTACCTTCACCTCTGCGACAGGTTCGAACCTGACACTCACGGGTAATTTCGCGGCCGGTTCCTCAACCGTCTCCACGCTCAACTTCTCAAACGCCACCGGAAATCGCATCTTCGCGGTTGACGGAGCTTTCACGAATCTCACAGCTGGTTCCTTCAACCCGACGAACATTACGTGGACGAATGCCACAGGAACGAACACGACCTCAACGAATTTCTTCTCAACAAATTCTCTTGTTACGAACCTCACAAGCGGAAACGTCACGCTCTCCGGTGGAACAATCAACGGAACGACGATCGGAGCAAGCTCACCGTCAACGGGTGTCTTTACCAATGCGAGCGCGACGAATCTTGGATTGACTGGTTCTGTCCAGACCAACCTTCTTCCTGCGACCGATGGAATCCTCACGCTCGGCTCCGCTTCCCAGCGCTGGAACGGCTTCTTCTCAAGTTCAACGATGACGAACGCGACGGCGACGAATCTCTTCGCCACGAATTTGTCTGCCACGAACTTTACGGTCACAACGATCGCCCCCACGAACATCACGTGGACCAACGCGACAGGAACAAACACAACGTCCACGAATTTCTTTGCGACAACGGCTCTCGTCACGAATGGAACCGTCACAAACCTCTCATCCGGGAACGTGACGTTGTCCGGCGGTACGATCAACGGAGTCACGATTGGTCTCACGACGCCTGCAGCTTCTGTGTTCACGAACACAACCTCGACAAACGCAACCTCAACGGGCCTCTTCGCCACGAGTTTCGGCGCGACAAGTGAGAACATTGGAGTCTCGACGATCACCTCTCTCTCGTTCACCTCCGCAACCGGTACCGACTTCCGTGCAACGTCTGGAACGTTCACGACGCTCGTCAGCTCCTTCGCGACAACGTCGAATCTCGCGGTTCTGTCATACGCCCGCCTCCCATCCGACACCCGCATCAACGACACAACGGTCTGTCTCTCAAACGGCACAAACTGTCAGGCGGTTGTTGCAGAAGCGGACACACTCTTGAGCGTTACCAACCGCGGTTCTATCGCGACGTCATCGTTGACGTTGTATGGAGGCGCGACGATCTCGAACCTGACGGTGACGGGAACGACGGATCTTCAGACGGCAACGTTCACCTCCGCAACAGGCTCGAACCTCACGCTCACGGGTAACTTCTCCGCAGGTTCTTCCACGGTCGGCACGCTGAACTACTCGTATGCCACGGGTAACCGTCTCTTCGCCGTTGATGGTGCGTTTACGAACTTATCCGCCTCGAACTTCTCGCCGACCAACATCACGTGGACGAATGCCACAGGAACGAACACGACGAGCACGAATCTCTTTGCCACGACGGCACTCGTCACCAACGGAACCGTGACGAACTTGAGCTCTGGAAACGTCACGCTCTCCGGTGGAACGATCAACGGAGTCACGATTGGCCTTACAACTCCAGCCGCTTCAGTCTTCACCAACACGACGTCGACGAACGCAACATCGACGAGCCTCTTCGCGACAAGCTTTGGTGCAACAAGCGAAACGATCGGTGTCTCGAATATCACATCGTTGTCATTTACCTCCGCAACGGGCACCAACTTCCGCGCGACGTCCGGAACCTTCACGACGCTCGTCTCCTCGTTCGCCACGACCTCAAATCTCGCCGTCCTGTCATACGCACGCCTTCCGTCTGATACCCGCATCAACGACACAACGGTGTGTCTCTCGAACGGAACAAACTGTCAGGCAGCTACACCAGAAGCTGACACCCTTCTCTCCGTCACGAACCGCGGTTCGATCGCAACCTCATCGTTGACGCTCTACGGAGGTGCAACGATCTCGAACCTCACTGTCACGGGAACGACGGGATTGCAGACGGCGACCTTCACATCTGCCACGGGATCAAATCTCACACTCACGGGTAATTTCGCGGCCGGATCGAGCACGGTCGGAACTCTCAACTTTAACAACGCCACCGGCAACCGCCTCTTCGCGGTTGACGGAGCTTTCACGAACCTCACAGCCGGTTCATTCAACCCGACCAACATCACGTGGACGAATGCCACGGGCACGAACACCACATCCACGAATTTCTTCTCGACAAATTCTCTCGTTACAAACCTCTCGAGTGGCAACGTGACGCTCGCGGGTGGAACCATCAATGCGGTTGCGATCGGTCTCACGACTCCGGCCGCCGCGATCTTCACAAATGCCACGACGACGAACGCGACTTCGACGTCCTTTTTCGTGACCACGCTCGGTGCCACGAACGCGACGGCCACGGCGCTTGGCGTTACGGGACTCTCGAACCTTGCGGCAATCCGCTTCACGAACGCCACGGGGACCTCCCTTTCGCTTTCGGGGAACCTCAACGCGGCTTCCACGACGGTGACACTGTTCAACTTTACAAACTCGACCGGCACGAATCTCAATCTCAGCAACACACTCTCCGTGGGTGGAACGCAGGTCTGTCTGGCAAACGGCACGAACTGTCAGTCTACGGTGGGAACACTCCAGACGGTGACAGACGCCGGAGAAACGACAACGAATGACATCCAATTTGCTGGGGGAACCTCCACGGCGACATTCCGTATCACGGGAACAAACTCTTTACTCGGAGTGGGCGCAACAGCACCGACGGCAACTCTTCACGTGTTCGGTGCTGACGGAACAACTGCCGCCGCCATCGATGCGTTCCGTGTGATCGGAGGTACGGGAGGCATCAGTGTCGTGACGGGACAGACGGGTTCGGGTTTGGTGATGGTCGGTGGTGCGGGAGGAGCTGGTACGGGCCTTGGTTCCCTCGGAGGAAACGGAGGTCAAGTCGTGATCGCATCAGGACAAGGTGGATCGGATAACGTTGGAACAATTACGGGTGGAAACGGGGGTGCTATCACGTTTACTGCGGGGAACGGAGGTGCCGGACTCACCACAGGCGGAGCCGGAGGCAGCATTACCTTGAATCCGGGTGCCGGTTCGGGCACGGGAGTGAACGGAAATATCATTCTTGCGAACCTGCAGGGCAACGTTGGTATCGGTCTCTCATCGCCGACCGTGAAACTGGAGGTTTTGGGAACCGTGTCTTCAACGAGCATTATTTCCGGTCTCATTCTTCCTCGAACGAACAACCTTTTTGATCTCGGTTCCGCCACCCGCTCGTGGGCCAACATTTACGCGTCCGGTACGGTTCAAGTCCTTACGGATGTCGTCGTTGCGGGTCAATCCGTTTGTCTCGAGAATGGCACCAACTGTCCTGTGAGCGGCGCGGGTAGCATTCAGGATCTCAACTTCGCCTACGATGCTCCGACGGATCTGATGCGTAACAACACCTCAACAACAGACATCATCCTCGGCGGCCTCACGACGACCTCGTCGCCTGTCTTCTTCTCCCTCACGGGTGTCGCAGCATCGTCGAACCGCCTCACGATCGGTCAGAACCAGAATATGAACCTCGTGGTCGGTGCGGCGACATCATCCATGACGAACACCGCGTTCCAATTCTCCGGCAATGACATTTTTGCCCAGGGCAACATCGGCTCCGCATCATCCGTCTACTCGAATGGGGCTTTCGTTGCTGGTACAGGCACATATCTTGGCAGCGAATATCTCACGAGCTATGGCGGTGATCTCGCGATCAACAGCGCGCAGCACGTCGTTATTCAGTCAAACGGGGGAAAAACCGGCATCGGTGGTGTCACAAATCCTCGCGCAACACTCACGGTCGGTGATGCGACGGCAAACCTTGGAGACGATGTGTACGACTTCGCGGTTGATGTCACCGGCCAGATGCAAACCGCCTTCCGTGACAGCTCAAATGGCGTTCAATTTGACATCAACGTTGGAAACTTCTCAAGTCAGAACCAGGCGATGCTCGGAACGGTCACCAGCCATCCCATCAAGCTTTTCACGGATAATAGCGTTAATGGCATCTTTATCGGTGTTGATGGAATGGTTGGAATTGGTCCATACACACCAACCAACCTCCCGTCCGAAGTGCTTTCTGTCGCTGGCACGGCTTCTGCCACGCGCATGTCGTCCGGCAACATCCTGCCGCACAGCAACGATTTGTACGATCTCGGTTCCGCGACGCGCTCATGGGAGAATATCTACTCTTCCGGAACGGTCCGCGTCCTCACGGATGTGATCGTTGGTGGTTCATCCGTCTGTCTTGCAAACGGTATCAACTGTCCGACATCGGGCGGCAGCGGAGGCATCGGATGGTCCTACAACAACGCAAGCGATGTATTGAGCGGGACGACAGCCACGACCGATATCGTCATCGGTGGAGCGGCCACGACCACGGCTCCCGTCTTCTTCAAACTTGATGGATTCTCAGAGCCGACCAACCGCCTCATTCTCGGTCAGACGAGCAACATGGACGTCACGATCGGAAGCGCCACCGGTGCGATTACAAACACGCTATTCCAGTTATCCGGAAACGACCTTGCCGTCGCCGGCAACATCGGTTCGGTTTCCTCCGTCTACTCGAATGGCGCGTTCATTGCTGGCAACACACTGTTCGGAGACGGCTTCATTTCAAACACGAACGGCAACCTGTCACTCACGGCGTCTGGTGGTTTTGTCACACCGTCTGTCGACCTCGGTCTCTCTCTTGGTTCCGGCTCGCTCCGCTTCAACGGCGTCTTCGGAAACTCAACATCAACCAACGCAACGTCCACGAGCCTCGGCGTGACCGGCCAGTCCAACCTCACGTCACTTCGCTTCACCAACGCAACCGGTACGAGCCTGACACTCTCGGGCAGCCTCGCGGCGGCATCGACCTCGCTTTCGACGCTCACGTTCACGAGCGCGACCGGTAGCAGCATTTTCGCGACCGATGCCTCCTTTACGAATTTCTCGGTCGGCATCTTCAATCCGACGGGCCTCACATGGACCTACGCGACGGGAACAAATACAACATCTACCGCGCTCAATGTCACGATGGTCGCTCGCCTCCCGGCAAACACGCGCATCAACGACACGCTCGTGTGTTTGTCCGATGGAAGCAACTGTCTCGCTGCCAGCGGCGGTGACAGTTTGTGGTTCGATAGCTCGGTCTCGGAGTTCATCCGTCCTGTCACCGCAACACGCGATGTCGTGATCGGTGCCACGGCATCTGCCACGGCTCCGTTCTACTTCGACGTCCAATCCGTGACCTCATCTCTCCAGATCGGTCGCGTCGGAAACGCAAACCTCTTTGTCGGAACCTCGACGTACGGCGGTGGCGTGAACCCGAATTTCAGCTTGAACGGCGATGACCTCTTGGTTCAGGGTAATATCGGGAGCGTTTCCTCCGTCTACTCGAACGGTGCCTTTATTGCCGGTCCGGGCACGACGCTCTTCGGTGACGGCTTCATTTCCCGCCCCGGTGCTTCTATCGTCGTCACCGCAACCGACATCTCCCTTCCGAATACGACGTTCACCAGTGCGACAGGAACCAACCTCGAACTGACGACGACGCTCACGGTCGGAGGCGTGGCGGTGTGTCTCGCGGACGGCACGAACTGTCAGGTGGGCAGCGGCGGCGGTTCCAATTTCTTCACGTATAACGCTACGGGAGATTTGATCTATCCGACGACGACCACTGTCGATGTTCTCATCGGAGGCTCAGGCGTCACCAACGCTCCGTTCCGTTTCGAAGTTTCAACAACCTCTTCTCGTTTCTACATCGGTGCCTACGGATCCAGCACGAACGTTGTGATCGGAGGACCGACATCGACGATGACGCATTCGGACTTCCAGCTGAATGGAGACGATTTGTTCACGACGGGAAATATCGGTTCTGCTTCATCCGTTTTTACGAACGGCACCTTCGTTGCGGGGACGGGTACCTATATGGGAAGTGAATTTATCACGAGCTACGGAGGCGATCTGAATATCAATAGCGCACAGGACGTCATTCTTCAGTCGAATGGCGGTAACGTTGGCGTGGGTGGCGTGACGATTCCGGCGGCGAAATTCATGGTCGGTCCGGCGGATGGCACGTTGTTTCCCGCCGGGTATACCTTTGGTTCAGAAACCTTGGGCCAAAACCTGAACGTCTTCCGTGATGGATCCAACGGTGTGCAATTCGAGATCGAGATTGGAAACTTCTCGAGTCAAAACCAAGCTCTCATTGGAACGGTGACAGACCATCCGGTGACTCTGTTCGCGAACAACTCAGGTGGCGTCTTCATAAATACCAACGGATTTGTGGGAATCGGGGATTACTCGGCGACCAAGCTCCCGTCCGAATTATTCTCGGTTGCCGGTACTGCTTCCGCAACCCGCATGTTCTCCGGAGCGATCCTCCCGCACGCGAACGACAAATTTGACCTCGGTTCGGCCACTCGTTCATGGGACAACATCTACTCTTCCGGAACGATTCGGGCGCTTACGGATGTGATCGTCGGCGGTCAGTCCGTATGTCTCGCGAATGGTACGAACTGTCAGGCATCGGGCGGCAGCAACTTCTGGGGTCACGACACGATCCAGGATTCGACATATTTGGCCAGCGCTACGACCGATCTTCTCATCGGAGGCGTCTCGATCGCATTCGCCCCGTTCCGTTTCCTGACATCCACGACATCGAGCCGTCTCTTTGTGGGTGCCAACGGTTCGAGTACCAACGTCGTGATCGGCGGACCGACATCAACCATCACAAACAGCGCCTTCCAGCTGGATGGCGGTGACCTCTTTGTCTCCGGCAATATCGGCTCGGCGAGCTCCGTCTATACGAACGGTGACTTCGTTGCCGGGAACACCCGCTTTGGCGATGGATATCTTGTGACCACCGGTGGAAACCTGACCCTCGGCAGCGGAACCGTCGGCCCGGCAGCCGACAACACCTCCGATCTCGGCTCCGTAACTGTGGGCTGGAAAGATATTTATGCCGACGGCATCATCCGCGCCGGTACAGATATGCAGGTCGGCGGGCAATCTGTCTGTCTCGCGAACGGCACAAACTGTCTCACAGCCGGACCTCCGGGCGCCAGTGTCGGCTGGGTGGATGTTCCAGCCACGGACCTCTTGCGTGTCGCCACGTCAACGCGCTCACTCGTGATCGGTGCCTCGGCTTCGGCAACAGCCCCGTTCTACTTCCAGGTTGCTTCCGTGACCTCTTCCCTCCAGGTTGGTCGCACCGGAAACGCCAACTTGATCGTTGGAAATTCCACATATACCGGTGGATTGAACGGAGGATTCGCACTGAACGGCGATGATGCATTCATCCAAGGGACGATCGGTGCCATGAATGCCTCGTTCAACAACGCCTCGACCTCCAAATTCGCGATAAGCGGCACAACAGGATGCGCGTCTCTCGGCACGGATGCGAACGGCAATGTGAACTGTTCTGGATTGCCGGAAGTGTGGACGGCGAGTTCAACCGCCAGTAGTACGCTTTACCTTCAAGAAAGATTGACGATTGGAGTAACAACGACGCCAAGAACAGTAGCCTCGGAAATGTGGATCACCGCCAACGCTACCGCTCGTACCAACCCTGCTACCGCAAACGTTATTTATATGAATGTTCGCCGTTCGCTGAACGGTCAGGGATGTACGACGACGCCCGCCGTTGCACAAGCCACTGAAAACTTGCAAAACGTTGCGGGGTTTACCGCTTCCTTGGCTGTCAGTATCATCGACGGACCGAATACGGCCGCTGCCGTTTCATATTCGCAATGTATGAAGGCATCCGTACAAAACGGCACATCCTCGACCAAAATGTCTCTCGTAGTTGCAGAAGTGAACCAGACGGTGAGCGGTGCGGACTTGGCGGAAGTCTATTACAGCCAAGATGATACCCTGAAGTCGGGAGAAATTGTCAGCTTAGACGGACTTCTCAAGTCGGGAGCGGGGGTAAAGCGAGCCGAAAGAGCCTATGATAAAAACGTTATCGGTATCGTTTCGACACAGCCAGGTCTTGTTATCAGTAACAAAGAGGGTGCGGGTATACCGGTTCTTGTCGCGCTTGCTGGTCGCGTGCCAGTGAAGGTTTCATTTGAAAACGGGCCGATCAATATTGGTGACATGCTGACCCCGTCTTCCGAGCCGGGCATTGCCATGAAGGCTACAAAAGCTGGTCCTGTTATCGGTAAAGCACTTTCGTCCTATGACGGTAGTGGGACGGCAAAAGTGATGGTGTTTATCCAAAACGGCTACTACAACGGTTCCGGTCTCGATAATCCCGAAGTGACAGGCGGTGATGCGATGGCATGGCTGATCAACCAAAAGTACACATCGGCCACATCGAGTGTCGACATTCTGACGCGCAATGTTATGGCTGAAAATGAGATCGTTGCACCTAAGATTACGACCATGGAGCTCACGCTCGATTCAATCCGTGTCTTGAATCAGACTGGCGCTCTTACGATGAATCTTGGAAACGAAAACTCGTTCGTCATCAAGAATGCGTCGTCTACAGAAGGCGTTCTCATGTCAGTCGATAGCGTCGGGAACGCCTTCTTCGCCGGTGAAATCATCGCGCAAAAGATCACGGCAGGTGAGATCACGGGATTAGACGGCCTCATTACCGCATTCATGGCATCGACGACCGAGCCCGCCGTCCCGCTCACGTTTAACGACGTCATCGCACAGCTCGCGACGAGCACGCTCCAAGTCACGAATCTCACGGCTGCTGGAAATTCCATCTTCGGTGGCAGTGTTTCGACGACGCTCTTGATTGCTACTGACATCCAGAGCCCGATCCTCGATACGTTGTTCACGCGTGCCGACGAACTTTCCTCGCAGGCTGCAGCTCTTGCAACGAGCACGCTCGATATCGCTTCGAGCACAGCCAGCCTCTTTAGCCGCGTCGGTATTCTCGAAGCCTTGAATCTTGAAGACCTCATGAATGCTTCGAGCAGCGT
Organism: Patescibacteria group bacterium; assembly: GCA_041660225.1. Taxonomy (GTDB): domain Bacteria; phylum Patescibacteriota; class Patescibacteriia; order 2-12-FULL-60-25; family 2-12-FULL-60-25; genus JBAZWV01. The sequence continues at coordinate 431,243 of JBAZWV010000001.1, read as the reverse complement.
CGTTGTCGACAACCAGCCGACAATCTTGAACGGGGGACTCACGGTCGATTCGATCAGCTCGATCGGCGATCAGATCTTGTTCATGAACGATCTCGTCTTTATCGGCCGTCCGTACTTCAACGCGGATACTGCCGGATTCGCCGTGATCGGTGCCGGTCATCGCGCCGTCGATGTTCTCTTCGACGATGAGTATTTGGCCCAGCCGATTGTGAACGCCACGCTCTCCGTCGATCAAAAGACTGACGAAGAAATCGCCAACGATCCGACCTATATCGAAGGCCAGCGTGAAGAAGAGCTCTTCGCCGAAGACATTCGCTTCATCGTCTCCAAGAAGAACACCAAGGGCTTCACGATCTTGCTTAACAAGCGTGCCGAAAAGGACATGCCATTCAGCTGGACCGCCTTCGCCGTGAAGGATGTGAAAATCTTCCTCTCGTCTTCCACCAGCACCTGGAACCTCGATCCGAACGCCACTTCGACGGTTGTTGTCGCATCTGAACCCACCCCCGAACCGACACCCGATCCAACTCAAAATCCCGAACCGACTCCAACCCCTGAACCCACCCCGGCTCCGGAGCCAGAACCCACCCCCGAACCCGAACCGGTGACAGAAGAGGAGCCAGCAACCGAACCGGAGCCGACTCCGGAGCCTGAAGCTGCACCAGAGCCAGAACCCATGCCTGAGCCAGAACCAGCGCCCGAACCGGCCCCAGCACCGGCCCCTGCTCCTGCACCAGAGCCCACTCCCGTCCCTGAGCCCGCTCCGTAAAAGTACGGTTGAGTTAATACCTCCACTTTAATAAAAGCTTACTATATTTTTAGCGAAAATTTAGGGCGTGTTTGCGATACTGAAAGGAGGTTTACTCTTTTCATGTCCCAAACATATGACCTCCAAGGTCAAAATACTGGTCGCATTTTCATTCGGCATGATGGTTTTTTCGGTATTTTCGCGTCTCTTTATTCCATGGTCCGCCGTAGCCATTGGGGCGGGGACGGATCTGATATATGGATGCGAAAGCGACCTGACCGGATTGCTCCGGATCGCTTCATCAACGAACTGTAGCGTCGGCGAGACGTCTATCACCTGGCGACAGGGACCGGAAGTGGGAACGGAGTTTCCTCTTATTTGTGGAAATTGTTCCTTGGACGGAATAGATCTTCAAGGAAGGGATCTATCAAGCGCTTGGTTAAAGAGCGCCTATATCGTCGACTCAAATTTCAGTCATACGACCATGACCAATGCTGTGTTTACAGGCGCAACATTGACAGCCTCAAACTTCTCTTCATCAAATCTTATAAATGCCTCTCTCGAGGCGGCACAAGCAGATTCCGTCGATTTCACTAGTTCTACTCTGACGGGGGTGAACCTTACAAATACGAATCTTACAGATTCATTTGGACTCACCGCTAGTAGTTTAGATGGAGCTGCGTATTGGAGTACGATCTGTCCAGATGCAACAAACAGTGATGACAATGAGGGGACGTGTGTCGGGCACCTGACGCCGTGAGTAAAAGATTATTTCATAAAAACAGCGGCTCGGTCCCGCTGTTTTTATGACTGGTATTCGTCATCTTCAATCCATTTCGATGGATTCATTTGAAGATACGATCGAATATTATTTAATGCCGCATCATTACGGATGACATGTTCGTAATAATTCCGTTGCCAAACAGGCCCGAATAGTTCATCTTTTGTCAAAATTCGTTTCGTCACGATGGATTTGAATTGAGCAATAATTGACCCCACCGCACCCCGTTTCAACCGTACCCGTGTAGGGGCTAACCCCGGGTTCGCCCCGTCCGACATACGTGTCTCATTCAACAGATTTCGTGTGGTTCCGTGCAGATCCGGCCTGCACGTTCCGTTTGATGCATTCGATTTTTTTATGGGATGAGAATGAACAATTGTATTCGTCGGAGGGGCGAACCCGGGGTTAGCCCCTACGGGGTCCATTGATTCCGTTATCCAAATGATTCCGTGAATATGATTCGGCATAACGATGAATTCATCCAGTTCGATGTTCGAATGAATTTTTTCTATGCGCACCCATTCCTCTCTAACAGTCTTCCCAACCTCATTCAATCGCATCTCTCCTTTTACAATATCTCCAAATAAACACTCACGTTGAAACGCGCAGATCGTTACGAAATACGCATTGGGAGAGGCGTAATCGAATGATGGCAATCGGATTGAACGGCGATGAGGCATATTCTACCGCTGCCATACAACGAATGGGTCCGTCAACGAACAATTATGATAGAATAGGTGAGATTTATGGATATCTTGAAAAAGTACGCACTTCAAATAGGGGTTATCGCGCTTATCATCGTTGCGGGGAGCGCGGCGTTCTTTTATCAGGGGTATACGAAGGCGAAAAAGGAAGTTGCGGAGATGAAACAAAACCCGCAAGAAATTGCTCGCGTTCAGACCGAGGATCTCGTGGCGGAAGTTTCACAACTGATCGTGTTGCCGACGGATGAAACACCGACCGTCGCAACAGTTTCGAATCTTGATCGACTTCAAGGACAGGAATTTTTTGCGAATGCGAAGATCGGATTCAAGGTGTTGATCTTCACGAAAGCAAAAAAAGCGATTTTATACGATCCGGAAAGTAAAAAAATTGTCGAAGTTGCGCCGCTCAACCTCGGAGCAGCAGCGACAACCGATGTTGAAGCATCACCAGACACGCCGTAAACGTATTTTGGTTTGCGGTGTGATATACTTATCGTAATCCTATGGCACGAAAAATTTCTCGCGCATCTTCGTCTTCAGACGAAACGGTGTCGCCAACGCCTCGCACAACGCGTGCGGCATCTCCCGCTCCAACAGCCACACGCCCATCTCCGATCGCGCTCATCGTTTTGCTGATCGTCTTCGTCACGGCGGCTGTTCTTGCTCTCAAGAGCAGCATGGGCAACAAAATACAGCCGGGAACTCCGACAACGGGGGAGAATGCTTCTGCACCGGGCTCCACGGACGACGTAAAGAGCTTGATCGCGCGCGTCGCAAAGCACATTATCGTGAATCCGAACGAAGAACCGACGATCGCAACCATCGAAAACGCAGATCTTCTCAAACAACAGAGCCCGCTCTTCTATAAGGATGCACAAAATGGAGATCGTCTGCTCGTCTGGTCCGACAAAGCGATTCTCTATTCGCCGTCACGCGACATTATTCTTGCGGCGTTGCCTGTCAGCGCTCCTCCGGCATCAAGTTCGACCACGCCAACGGCGGACGCAACGGAAGAAGCGACGATCGAAGTCCGAAACGGAACGCTTACCGCCGGCCTCGGTCGTAGCATGTCTGATAAACTCAAAGCCGCCGGTCTCACGGTCCTACCACCGACCGACGCAAAGGTAAAAACCTACGAACAAACCGTGATCATCATTCGTGATTCGTCCAAGCCGCTTCCAAAGACCCTCGAAACGCTCAAAGCCATCACCGGAGCTCAAATCATTGACGCTCCCGCCGCCGAAGGAGTCCTGAAAGGCGACTTCCTCGTGATCCTCGGCGCCAACTTCACACCGTAACGCATATTTTCCACGAAAAGCCCCTCCTTACGTAAGGAGGGGCTTTTGTATTACTCTTGTCTGCATGCGCATCATTACCGACTTTCACCTGCACTCCAAATGGTCACGGGCATGTTCTAAAAACCTGACCCTGCCGAATATTGCGAGAGCTTGCGAAATCAAAGGAATCGGGTTCGTAGGCACCTCTGACGCCTTTCATCCTGCGTGGCGTGAAGATATCGGAAAGCTGCTTGAAGATGTGGGAGAAGGGGCGTTTTCTCTCAAAGACAGCTCTTCGCCCACGCGTTTTCTCCTTTCAACCGAGATTTCGTGCATTTATAAACGTGCCGACAAGGTCCGACGTGTCCATCATCTGATCCTGTTTCCGAATCTCGCAGCTCTGGATCGCCTCACAAAAGCCCTGAACGACAGAGGATGCAACCTCAAAAGCGACGGACGACCCATCGTCGGTATCGATTCCGAGGAATTGTTGAAGATGACGCTGGAAGCTGATCCACGCTGTCTCTTTATTCCGGCTCACGCATGGACGCCGTGGTTTGCTATTTTTGGATCCCAATCCGGATTTAATGCGATCGAGGAGTGCTTTGGCGAGGAAGGAGCGAAGAACATCTACGCGATTGAAACGGGACTCTCTTCCGATCCTGCAATGAATTGGCGCCTGTCCGCGCTGGACCGCGTCTTCCTTGTTTCGAATTCCGATGCGCACTCACCGGAAAATCTCGGACGCGAAGCGAATGTATTTGAAATGGAACGTCCGTCATTCGACGAATTACGGCGCATCTTCGTTGAGCATGACGCATCGAAGTTTATCGAAACGATCGAATTTTTTCCGGAAGAAGGAAAATATCACACCGATGGACATCGCGCGTGTGATTTTTGGTGTGAACCCGAAGAAACAAAAAAAAGAAACGGAATATGTCCGAAATGCGGAAAACCACTCACGATCGGCGTATTACATCGCATTTCCGATCTTGCAGATCGCGATCCGCATCCGCCGCGTCCCGAACGATCCGTTCCGTTTCGTTCCATCGTTCCACTCGCGGAGATTCTTTCGAGCGTTGTCGGTGTTTCTCCAAAAAGTAAACGCGTTGCCACGGAAGTAAAACGATTCCATGATGCGAAGGTCAGTGAATTCGCGGTTCTTCTTGATCTTCCCGAAGCAGAACTCGCAAGCATCTCATCACCGGAAATCGTTGCAGCGATCATGGCTGTTCGACGCGGTGACGTTGATCTTACGCTAGGGTATGACGGTGAATACGGCGTTATTCGTCCGCGCACGTCTTTTCAGAAAGCGGTACAATCTCCTTTGTTTTAAGCAGAAGCGGTATAAAAACGAAAACCCCCGACATGCGTCAGGGGTTTCCTCCTTTTACCAAAGAACGAACGAGAGAGGCATTACGCCTTCTTCTTCTTGGTCGCTTTCTTTTTCTTCTTCGGAGCGGCCTTCTTCTTCGTGGCCTTCTTCTTTTTCGCCATGAAAATCACCTTCCTTTCTTGTTAGTCGCTACAACGTAAACGTTGAAGTCGATGTTCGTGAGCGCGTTGCAATACGTCGTCACCACGATCACGCAAACAGCATAGCACATTTTTTTCACGTCAAGAAGATTTCTATAACGTGTCAAGAGGGGATGGAGAGAACTTTAAAAACTTTTAACGTCACACCGCTTACCGTGACGGGAAATTCTTGCAGTGGAATTTTTCGCGTCTTCAATTTTTTCTTTGCAGATTCGGTCAACAGAATTTCTTGTTTCTCTGCAACATCTTCGCCAAGCTTCGCGGCAAGGTTCAATTCGTTTCCATACATGTCATCGCACGCGAGCATAATCTTTCCGTGACCAATGCCGATCGAAACCAACACATCGCTTTCGTCCGCCGTCACGATATTCGCAACATCCAAATCGTGATGGATATCAATCGCGGCGGCGAGCGCATCATCCGGTCGGTTAAAGACCGCAAAACAGTTGTCCGCCTCGAACTTCACCACAACGCCCTTATTTCGTTCTACGGCTGGACCTACGAACCGGCGCATCCGGCGGATCATGGCCAAATAGTGGATGATGCCATAGCGCTGGACCACCTTGGAAAAGCCCGACATGTCCAAAACGAAGATCGTCCGTTCCTTTTCAAAGGCTTTTTTGATCTTCAGATCCACGGATTTGAGCTTTTCGGGGTGTTCGATGCGTTCATCCAAGAGTCGGTCGAGGTCAAAACAGGAGGGAAGTTTGGCCAATGGATGGTTTTTTGGGAGCTTTTTGGCGGTCATATGCTGGGTATGTTCCCATGAAGCTTTGATTCGGGGAAGGTGTAGAGACACCCAGGATTGACAAAACCTTCGATTTCTGATAGTCTGGTTGTAGAAATAACGTGCGAAGGTCCGTCCGAGTCGGGGAAGTGGGTCATGCGCAAACGGTTTCTGTTAATTCGATAGTATAGAACTCATGCCTACAAAGCTGTTTGTTGGTGGAATCCCTTACCGTGCTACGGACGAGGAACTCCGCCAAATGTTCTCCCAGGCTGGCGAAGTCGTCTCCGTGTTCATTCCGATGGACCGTGAAACGCAGCGCCCCCGTGGTTTCGCCTTCGTTGAGATGGCGGACGACGAGTCTGCGGACAAGGCGATCTCGATGTTCGACGGCTCAGATATGGGCGGTCGAAAAATCGCGGTCAACAAAGCCCGTCCGATGGAAGAGCGCCCTCCGCGCCGCTTCTAACTCGGTTAGAACCAAAAAATCCCTCCGACGCACGTCGGGGGATTTTTTTATGTCCATTAGTTTTTTGGCAACGAAACGATTCCTTTTTTGCCTTCTACGATGAACTGATCCTTGATCATGCGATCCACCATCCGTCTGACCCACTCGATATCGCGCTTCGCATCATACGCTTCATCGATGAACGGACCGAGTCGTTCAATCTTTGTACTTCCATGGGCACGGATATGCGCGAGAATGCGTCCGCGATAGATGCGATCCGGATATTTTTTATTGCGATGCCGCGTTTCGGTATTTTTCGCGCGAGGTTTTACACCTGCACGTCCGGAAAGGAACAACGGTGCGGCTTTGCAGACCGTGCGGAGGGGACAGACGGTGCATTGTGGCAAGCGCGGAGTACAGATCGATGATCCAAGGTCCATGAACGCTTGTGGAATGTCCCAGTGTCGTCCCGTATCCGGAATGTTTCGATCCAATGCGCGGAGAAGCCGTGTGTCGGTCGTCGGATTTGGATAGGGAATGCCGAGAAAGACGCGGCCGGCTACGCGCCGCACGTTCGTATCAATCACGAGCGCACGTTTGTGGTTCGCGAATTCGGCGAGTGCGGCGGCCATGTACGGACCGACGCCCTTCAATCGCCGCCAGCCGTTCTCATCCGTCGGTTCTCCGTTCGCGACAACCTCGCGCGCCGATTCTCTCATCTGTAATGCGCGGCGATTGTATCCAAGTCCTGCCCAGGCATGCAAAAGATCGGGCGTCGATGCTTCGGCGAGGCGCTTCCACGAGGGAAAGTGTTTGATCCACTCATCGTATTTCGGAATCACGCGTGCGACCTGTGTTTGCTGGAGCATGAGTTCCGACACGAAAATCCGGTACGCATCCGGCGTTCCGTCGCGTCGCGTCGTATCACGCCAGGGGAGCGTGCGGCCGTGTTTTCGGTACCAGCCGAGAAGCAGACGAACGGCGGGCGTCATAACGGTTACTCGAAGTGAAGTCCGGCCAAGATGGGGAGGATCGCATCAATATCGGCTTTTTTCGAGCTTGGGAGACGTACCCAGACCAAATGCGTGCTCGTTCCCGACTGTTGGGCACGAAGGACCAGAAGCGCTTCGTTGTAGCCAAAGCGCTCGCCAACATATCCCGTCAGCAAACGACTGTTCGCGAGATACGAGACAGCTGTTGATGTTGCGAGTGATGAGCGGTATTCGCGATCATTCTTTTCGAGATAGGGAGTGACGGACAACCAGAGCGCATCATCATCCCCACGCGTAACACCGAGCTCACGTGCCGAATTTGCGCTGACCGTGGCGTCCGGAGGAAGTTTGATCGATACACCAAGACCGACGTTGATGGTATCGCTCCAGCCACGCACGGTTTTTGCCGAAGGAACGGGCAACGTCTCGGCGTGCGCGAGCAGATCACGCTCTTCTTGCAACGCTTTGATCATCGCCTGCGCTTTGGCAACTTCCTGGTTCGACGCGTTCAGCTTTATGTTCGCATCTTGGATGGCTTGGCTGTTCTCCTCGCGTGCTTTCGTGGCCGCCCGGACGGTTTCCTGAACCTGTTCGGCCAAGCGGGCACGATCGTCGTTGGCCATTTTCAGAAAAAATCCGATTCCGAGACCGGCGGCAATGGCTCCGAGCAGAATACCGAGCAGAATAGTGGTGGCTCGTCGCATGGGAGCGAGTTTACCCCATGCGTCACGAAAAGGTGAAGCGGTGCTATCATGGTCCCATGAAATATCGGTCAATGCCCCTCGCCCTCGCGCTGGTCTCTCTTCTCGGCGCCGGTTGTTTTGATCCGTTGCCCCAGACGAACCAGGCCACCAAGAGCTCGGCCACGTCCCAGCCGCTGAGCCAACCCGGCGAAACCGTTGCGAATCCACGCATCGATGTCCTTCTTGGAATCCAAATGCCGCCGGACGGTCCAGCGCTCTATCGCGATTCTTCCGTTCCAAAACAGGAGGGATCCCTATTTTATGGGCAATCATACCGCTTGGCTCTGAACGCAGTCGAAATCGATACGCTTGTCGGTCGCGTCCAAATTCTTAATTTGACCGACCCATATCGAAAGCCGCGCACAGCATTGAACGATCCCATGCGCCTTCTTCTTGGGTGTGGCGGTGTCGACGTAAATTACGGCCCGGCCTGCGATTTTGGGAAGCCTGCAACAACGACATTGAATGGTCTGAACATCGGTCGCTATGAGGTGACCTATTTTCCACGTGGAAACAGCGGAAAAGGGGATGACGCTTCCGTCACAACAACGGTATGGCTCGTCTCAATCCCCCAGAACTCTGACGCCTGGCTCTACGTCTATCCCGCCGACCTCGAAAACCCCGAACAGGGAGTACAGCTCAAACGTTGGCTAGAGAACGTCGTACCGCTTTAAAAAAAGGCTGGTTTTTACACAAAATGGCTCAATAGAGCCATTTTTGATATTGATTTCTCCGCTGGGTTGAGCAAATTTGGCTGTAAAGCAGGCTTGACAAAATCTTCAAACTATGATATTGTATCTCGTTAAAGTGAAAGACCGAGATTGGTCTACCAAACACAGGCTCTCGTTCCTCGACAACCAACAACCACCTTTTGGAGGCTCCCATGAACTCAATCATCAGCTCGCTCTTTTTCCTCGTTTTCGGCGCTCTCGGTCTCGCGATCGTCTGCAGCGGTTGCGCGGTTCACACCTCGCACGATCCCGTCGTCGCCACCATCGCCGCCAGCAAGGTCGTCGATAGTGACCTCACCTACGCTCCGTCGTCTCACGGCGATTACGAGGTCGTTCATGTCCTCTCCAAGGACGCGCCCGCCACCGAGGTCGACACCGACCTCATCGCAACCCCGGCCCGGACCAAGGCTTCGCGGAACACGCTCTTCTCCTGCGACAAGCAGGGCAAGAACGAGGTCTGCCGCCAAGGTCGTCTCTCACTTCGCTGACACATCTCGTCAGCGTTGACACACCCACTTCTGAATCTAGAAGTGGGTGTTTCTTTTTATGCATAAAAAAACCGACCATGATTGGTCGGAGCTAGATTTCGGAAGGAGCTTTCCTTCCGAAGCGGAGCAAGTAGAGTTTGGTCAGAGCCGTCATCTCTTGAACGGCTTTGCGCTCGCCACGCAGGAGAATGCTTTGCACGGTGCGAGCCAGGGCGAGATACCCTTTCTGATCGAACAGGTATCGGCAGGCGATCATCATAGCGAAGATCTCTTTGCGGTGCTTGAGATCGTGCGGAGGAACCCGCTCGCGAATGATTCTCCAGAAGATGTCGTGGCTCTGATAAAGATCGATCGAGCCGGCGTACGCATCAAGCTTGCGCACGTGTTGAAGCTCCACGATCCCTTTGAGAAACTCCGCATCGTGCTCGGGGACGCAGACGATGACGGTCGTTCGAGGACAGACCACGGGATGATCGAGAAGCACGACGTGTCCGTTTCGAGCCTCCTCCGCGAGCCATGTCTTGTTATGGCGTCCGAGTTCGAACAGATGGCCGTCGTCGCCTATGCCGGTTCGCACAACGAAATCGGCAAGCCGGCAGATGGGTGGGTAGATCCCGCGGAGCGAATGCGCATCCCGCGGAAAGGCGATAAGGGTACTGTCACCGAGACGAATCGGCAGATCTGACGATGTTTCTGGCATCGGTCCTCCACAGGTTTCCTACCAAAAATCGCCCGTTTCGTCAAGGAGGCGGGGGAGGCAGCGGAGTGGACAAACGTCCCGTTTTCGTTTATGATTCGCCTGCTTTTCGGGCCCTTAGCTTAGTTGGTAGAGCGCCGCGTTTGCAACGCGGAGGTCGTCGGTTCGAATCCGACAGGGTCCACCACAAAAAATCGATCCAGTTCGGATCGATTTTTTGTTTGGAGCGGGTTTGAGCCGCTATTTCACGACCTTATCCGCAAACACGACGAGGCGTTGGGAATAGGTTTTCGCTTTTTTGTCCCATACGCCGGTGCACGTGACGAGGTTCAAGTGCGCTTCACCGTCGTAGGAATGGAAGATATCCGTCGCGTTGTCTTTGTGATTGTAAATGCGGCTCGTTCGAACGATGAACTGGGTGCTTGTACCCGTATCGTCCTGTACGGTGATGATGTCACCAGGCTTTAAGGTGTTCAACTTGGCAAACACGCCAGAGGTGCCATAGAGCCAGTCCATCACCCAGTTTACGTGTCCGGCAATGACCGCAGTGCCGATTTCTCCCGGTTTTGGACCGCGCATATACCAACCGGTATCGCGAGCGGACTTGGCTAAGGCCATGGAGCCGTCCGGTGCGAGGCCTACGTCGCGGATCGCGGCGTTGACGCGGATACCGGGAATCTTGAGGCGCACGGGCACCCCAACCTTTGCGCGCTCATGCGGGGCAGTCAGGGTTTCGTAAAAACCGAACGCCGGCTGGACCGAGAAGCCCTGAAGCAGAGCGAGAATAGCAAAGACAGAACCGAAGCGCTTTGCCGTTGTCGTCGTGCGTGTCATGGGTGAAGTTAGAAGAGACGCTTGCGCTGTGTGAAGACGAACAGAAGTGTTCCTGCGGCTGAAATTCCCGCCAACAGCATCATTAGGTTATTCGGTGCGTATCCTGCGCTCGGCAAGAGCGGCACAGGCGCAATGAGGGCGGAAGCAAGAACAACGCTTGCGACGGAAATATCCGTGGCCGTTAAGCCGTTGGCACTACCTTGTGCGGTAGCGGTGTTCGTCGTTGATACGGTCAGATTTTGTCGGCAGGTGTATGTCCAGGTTTCCGTGGGGCCCATCATTCCATTGCCGTTCACATCACCGGAAATCAAAGTCACTGGACCACACTTGTCATCGGTGACACTTACATTGTTAAGCAGAACTGTACCTGGGTTTGAGACCGTGTAGGTGTAGGTAACCACACCTCCTGTCGAGGGAAGAATGACGGGGTCCGGTTTTTTAATGATGTGGATGAGCGGTGGAACCGGCATCCCGGCAACCACAACGGTCGCAAGAGCCGTATCAATCGCTGTTAATCCATTCGCGTGACCGGTAGCGATCGCTGTGTTTACCGTCGTCATCGGGACGTTCATTGTGCACGCATATGCCCACGTTTCAGTTGTTTCCAGCACGCTGTTGTTATTGATGTCGCCCGATGCACGCGTCACGCTGCTGCATTTGTTGTCGATGACCGTGACATCAGTCAATGCGACCGTTCCAGGGTTCGTAACGGCATAGCTATACGTTACGGAGCCACCGTTAAAAGGGAGCGTGAGCGGAAGGGGCGTTTTTACGATATGGATGAGTGGCGGCACAACCGGAATACCGACAACGACTTCTGCGATCGCGGTATCAACGGATGCCATGTCATTCGCAATACCGCGCGCCGTGGCGTAGTTGACGGTGGTTTGTGAAAGATTGGTGCTGCAGGTGTACATCCACGTTTCGCTGATATCCAACTGCGAATTGTTATCGGTATCGCCAGACAAGCGGATGACGTTGCTGCACTTATCATCTGTCAGCGTCACGCTGGTCATCGGAACCAAACCAGGGTTGGTGACCGTGTAGCTATATGTGACGGGGCCTGGACCGTTGGGTAACGCGAGCGGGCTCGGAACTTTTCGAACGTTGATAAGCGGTGGGGTCGAGGGGGAGGAGGTTGAGGGAGGCGGCGTTGTCGTCGTAGAACACGAAGGAGCCGAAATCGTATCGGTATCGGTCGTAACCGTTCCGTTGAAAGCCAGGGCTCTTCCTGACCAGTTCGTATTTGCGCCTACGGTAATGCCTGAATCGTCAATCACGGTTCCGACGAATGTCGTATTTGCGGCAAGGGTCGTAGCGGCTGTCGGTGTCCAGAAAACGTCACAGACGGATGCGCCAGCCAGCGAGACGACGGCACCGGCAGTCGACGTCAATGCGCCATCGGGGCGAAAGATATATGTTCCGCTGCCGCTCAATGTAAGCGGACCACCGACATCCATGGCTCCCGCGCTACAATAGACGCCGGGAGTGTAGACGCCGATCGCGCCGTGTGTGGTATCCGTAGAAAGGTCGATCGCTCCGGGCGCGAACGTGAACGTACACGGTTGAGCAGCCAATGCCGTTAACGCGCTGCCTTGATCGATGCCTGCCGTCGCATACGGAGAGCCGGATCCATAGTTGGTATGGACGCCGAGCGGAGCAACGGCCGGTCCCGTGGTAAATCCGACGTCACCGTTGATCGTCGTTACGGTCGTATTGGTGTACGTGTTCGCAAGAACGCCGTAGGTTGTCGCCATTCCAAGAGACGGTGTCGTTGCCGCATTCGCGCTTGGCGCTGCCATGAGCATGAAAGCGAAGAAGAGGACCATCGGAACACACTGTTTGACGAAGAACGTTTTCACGCTCATACATTTATCTGCGTTATGGATCCCGCGTGCCAAGGAAGGATCGTATTTAAAAGACGTTAATCTTAAGAATTATAACACAGATCTACGAAAAACCGTCTTTCGACGGTTTTGTTTTATGCCGCAGCCGGGCCTTTGCGTTTCTTCTCTTCCTCCTGGCGCTCCAAGTCCGCAAGACTGAACATATCGGGACTCGAGTCGGGAGTGGCTTCTTGCGTGGCTCCAAATCCACTGAATTCTACGCCGCTTTTTCGATCGCTTGTGAATTCCATCGGTTTTTCCAGTTCGCCGCCATATTTGACCACTCCTCGTGCCTGCGCACGCATCGCTTCGAGGGTGCCTGCTTGTTCGCGTATCTTTGCGGCATCTTCCCCGCCGATTTCGACACGCTTTTTCCCTGTTGCTTGGTTTGGGCTGATCCGTTCTCGGAGGGCGGATATCTGTTCCGCATCTTCGCGCTCCGCCTGTTCAACCATTGCGTGTAAATGTTTTTGGAATTCCTCGCGTTTACGCGCCTCGATAATCGGATTTTTGACGGGATTCCGTTCCATTTCGCCGGAGGTCGCAAACTCAACAGAGGCTTCGATCTCTTCGTCCAGTTCTTTATCGCTCACGGCCTGCTGTTCTTCCGCTTTCGCCATCGATTCCGCAGCCGAAATGGTTTTTGCCTCTCCGATTTTTCGCGCCTGACCCATTGTTAGACGTCCAAATCCAACGACCGGCCGTTTCGGTCTCGGAGTTGGTCCCATTTCGGTTGGAGCGTTTGGCAATTCAGACATATATTCAGGACGCAGGATTCAGCGGAGCATTTCCAGAGAGTACCGCAATGATGTTGTTGGCCGCAACCATGCTCATGGCTTCACGGGCTTCGATGGTAGCGCTGGCAATGTGTGGCGTGAGGACGACGTTCGGAAAGCTCTTGAGTTCGAGATTATCATTGATATCGCAGTCGATCGCCGGTTCGCATTCAAAGACATCAAGCGCCGCGCCTGCAATCTTCTTCGTGTTGAGCGCGCGAAGCAACGCCTTTTCATCCACGACCGGTCCTCGCGCGGTGTTAATCAGGAACGCGGTTTTTTTCATCTTCGCGAACTCTTTGGTCGAGATGAGATGGCGGGTAGAAGGGAGGAGCGGAACATGGAGCGAGACGAAATCGGATGTCTCAAGCAGTTTTTCGAGCGAGAGCTGTTTCGCCTTGAACTCTTTTTCGAGATCCACATTTTTTCGGGCGTCGCTATAAACGAGTTTCATCCCAAAACCTCCAACGGCACGACGAGCAAGCGCCGCTCCAATGCGTCCTGCACCGATGATGCCCAGCGTTTTTCCGTAGAGGTCCGTTCCAATCAGCTGCGTTGGTGACCAACCGGTATATTTTTTCGCTTTCGCAAATACATCCGCTTCCGTAATCCGATGCCCGAGCGTGATCATGAGCGCGAACGCGTGTTCGGCAACGGATTCATTCACCTTATCACTCGGCGTGTTGGTCACGATGATGTTTCGTTTCTTCGCGGCGGGCAAATCCACGTTGTCGAAGCCCACGGCGTAGTTCGCGATGATCTTGAGGCTTGGTCCTGCGGCCTTCAGCACTTCGTCATCGATCTTGTCGGTCAAAAGAGAGAGGATTGCTGTGGCTCCTTTTACGTTTTTGAGAAGTTCGTTGCGTGGGATGACCTGATCTTGCGAATAGATCTCAACGCGATAGCCTTTTGCCTTGAGCGCCTTGATGCCGGAGTCTGCAAAGCGACGAGTGACGTAGATGAACGGTTTTGAAGGCATATTAGGTAATAGAAACGGTTTTCACGTTTACGCGTTTCATGTCGGCGGGAGTTGGAAAGCGTTTTAAGATACCCGCTTTGGCACCCATGTGAGTAATGACACCCAGCGAGTTCAACATTCCGGCACGCAATCCCGTTTCAAGATTGCCGGTTTTGATCGCAGCGGCGGTAAATGCACTTCCGAACGCATCACCGGCTCCCGTCGTATTGATCCGCTTGCCCGAAAGCGCCGGCGCGTACCACGTTGTGCCACGAGCATGGACGTACGCACCGTTTCCACCGTCCGTGATGACGAGCGCCTGGCGCGGAAGGGGGGAGAGACGATGAAGAATGGCGTCGAGATGACGTGGAGGAGTGTCGGCGAGTTCGGCAGCTTCTTCTCGGTTCAACAAGAGGATGTCGGTTTGAACAAGCCACGGCATGAGCTTCTTGAGTCCGAGTTCCAGCTCGGCATTTCCAGGGTTCCAGGCAACGTTAATCTTCTTCGACTTCGTCTGTTTAAAAATATCCGTCAGGATCGTCGTATCGCCAGCGACCGACGTCAGATAGATCCAGTTCGGATCCAATCCTTTCCAGTTGATCGCTTTCGCATTGATATGTCGTGACGCTCCGCGGTAGACGAGGATGGCGCGTTGGCCGGTACCGGATACGAGAATAAGCGAATAGCCGGTTCCGTTCTTTGGATCTTCCTGAAGAGGCGAGGTATCGATGCCGTGTTCGGCTAATCGCTCCTTGAGTTCGCGTCCGCCAAGATCTTTTCCGATTCTGGCAACCGTTGCGGTCTTGAGTCCGAAGCGAACGAACGTTACCGCCGCATTCGTTGCACCACCACCTGTCTCAAAAATGACGCGATCGACATCGATCTTGGCGCCGAGCGGGAAGCAGGTGTCGAATCCGTCCGGAGCGTGAGCGTCACGGATGGTTTTGAAGCGCGGACTCTGGATAAACACGTCGCGCGTTGCGGCACCGATCGTGAGGACGTCTACTACGCGGGTTTTTGGCGTTGTCATGCCGCCCATTGTACCCTACGGGCGTATGAAACGCCTGCTCACCGCCTTTCTCCTTGGGACCGCTATGTTATTGCCCCGCCTCGTCCACGCCGAGGCGATCCGTGACTTCGATGTCTCCGCCTCCCTCGATACCGAGCGGAACCTCTCGATCACCGAAACCATCGTGTACGATTTTGAAGACGAAGATCGTCACGGCATCTTCCGTACCATCCCCGTGAACTATCAACGCAACGGTGCGAGCTACAAATTCCATCTCGAACATATTTCCGTGACCGCGGACGAAAAAGAGGTGCCGGTCTCTATCTCTCAAGGGGGCGGGAGCGTGACAATCAAAATCGGAGATCCGGACAAAACGATCACCGGCAAACACACCTATAAGATCAGCTACACGACGGATCGAGCGATCAACTTCTTCGAAGGATCAAGCGAGCTCTATTGGAACGTCACTGGCAATGAGTGGCCGACGATGATCGAGCGCGCGTCGTTCTCGATTGATCTGCCCGGAGCTCCAACCCAGACAACCTGCTACGTCGGCGCATTCGGTTCGACAGAAGCGGCCTGCAACGAACGCATCACCGGAACGTATGCGGTCTTTGAGACGGAAAGAGTGTTGATGCCAAATGAAGGGCTGACGGTTGTCATGGCGATTGCTCCGGGCGTCATTCATGCTCCGACCGCTTCCGAAAAAACCATGATGTTTTTGCGCGACAACGGTATTTTGTTTTTGCCGATCGTGATCTTCGCCTTCATGTTCGGTCTGTGGTGGCGAAAAGGACGGGATCCGAAGCTCGGAACCATCATCGCCGAATATGAAGCTCCGGATGGCCTGACTCCGGCCGAAGTTTCCGCCATTCCCATGAGCGGATTCGTTCCTGCGCACGGCATCACGGCCGCAATCATCGAAATGGCGC
Source organism: Patescibacteria group bacterium (assembly GCA_041660225.1). Lineage (GTDB taxonomy): Bacteria > Patescibacteriota > Patescibacteriia > 2-12-FULL-60-25 > 2-12-FULL-60-25 > JBAZWV01. The sequence goes on along the minus strand of JBAZWV010000001.1, from coordinate 414,976 downwards.
GGCGCGGATATCTGCACGTTCGTTTCGGAGAGAAAAAGAAACTCTTCGGCACGAAGCAGACGTACACGCTCGTCAAAATGAAGGATCTTCCGGAAGGATTGGGAGGACCGGGCGGGCAAGCGGAGCGTGATTTGTTCAGCGCTCTGTTCAGCGGGAGAAAAGAGATCAAGATCGAGGATTTTCAAAAGGAAAAAATGTACAAGAACATCAAAGGATTCCGTGATCAGGTCAAAAAAGATCTGCAGGCGCGTGACTATTATGCCAATGATCTTCTTACATACGGCGGTCTCTATATTGCGATCGCTTTCATCGGCGGCTGGATCGCCATGGTTTTTCTAGGGTGGATCCCGCTTGGTCCGTTGGCCGTCATTTTATCCGCATTGATCATTGCAGGTTTCGGAATTTTCATGCCGAAGCGTACCAAAAAAGGTGTCGAAGTTCTCGCGAAGGTAAAAGGATTCGAACACTTTATGAGTGTGGCTGAAAAAGACCGTATCGCGTTCCACAACGCTCCCGAACGGACGCCGGAACAGTTCCAGGAGCTTCTCCCGTACGCAATCGCGCTCGGTGTCGACAAAGCCTGGGCCGAACAATTCAAAGACATCCACATGGAACCGCCGGACTGGACGGAAGGGTATCATCCGTCATCCGCATTCTGGGCAGCTTCGATGGTAAGCGACTTGGGAACGATGAATACCGTTGCTTCGTCGGGATACTCTGCACCTTCATCGGCAGGATCAGGAGGTTCTGGATTTTCCGGTGGCGGTTCCGGTGGTGGTGGAGGAGGCGGGGGCGGCGGGAGCTGGTAGTCGGCGTCGAAGAACTGCTTCGGGCTGCGGGTCTTCTCGCTCGCAAAAACTGGAAAGCTCGCATCGTCGAACACATCCTCGCCTCTCAGCAGTCCTTCGATGCCGACTGCTGTTAGAAAAAGACAGAAATAAAAAATATCTCCGAAAGGAGATATTTTTTGAAACACGGGCAGGGCGGGAACCCGATCTGGGGAGATCGGTCGGCTGAACCCGAAACGAGTATATAAAGAATAATGGGTTCGGAGCCGCGCTTCCGCCGTTTGATCGCAGCGGCATGAGCCATGCCGCCCTGCGCGTGTTGGTTGTGAGGAACGATAAAAGCATAGCATAAGAAAAAGCCCCCCGGTGAATGTCGGAGGGCGTTGAGTGGGTCAACCCGTTTTTTGTTTTGCATCATCCGCCGGCAGGGGAGGCGGACCCTTCTTGGGGTTCTCCAGTGCCTGCGCGATTTTGTAGAGCTTGTTGCGGTCGCATTGCTGAAGGGCGGCGCAGAACTTGTGGATGACGGGATTGTCTCCGAGCTCTTCGTATTCCTTCTGCTCCGCGAACTTCTTGGGATCGCGATCCCGGAGGAAGCTCAGGCAGATTGCCCGCCTGCGCTTCGGATCTTCCGGCCACAGCTTTGTGTCGATGGCCGAGAGAAGATCTTCGAGATCCTGCGTCGGGTAGTCCTCCATGTTCTTGATCTCGATTCCGAACTTCAGCAGCTCGGGCTCGGCCTTCATTTTTCGACTGAGATCCGAAAGCGAGGAATGACGACCGCTCTTGCTGTCGCCTTCTTTTTTGGGCGGAGGCACCGCATTGACCCCGTCCATTTCGAGCCGCGGAGCATGTGGATACTGCTCCTCGAGGCTCTTTGGTCCGCTGTCCGTCTCGGAGGACTCCGAGCTGGGTGGCAGACCACTATCGCTCACGGCGACATCGGACTGGTCCAATTCGCTGACCTCGACGGACGGAGCGTCTTTCGAGGTCTCGGCGGACTCGGTCGAGTCATTCGTTGCTGGAGGCCGGAGCGCCGTTGGGACGGTGTTCGCGGGCGGAACGAGTGGCGTGGGCCGACCCGTCGAAACGACCGTGAGACTCGTCTGGTCGACGGTCTTCGGTTCTTCCGCAGGAGGGACGACGGACGGAATCGTTTCCGGCGCGAAGCCCATAACCTTCTCAGCTTCCTCGTAGATCCAGTAGAGCTCGTCGAGCTTGACGTGGTTTACGACCTTTTTGATCGTTGCGATGCGCAGCTCGTCTTCGGCGAGGAACGGCTTGGATGGATCCGCCTTCTCGGATTCGAGGCGTGCGCGGGCGATCGCCATGTGAACGTCGAGGGGCATGCTCTGTTGCCATACCTTCTCGTTGATCGCCATGCGCATCTGGAGATGCGTCATGAGCGGCGCATAGCCCTCGCGTTTGCGGAGGAGAGACTCGAAGATCGTTTCGGCCAGATCCTTCGTCGGCTGGTCGATGGCGATCCACGGCATCTGGTTGCGGAAGAATTTGCTGAGCGCGGGGACGTCGCCATAAACGACGTAGTCCTTGATCGCAAACGCCTGCTCGACTTCGTCGACGGTGATGTCGCCTTCATCGATGGCGATGTTGATGAGCTCCGCTTGTGCAGCGGGATTCATCTTGCGCGCGCTCTTCGGGCGGATGCCCGCGAGCTGCACCGTGATCCGTTGTCGGATGTCCGGACGCTGACGCAGCCACTCCGTCCGTACTTCGATGGGAAATGTCTTACGAAGCTCGTCGGGAGCCCACCAGTCGACCTTCAGGTCGCGGAGCTTTTGAAGCAGGTCCGCAAGGAACTGGAGGTTGGGGCGCTCGTCGAGGAAGACGTTCGCCTCCGCCTCGAGCGCCTCGTCGGATGTGCTGTCGAGATTCTCGTGACAGAGGGGAGAAAATTTCTCCATATAAGTCTTCCTGTCCTTTCTGGGATTTCTTGGGTTGACGGGTTGTAAGTAACAAAGCTAAAGGAACACGTCGAGAGTGTCAGAAAACGGGGGTTTTGTCAACTCCCCTTGGCCTTTTATGGATGTAACCGGGTCGCTTTGATTTTCGCGTACTTCTTCAACATTTTTCGCATTTCCGAGGTCGTCAGGAGGCCAGCCTGAGGGCCGATTTTGCCGATAACACCGGCGCTATTGGCGGTTCCCCAGCGGAGGGCTTCAGACAGGTTCTGGCCTTTGAGGAGGGCAACGGTCACCGCCGTGGCAAAGCTGTCACCTGCGCCGGTTTTCTCGACCACCTTGGCGGGGAAGATGGGCATATACCAATGCTCCTTGCCATCATACGCATGCGCGCCGTTTCCGCCGTCCGTGATGATGACGGTTTTTGCTCCCATGGTGTGAAACGTTTCAAGCAAGTTCAGCATCGTGCGCTCGCCGTCGACGAGCAGGTGATGTGCTTCGTCCTTATTCAAAATAAACACGTCACTTTTTGCGATGAGCGACTTGATCGATTTAAGTCCGCTCATCACGTGCGTGGTTCCTGGCTGGAAAACGAAAAAGAGATTCGGTGTCCGTTCGAGATAGCGCATGAGGTCGCCATCAAAATGAGCGTGTTTTTCGCCCATAGCCGAATAATAAATCGCGCGCGTCGAAACGAGACGTGGCATGTGGTATGTTCGCGGCTGAAAATACACGAACTGTGTCCGTTCTTGTTTGAAGTTTAAAATCGTCGCTTCGCTCGTCGGATTTTCTTTATCGACCGTTACATATCGGCAATCCACTTTGTCGGCTTTGAGTGCTCCGCGCACATGATCACCCGCCACATCCGCGCCAACCCACGTCACGAGCGCAGCCTTGAGTCCCAAGCGGGACGAGCCCACGGCGGCATTCGCCGAATTTCCTGCGGCGGGAACCTTTACCACGCTCCGCACCGGAATTTTCTCCGCATATTCGAGACACAAGAGGTTTCGTTCGACATCGAGATGCGCACCGTGATTCAGTTCATGTAAAACGTAGAACACGTCACGAAGCGATTCGCCGATCGTGATGATGTCGTAGGCGGGGGAGTGCATGGCAGGGGGTTAGGATTTACGCGCGATCGCTTTCTTGGCAGCCGCAACGATATCTTTCGCTTTCATCCCGTACTTGGCAAGTAGCTCTTCCGGTTCACCGGATTCGCCAAACGTATTTTGCATCCCAATGGCTTCGATCGGTGCGGGCTCGCGTCGGCCAAGTGTTTCGGCGACGGCTCCATGGAGACCGCCGATGATTTGGTGTTCTTCAACGGTCACGCACGCGCCGGTTTTTTTGACGGAGGCTGCAAGTGTGTCTTCGTCGAACGGTTTTAAAGTGTGGCAATTCAAGACTTCGGCTTCGATGTCGTACTTCGTGAGCTCTTCGGCGGCGAGAAGCGCCTCGTGCAAAAGCGGTCCGCAGGCAGCAATCGTCACATCCTTGCCTTCGCGATAGACATCCGTTTTTCCGATTTGGAACGGCGTATCTTTGGTCGTGATCGTCGGTGTTTTTTCGCGCGCAAACCGGAAATATGCCGGACCGACGTGTGTTGCGAGCGCATGCGTGCACTTTCGCGTCTCCTCATAATCACACGGGACGACCACGACGATATTCGGAAGCACGCGCGTGATCGCGATGTCCTCAAGTGCCTGATGTGTCGCACCATCCGGACCGACGGAGATGCCGGAGTGCGCACCGGCGACTTTTACGTTGGCATTTCCGTAGCACACGGATACGCGCAGCTGATCCCAGTTTCGTCCCGGCACAAATACCGCGTATGACGAAACGAACGGGATTTTTCCCGCGAATGCGAGTCCTGCCGCGACGCCCATCATGTTCTGTTCTGCCACCCCGCACTCGATAAATCGTTCGGGGTAGGCTTTTTGGAACAGATGGGCGCGCGTGGATTCGGCGAGGTCGCCAGTCAGGACGAAGATGTCGGGGTTTTCTTTTCCGAGTTCAACCAACCCGTCGCCGTAGCCGTTGCGTGTCGGAACCTTCTCCACCGTTGGGAGAAGGGCGTGCGGGTTGAGATGAAGTTCGGGGTTCAACATGTTATTTCTTTCCCATGCGGCGCATGATAGCGCGAACAATCTTGAATCCGATCCAAATCACGAGGCTCGTGAGGAGGGCGATAGGAAGGAGGAGACCGACGACAGCGATGAGCGCGCGGATCACGAAGTTTGCGAGATCTTGGAGAGAGATGACGAGGTCTTGCATGGCTTCGCGAAGGACAGTGCCCGGGCGCCAGCTTCGGCTCGGAGCTTCGACGCGCGTTTCCTCGGTCACGCTGACCGAAAGCGTAGCGAGATCGGTACGGTTTTCGAGGTAGCGCTTGCGTCCTTCAAGCCGTTCGATGCGACCACGGACTTCGGCGAGACGTTGTGTCACGGCGAGCACGTCTTCAATGTCACCGGAGCGCTTCAGGATTTCAAGATATGACGCTTCTTCGGCTTTGGCGTTGCGCAGATCTGCTTCGAGATCAACGAATTCACTCGTCACATCCTGGCCGTGAAGATTTTCATTTAACACGAGCGTCGCGAGACTCTTCAATTGAGCGATCGTCGCTTCAAACGTGTCGACGGGAATACGAACCGTGACCCACGCGGTGCGAGGGCCTTCACCCGAGTCGCTGATCGATGATGATTCGACGAATCCATTTGCGGCCGTGACCATCGAACGGATGCTTTCGACCGCCTTCGGAGCGTCCATGACGCGGAGCGAAAGGTCACCCGTCTTAATGATGCGTGGTTCGATCGCATTGCCATCGAGATCGACGGATGCTGATCCTCCCGGCGTGCCAGGATAGGGCATGATCGACTTCCCGGAGCTTTCCATTGCCGCGTCTTGCGCAATGGGTGGCATGGCCGGAGCGATGCCGGAAATACTTCGACCCAGGAACGAGTCGCTTCCGGATGCCGATGTGTCCGAGAGCGTCAGTTTGGGATATCCCGTGACGCGAACAAAGACCATTTTGAGAAAACCGAGCGTGAGGAGCACGACGAGACCGAAACCGATCCAGGCCCAGATGCCGGGACGTTTTACCGAAGATGAAGATGGGGGCATAGAAAAAAGGAAAAAAATTATTCGTGTTCTGAAACGATGTGACCTGCAAAGGTACGAAGTTCGGCGAGCGCGACCTTGGCCTCCTCGGGTGAGGGCGGCTTGCCGTGCCATTCGAACCGGTTCTCCATAAACCCAACGCCTTTCCCCGGGATAGTATGACAGATGACGACGGTGGGGTTCTCGGCAATGGCACGGGCTTGATCCGCAGCTTCGATGATCTGTCGGATATTATGTCCGTCGATCGCGATGACGCTCCAATTGAAGGCGCGGAATTTATCCGCGAGAGGTTCGAGCGGCATGATGTCTTCCGTAAAACCGTCGATCTGAATGTTGTTGCGATCCACAAAGATCGTCAGCTCACGCAGATTGAGCTTTCCCGCCATCATGATCGCTTCCCACGTCTGTCCTTCGTCGAGCTCGCCGTCGGAGAGCAGCGCCCAGGTGTGCCACGATGGTTGATCGCCGCGTCGTGTGTTTTCGCGCGATGCAATCGCGAAGCCGAGCGCCTGCGACAACCCCTGACCGAGCGGCCCACCGCTAGTTTCGATCGGGATGTCCGGTTGCGCGTGGTTGTTCGAGTGTCCTTGGAGACGGGAGCCAAGTTTGCGGAGCGTCTTCAGTTCTTCTCGGGGAAAATATCCCCGATTGGCGAGGGTCGCATAGAGCACCGGACAGATGTGCGCGTTCGAAAGAACGATACGGTCACGGTTGGCGTCGCCCCGCGTCTCAGGGGAGATATTCGCAATCTTGAAATAGAGAGCGGTAAACACATCAGCCATGCCGAGCGGTCCGGCCGAGTGCCCGGACTTTGCTTCAACGAGCGATTCGATGATGTCTTGCCGGATCGTATTCGCGACACGCTCGAGTTCGGCGACCGATGTTCCTCCTTTCGCCATAGTGAAGAGAGTGTAGCACGAAAAAACCGCCCTTGTGAGGCGGTTTTTTGTGTTCGCGGTCGTTTAGTTCACGACGTTGACGGTGCCTTGCATCACGGTGTGGATGTCGCACTTGTAGTCGAACGATCCAGCAGTGTTGAAGGTGCGCACATACGTCTTACCCGGCTCGATGGTGCCCGAGTTGAACGAGGCGCTCGAGACCGTGTGCGGAACAACGTCGGCGTTGGTCCAGGTGACGGTCGTGCCGACCTTGATCGTGCCGGTCGTCGGGACGAATCCGTTCGAGGCATTACCGATCGTGATCGTCATCGCTTTCTCGTCGAACTGTTTGTCGATCGAGATGTTCGGCGTGGCGTTCAAGACATCCGAGGTCTTGTACTCCGCGGCCATTTCAACGGCCGTGCCGACTTTGTAGTTGATGAAGAACGGATCCGGAAGGTCATCGACGCGGTCTTGCCAGTTGAGGCCGAAGAGCGTCTTGGCGAGTTCTTCGCTCTTGATGTGGCGGAGAACGCCTCCCTGATCAACGGCGTACGTGCGAGGGTCGGTCGTGATTTTGATCATCTTGTAGCCCGGGCGGTACGTGACGTTGCTGCGGCCGAGCGGGATCGTGCCGAGCTGACCGTCGCTGATGAGCTTCACTTTGGAGAAATCCGTGTACCAGGTGAAGTACGTCTTCTCGTTCGGGAAGACGTAGCGCTTTCCGTCCGGTGCGAAGTAGTAGACCGTGCTGACGGCGCTGCCACGAATGAGATCGCCAGGAGCGAAGGCGCCCGTGACGGCGGCGCGCGTCGCCATCGGGGCGAGCGTCATAACGAACGTCGCAACGACGGTCGCAAATGCCGAGAGTTTCTTGTTAAGCATGGAAACAATGAGAATAATGAATAAGAGCATCACTAGTGTGCGCCGTCGTGATGCGTTCGTCAACATGATTCATGGAATGAATACCAAACCGTGCCTATGAAAAAACGGAGAGGCGCTTCATGTATCGCCTCTCCGTTTTTTCTTTTTTACGGGTTCGTAATTGTGATCGTGACGGGTTCGCTGAGCGCGGTCATGCCAAGCCCATCCGTTGCGCGTCCGACGTAGGACGCTGTCCCTGCGGACGTCCACGGTCCCGCGATAAACGTACACGGCGCAGCGCCATCGCAGCTTTTAACGACCGCTCCGTCTTTCAGGATTTCGAGTTTCACAATGCCGTTGTCATCGCTCCCACGGGCAGTGACATCCACGGTTTCATTGACGTAGATCATCGATTTTCCACTTTCGATGGTCGCCATCGGACTGTCGTTGTTCGAGATGGTGATCGTCTTATGATCCGTTTCGTATGTCCGACCGAGGTTGTCCGTGACTTTTCCGTAGACGTCGTAGATCGTACCGATGCCACCGGGAAGCGTGTCGCTCCATCGGCACTGGCGGATCGCAGAAGCACAGGCTTCGACGGACGTCCCATCAATATAAATGTCGGTACGAATGATCGCGATCGACGCGTCGCTGTCCACAATGGCTTCGGCAGCCTGGCCCGGCTTGATCGCCGTACGGCCGAGCGTGAGCTTCACGAGACTGCTCGGACCTGTCGTGATCGGAATGACGATGATCTTGGTTTGAACGGTCGTGTCGACAGCCGTCGAGATCGTTTTCACTTCATAGCTCGACTTTGTACCAGAGATCGGGATCTGCATTTGTCCGGAACACGAGTTCGCGTTACACGACGTCACGAGCATCGCGTCGAAAAAGATCTCAATCTTGCTAACGCCGCTTGTATGCGTGGAGGTCGAGGAGATCGTAACAAAATCGCCTGCGCGGAACGTGTCTCGCGAGAGCTGAAGCCCGATCGACATCGTCGTTGTGGTCGGAGTGGGTGGTGTTGATGTTGAAGACGGTGGAGGTGTGAGTCCTCGATCCACCGCAATCGTCGGATTCGCATTCAGTTCATCCGCCGGGGAGTAATCCGCAAGCTTTGAGATCGAGGTTCCGACTTTATACGTCGCAAAGAATGCATCCGGAAGATCCTGCACCTTCGTCGCCCAGTCCGCACCGTAGAGTTGAACGGCCAGCGCTTCGGTTTCGATCCAGCGAAGCGTTCCGCCGCGCGAAATCGCATAGACTTTGGGATCCGTCGTCACCTTCACCATGCGATACCCCGGACGATACGTCGCCGCACCGCCGATCTGCACCGCCGCAAGTTCGCTATCCGTCACCGTCTTCGTTGAAAAATCGGAGTACCACGTAAAGTACGTTTTCTCATTCGGGAAGACGTACCGTTTCGCATCCGGTCCATAGTAGTAGACGTCGGAGCGCGAAGAAATTTTGATCAAATCGCCGGGAGACAGAGTCGCGGCTGAAGCAAACGTCGCAGCCGTAAGGCCAAACAGCGTTGCAGAGACAGTGAGGAGATTGCGGAGCATGGACATATAGTGAGAGGATAACAAAAAAACCTATATAAGTCCTTTCAGCCGTTCGATTTCCGCCTTTGGATCCTTCGCGCCAAAGATCGCGCTTGCGGCGCAGAATCGCGACACGCCTGCGGCTTTGAGTTTCGGAATCGTGTCCGCATTCACGTTGATATCGAAACCGAGGGGCATTTGGGGCCAGCGTCCGTGGATGTCCCAGGCTTTTTCGATCGTGTGCGGTTCGAGCGTTTGTCCCGAGAAGCCCGGTTCGGCGCCCATGAGCAGGATTTCATTCAGATGTTCCGCATGTGGAGCGAGAGCATCAACCGGCGTCTTCGGATTGATCGCGATGCCCGCTTCTTTCTTAAGTTCATGAACGCGCATAATGAGCGCGGCATGGTCGACTGTCGCTTCAAGATGCCAAATAGCACGGATGACCTTTTCGATACCCTGAATTTCTTCGATGACCCGCCCCGGATCCTTCACCATCAGATGAAGTTCAAAGCGCACGGGCGTTTCAAGTTTCGCAATGACGTTGGCATCAAACCAACAGCGGTTTGGAACGAATGCGCCGTCCATCACATCGATATGAACGACGGGCACGAGGTCTTGGACGAGATTGAGTTGAGTGTGAAATGTCGCTTCGTCCTGAACGAGAATGGCGGGGATGAGTTCGCTCATACTTATCCAAGTTGCCCGACGCGTCTTCGATGTCGCTCTGCACCTGACGCCTTTGTCTTGAGAAACGTTTTGACGAGCGCGAGCGCTTCTTTTTCCGAAAGTTTCCATCCGGAGAGCGCGATCACGTTTGCGTCGTTGTGTTCGCGTGCAAGCTTTGTTTCTTTTTCATCATGCGCATCAAAGGCACGCGCACCCTTCACGCGATTCGCGGCGATCGAAACGCCGACACCTGATCCGCAGGCGAGAACGCCCATCGATCCCGGCGTCTTCGAAACGGCGAGCGCGACTTTTTTGGCGTGGATCGGATAGTCATCATCCTTCTTAAAGCGGGGAGACAGGTCGTAGATCTCGTAGCCTTGGTGGAGCAGGTCGGCTTTGAGTTTTTCTTTGAGTTCAAAACCGGCATGGTCGGCACCGAGAAAGAGGAGGGGTTTCTTCATGTCGCGATTGTACCCCAAAGTGTCTTGACCGTCGCGTTCAAAAACCGCACAGTAGAGCAACGATATATGTCCGAACAAACCCCCGATCAAGGTTCAACCCGTCCCAACTTCCCGCAGATTGAGGAAGAGATGGCCGCTTTTTGGGAAAAGAAGCGCGTGTTTGAGCGTTCGATCGAGGAACGTCCCGAGAGCAAGGGGTATGCGTTTTATGACGGTCCGCCGTTCGCGACCGGTCTCCCGCACTACGGACACCTGCTGCAGTCCGCTCTCAAAGATGCGGTGCCGCGCTACTGGACGATGCAGGGATACCGCGTGCCGCGTCGTTGGGGATGGGATTGTCACGGACTTCCGGTCGAGAACCTGATCGAAAAGGAATTAAAACTCAATTCAAAGCGCGACATCGAGAGCTACGGCATCGAGAAGTTCAACGATGCATGCCGCGCGTCCGTCTCGACATACGAAAAAGAATGGGACCGCTACATCAAGCGCCTCGGACGCTGGGTGGATTTTGAGAATTCGTACAAGACGATGGACGACACCTACATCGAATCGGTGTGGTGGGTCTTTTCGGAGCTTGATAAGAAAGGATTCCTCTATAAGGATCGACGCGTGTCGCTCTATTGTCCGCGTTGCGCGACGCCGCTCTCGAATTTCGAGATCGCAATGGGCAACTCATACGAGGATCACGAAGATCCGGCTGTGACGGTGAAGTTCAAGGTGAAAGGAGAAGAGAAAACATATCTCCTCGCGTGGACCACGACGCCGTGGACGCTTCCCGCGAACGTTGCCATCGCCGCGCATCCGGATTTGATGTACGTCAAAGTCGAAATCACGGCGACGGGCGAAACATTGATCTTCGCCGAGGCGCGCATGAGCGACGTGCTCAAAGAATATTATCCGCTCGCGTCTGATTCCGAAGTGCCGTTTGAAGTGCTGACGCGAATGAAGGGATCCGATCTCGAAGGCATGCGCTACGAACCGCTCTATTCGTATCTTCCGGTCGAAGGCGATGCGTTTCGTGTGATCGCGATGGGCTACGTGAGTGCGGACGACGGAACCGGTCTCGTGCACACCGCACCTGCGTTCGGCGAAGACGACTTCATGGCTTCCAAGAGTCATAATTTACCCGTACTCGTCACCGTCGACGAAGAAGGCCGCCAGATGCCGGAGATCACCGTCGCGGCTGGAATGTCGGTGAAGGAATCTGATGCCGTCATCATGGAAGATCTCAAGACGCGCGGCCTGCTTCATCGTGAAGCGCGTATTACGCACAGCGTTCCGGTGTGCTGGCGTTGCAATTCACTCCTGCTCTACAAGGCGCAGCCGGCTTGGTACGTGAACGTCGCGAAGCTCAAACCGAAACTTCTGGATACGGCGAAAAAGATCACGTGGCATCCCGAACACTTTAAAGATGGACGTTTCGGGAAAGGCCTCGAGACCGCACCGGACTGGTGTATCTCGCGTACCCGCTATTGGGGTGCGCCGATGCCGGTGTGGGAGTGCGATTCGTGCGACAAACGCGTCATCGTTTCCTCGATCGAGGAATTGAAATCGAAAGCCGCAAAAGGTTCGCCGGCAAAATTCGATCTGCATCGTCCCGGGATCGATGCGGTGAAGCTTGATTGCGAGTGCGGCAGTCACATGTCACGGATTCCGGAGGTCTTCGACTGCTGGTTTGAGTCGGGGAGCATGCCGTACGCGTCGCAGCACTATCCCTTCGAAAACAAGGAATGGTTTGATTCGAATTTTCCCGCGAACTTCATCGCCGAAGGACAGGATCAGACGCGCGGATGGTTTTACAGCCTCCACGTTCTCTCGACTGCGCTCTTCAACAAGCCGGCGTTTAAGGATGTCGTGGTGACCGGTCTCGTGATGGCCGAAGACGGCAAGAAGATGTCGAAGAAATTGAAGAACTATCCGGACCCGTGGGACATCATGGCGGAAGTCGGTGCCGATGCGCTTCGTTTTTATCTGTTGTCGTCGCCCGTCGTGCGCGCCGAGCAGATCAACTTCTCGCGGAAAGATTGTGAAGCGATGCAGCGTCTTCTGTTGGGCACGCTCTGGAACGTTCGCGCCTTCTATCTGACGTATGCCACGGATACAAAAGTCGAACTCGTAAAGCCGCGCTCTGCACACATCCTCGACCGTTGGATCTTTGCGCGTCTCATGCAGGTCGAGCGCGATATGACGAATGCGATGGACCGCTACGATCTCGTCGAAGCGACGCGCTTGCTCCGTCCGTTTGTCGACGATCTCTCAACCTGGTGGCTGCGCCGATCCCGCGAACGCATGAAGGGCGGAAACGCCTATGAGCGTCTCGATGCGCTGCGTACGCTCAAAGAAGTGCTGCTCGAACTCTCGCTCGTGATGGCTCCGTTCATGCCCTTCTTTTCCGAAAAAATGTATCAGGATCTCGGAGGAACAAAAATGTCCGTCCATCTCGACCGTTGGCCGAAAGCGGATGATCGTTTAATCGATGAGCAGCTTCTCGCAGACATGACATGGGCACGTGACGTCGTGACACGCGGTCTCGAAGCGCGCGTTGTTGCCAAGATGCCAGTGCGCCAGGCGCTTGCAAAACTCGACATCGTGTTCCGCAACGCGCCGGAAGCCTCGCGCCTCCATAGCCGCCAGGATCTTCTCGGCCTTATCCGTGACGAACTCAACGTCGAAGCTGTGGGTCTCGAAACCAACGCCTCCGCCCTGCCGGAAATCGAGCAGTGGGACGTGCGTCTCGATACCGTGCTCACGCCCGAACTCAAAAAGAAGGGGATGCTGCGCGAGCTCATGCGTCATGTGATGAACGCCCGCAAAGGCGCCGGACTGGCTCCCCAGGATCGCATCGAGTTGTATCTCGCGGCCGAAGACACGGGCTTTCGTGACACGCTCGAAACCATGCGCGACGCCCTCGCAATCGATGTCAAAGCGGAACGGATTACCGTCGTCGAAACGGTTCCCGATGGCCTCGCCTTCCGTGGCGACATCACCCTCGATGGCATCACGGTGAGCCTCGGCCTAAAAAAGGCCTGATTGAAGCCAAGAACACGACAACCGGCCTTGACAAATGGCCGGTTTTTGTATAGGGTGCAACTTCCTCCGATTATTCGAATTGGGGAAAACAGACGGTCTTTTCACACACGAGGTCATCTTGGAAAAACTCGAACACGCGTTGGATAGATCTGAACAGGTCACGGCTGAGTATCATCTGATCAGCACGGGAGACAAAGCCACCGACAAGCGGTTCCTGATCCAAGGAGAGCTTGGGGAAGGAGGCATGGGCACCGTCTACCGCGGTCTCGATAAGCTCACGAACAAGTCCGTCGCGATCAAGGCGTTCCAGCGTCCGAAATTCGGAAACCAGGAAAGCTCTGAGAAGCACCGCGCACGTCAGGATGCGGAAGCGCAGATCCTGAAGACGCTTCATCATCCCAACCTTCCCGAGTTCGTGGATTCATTTCACGACAATGAAGGCGACGGGTACATCGTGATGGAGTACGTGGACGGTCGTCCGCTAGAATTGTTGATCCAACAGTGGGTCAGCAATCTGGATGGCATCCGTCCGCGCGGTTCTACCGCGCCAGGCAATCTTGCCGCCGAGGTCGCGAGACAGCTCTTGGGGATTCTGAAATACCTTCACGAGCAAGACTACATTCATCGCGACGTAAAACCCGCAAACGTGATGTACGTCCTCGAGAAGGGTGGAATCCACGTGAAGCTGATCGACTTCGGGATCGGCAAGGATCGCAAGGGGAAGGACTCGCTTACACGGCAAGGCGAGATCATGGGGACGCTCAACTACATGGCGCCCGAGCAGGCCATCGAAACCAAAGACGTCGACCATCGGGCCGATCTCTACTCGGTCGGTGTCGTCCTGTACGAGATGGTGACCGGCACGTTGCCGATCGATCTCTCAGGGGCGACGTCTGCCAACCAGGAGTATCGGCGGCTCATGACGGAGTTCCAGCATCCGTTCCCTCCGGGCCGCTATCCGTCGGCGCTCGTCGATGGAATGAATCCGCTTCTCGAGCAGCTCATTCTGCGGCTCATGGAGCGCGATCCGAACAGGCGTATTCAGACGGCCGACGAAGCGTTACAGCTTCTCGAAGACGCGCTGGCGAATGATTCGCCGGTTTCTCTGCGGAACTCGCCTCCGCCGCCCTCATCATCGGTCCAGATGCTTCCGAGCGCTCCCCCGGAGCCGCCCAAGAACAAGATGCCGTATCTCTGGACGGGGATGCTCATGCTCCTCATCGGCAGCATCGTGGCACTTGGGTACGTCGTCGCGTCTCACAAGGAGAACGCGTCGGCCACGCAATCTTCCGCCTCTGCTGCGACCTCGTCGGTCACGGCATCGGTGGCAATCGTTCCGTCGTCATCGGTCCGCGTCCCGACGGCCGTGCCGCCTCCGACCTCTTCAACGGTCAGAGTCGCACACGCGCCGAAAGCGGAACCCGTACTGACGGATGCGGACAAACGGAGTCTCGACCAGGCGATCGTGCAGATCAAAGGTTCGCAGGGTGCATGCCCGCGACGGACCACGATCGAGCTCATGCGCCTCCGGGATACCTATCAGTCTCAGGAAGCGATCAATCAGCTCGCGGTCTGCAAGGATCGCGCGGACAAGATCGCAAGGGCCAAGACCGGACCTCCGTAACTCACTCCCGCCTTTCATAAAAGGCGGGTTTTTTTATTCGCCAAATCACGTTTTTTGCCTTAGGATACGGGCATGATCGGATCTCTGCGTGGGAACATCATCGAAGTTCACCCGACCAATGTGCTCATCGAAGTGCAGGGAGTCGGGTATATGGTCCGGGGGAGTATTCCATTTTTGGCTTCGCACACGACAGGTGAGGAATGCTTCATCTATATCCATGATCACGTCCGCGAAGATGCGCATGACCTGTTTGGATTCACGACATCCGAAGAGATGCATTTTTTTGAGAAGCTAATTTCCATTTCCGGCGTCGGTCCCAAGGTCGCGCTCGCGATTCTCTCGATCGGGACCATGGCAACGGTGCGCCGCGCAGTCATGGCCGGAGATCTTACGACGCTCACCTCCGTTCCCGGCATCGGTACGAAGACCGCACAGAAGATCGTGCTCGAACTCAAGGGCCAACTCGTCGAAGAATCGGACGAGGTCGGCGTTGATCGCGAAGTGATTGAAGCGCTGACCTCTCTCGGCTATCCGATGTCCGACGCGCGCGCCGCTGTGAAGCATCTTGATCCAACCGTGACCGACGCCGGATTGCGAATTCGTGAAGCACTACGCTCTCTCTCTAAATGAAACTCGTCGAGATCACCGATTCCCACCCATGGGAAGCCTTTCACGCGACGCAACCGTGGACGCATTTTTTGCAATCATGGGCGTGGGGTGAATTCCGCGCATCACGCGGCGTTCCGATCAAACGATTCGCGCTCATTGATGACTCCGGTGCATGGCTCGCCGCCGCGCAGATGGAATATCGTCCGAAAAAACTCGTCGGAGGATATTGGTTTGCGCCGCGTGGTCCCGTTTTCTCTTCACGCCTCACTGCGGATGATACTCGCAACGTTTTTCATGCGTTTCTTGATCGTCTCAAAGACATGAAGCTCGCACGTTCGTTGTTTTTGCGTTTTGAACCTGCGGTCGAGCTCGGAAAACCCGAAGGGATGACAACGATGGCGATGCGACGGAACGACGCACAGAATCCCGCGTCTACGATTATTCTCAATCTCGAACCTTCACAGGAAGCGTTGCTGGCAAAGATGCATCCGAAGACGCGCTACAACATCCGCGTCGCCGCGAAGCACGGTGTCACGACACGCCTCGCGACGCATCCCGATGACGTGAAGACGTTTTTGGATCTCATGGACGAGACGGCGAAGCGCGATGGCTTCGTGCAACATGATCGAATCTATCTTGAGGCGACGTATCGGTTTCTCGAATCCAAAAACATGGCACGTATCCGTATCGCCGAGCAGAATGGGATGGCGCTCGCGGCAAATTTTGAGATTCTCTGCGGTAATACCGTGACCTATCTCTACGGATCTTCGTCATCCGCTTCGCGGGAAGTCATGGCGCCGTACGCCCTGCACTGGGATGCGATCTCTATGGCAAAACGAGATGGGTTTACGAACTATGATTTTTGGGGCGCAAATCCGGAGTCCAAAGCCGCGTTCGCCTATAAGCCGTCCTGGGAGGGAATCACGCGCTTCAAACGCGGCTGGGGCGGTCGCCAGGTTGATCTGTACGGCTCATGGGATTTGCCGCATATCCTGCCACTCTATCGGCTTGCGTTCATGCGTCATTTTCTTCGGGGATAGGGGTTGATTGATTCGCGTCGCTCCGCTACGATTTTCCCTCATGATGACGCTTCCTCCTCGCGTAAAACTCATTGGATTCGTGTTCGCCGCCTTCGTGGCGGGATTTTTGATCGGTACGTTTGCCCTCACGATCCCCATGCCGAAGGTCACGTCCTTTACGAAGAACGATCTCGGTTTTGCGCTCCGTGGCACCACAAAAAGCGGCGCCGCTGTGATGGTGTTTGCCGAGGATGGAGCGATGCTTGCCGTGACGCGCGCCGATGCGGACGGGCAATTCGCCTTTGAAACGATTTCTCCAGCGACGACCACGCAAGACGTGATCCTGCGCGCCATGAACAGCGGTTGGCGTTCCTCTCCGCCACGGCATGTGATCATCGCAAACGCCGTTGTAGAAACATCCAGCCCAGCGCCGAGCGTCACGCCGCTTGATGAAGATCTCCCACCGCCTGGTATCCCGCCAACATCCACCGCATCCAAAACCAATACTGCGTCTTCGACGGAAGAGGAGGAGCCGATGCGTACCGTCGAGAGTATTTCGGCGATCGCGTCGGTCGCAAACCGATCGCTCAAGCCCAAAGCGAATCAAACGCTCACGGTCACGGTAAAAGATGACAAAAAAGAAATGCTCGACGGTGTGATCGTCACGGTCGTCGCACATTATCCGACGGAAGATAAAGTGTATGGCTTTGAGGAGGGGACAAAAGGCATCTATCGCTCTCGTTTTCAGGTGCCGGAAAACATCGGATCCGGTACCGTCGTGATTCTTGACGTGACCGCGCGCTATGGCGAGTTCACCTCGACCGCAAGCGCTTCGTTCAGCATCAAATAGACCGTCCCGTCGGGAATAGGTATACTGATCTTCGGGTCGCTTAATTTTATACCTCGGACGGTCGTGCAAACGTCCCGTCCGCAAATCATCGTATGATGATGGGCAAAATGTGTTCCATTCATAAGATCGCCTGGGTCCTCGTGATCGTCGGCGGTTTGAACTGGGGCTTGATCGGTATTCTGGGATTCAATCTCGTGAACTCGGTGTTCGGCTCCTGGCCGATGGTCGAGCGCGTGATCTATGTCCTCGTCGGGCTCTCTGCCGTCTCCATGTTCTTCTGTGGATCATGCAAGATGTGCAAAATGGGCGACATGAAGAAGATGTAAGATCTTCTTTTTTAGAAGACGAAAAAACTCCCGTGAGGGAGTTTTTTCATTGGTGCGACGGCTGGGGGTCGAACCCAGGACCTTGGGCTTAAGAGGCCCCTGCTCTACCAGCTGAGCTACCGTCGCGCGACTGTTCTTTTTTCTGAAACGATGGCCGGATGGTATCGAAGGATGGGCCCTTCGTCAAGCGCACTGGATGCCTTGCCAACCCGTTCTTCTCCCGATACGATCCGTCCGCTTGCGCCCCTAGCTCAGCTGGATAGAGCGCTTCCCTCCGAAGGAAGAGGTCAGACGTTCGAATCGTCTGGGGCGCACCATGAAAACTCACTCGATCCAACGGGTGAGTTTTTCTTTTGAAAAAGAAAAAGCCTCGAGAGATCGAGGCGGGTGGTCACGGATACGGAAGCGGAAAATGTTTTCCGATGTACGGGCCGAATACGAGGGTGATCGTGATGAAGATCGCGATCAGCAGAACGATGAGTGCAGGATGAAGAGGAACGTCGGCGGGCGGGGGCTGGCTCTGGCTGGGCACGGGCTCTCATTTCAGTCCGAACGGCAGGACTGGGAGAAGCGTATCGGTTGTGGTCGAGGGTAGTCAAACTCCACCAACTTCGCTAAGCTTCCCGGCATATGAGGATGTCACACCTTTTCACCAAGACTTCAAAAAACCCTCCGGCGGACGCGGAAACCGTGAATGCCAAGTTGCTTGTTCAGAGCGGATTCGTGGATCAAGAAATGGCCGGCGTGTACACCTGGCTGCCGCTTGGACTCGCCGTTCTTCGCAAGGTCGAGCAGATCGTCCGCGAAGAGATGAACAAGGTTGGTGGGATGGAGATTTTCATGCCCTCGCTCCAACCGAAGGAGTACTGGACGACGACGGGTCGTTGGGAAGGTGTTGATATTCTTTTCAAATTGAAATCGCAAACGGACAAAGAATACGCACTCGGCTGTTCGCATGAAGAAGTTGTGACACCCCTCGCACAAAAGTCCACGCGTTCGTACAAGGATATGCCGTTCGCGGTGTATCAGATCAACACCAAATTCCGCGATGAGCTTCGCGCGAAGAGTGGCGTGCTGCGCGGTCGCGAATTCCGCATGAAGGACATGTACAGTTTTCATACGACGCAAGAAAGCCTCTCGGAATATTACGCCAAGGTGTTGGAAGCGTACGTACACGCCTTTGAACGCTGTGGGTTGAACGTGAAAGTTGTGCAGGCAAGCGGAGGTATTTTTACCCAAAACATCTCACACGAGTTTCAGGCGCTGACCGATGCCGGTGAGGATATGCTGATCGCCTGTCCGAACTGTGATTTTGGTCAGAACAGCGAAGTCGCGACACTGAAGGCGGGAGATGCGTGCCCGAAGTGCAATGGAACGCTCGCGCAAATGAAGGGTGTCGAAGTCGGAAATATCTTCGATCTCGGTACAAAATATTCTGATGCGTTCGACTTCAATTTTACCGACGAAGACGGCTCGCAAAAGCGCGTGCTTATGGGGTGCTACGGGATTGGCACCACACGACTTGTCGGTTCGATCGTCGAAGTCCATCACGATGATCGTGGCATGATCTGGCCGAAGTCCGTGGCTCCGATGCCCGTCCATCTCGTCTCCTTGTCTTCGAAAGACACGGCCGTGCAATCAAAAATCGACGAGGTCGCAGAAGGAATCCACGACGATCTCGTGAATCAGGGGATCGAAGTTTTGTGGGATGATCGCTCCGGTTCTACGGGCGAGAAACTTGCTGACGCCGACCTCATTGGTTTGCCGCTCCGGCTCCTCGTATCCGAAAAAACGCTCAAGGAAGATGCTGTTGAGTGGAAGTTGCGCGCGGAAACGGAAAATGAACTCGTAAAATTGAACGAAGTGATGGAAAAGGTGGAAGCGTTCGTGAACGAAGCTTAAAAATTCTTTGGTTGGTGGGCGTAGATCTTGGCGGTTTCGGCCGTGATCATGTTTTGCTCGACGAGCCAGTGGAGTTCTTGATCAAGATCGACCATGTGGTCGCCGGTGGAGGTGAAAATGATGTTGGGGAGCTGTTCGGTACGGCCGTCGCGAATCACGTTTGCGACGGCATTCGTGTTTGTGAGTACTTCGTGAACGGCAACAAGCTCACCTTTTACCGATGGCACGAGAAGCTGCGAAATAACGCCTCTGAGAGACAATGAAAGCTGCTGGCGAATCTGCTGCTGCTGACTTGCCGGGAAGTTATCGATGATGCGTTCGACCGTTTGTGCGGCGCCGTTCGTGTGGAGTGTTGCAAGCACGAGGTGTCCGGTCTCGGCGAGTGTGAGTGCAAGCGCAATCGTTTCCGGATCGCGCATTTCGCCGACCATGACGATGTCCGGATCTTGGCGGAAGACATGCTTGAGACCGTCGGCAAACGTCAGAAAGTCCGTTCCAAGCTCGCGCTGCGAGATCAAGCTCTTTTTCGGTTCATAGACGAACTCGATCGGATCCTCGAACGTCATGATGTGCTCGACGCGGTTCTGATTCATGTGTTCGAGCATCGACGCGAGCAGCGTTGTTTTCCCTGCACCCGTCGGACCCGTCACCATGACGAGGCCTTGGGTCAGATTCACGAACGCGAGCGCGGCTTCCGGCGCATCCAGCTCATCCATCGTCGGGATTATCGAAGGAATGAAACGCGCCGCAAGCGCGGGCCGCCCTTTTTCCCGATAGAGGTTCACGCGAAAGCGTTCCTTCGATGGAAGCTCGTATGAGACATCAACATCATGCCCGCTTTTGAACGCATCAAGTTGCGCGGGCGTCACAAGCCGCACGATTTCGGATTGGATCGCATCAAACGTCAGCGCTTCGTGGTTCGATGCAATACCCAGATCGCCGTGGATGCGGAAGATCGGCGGCTGTCCCACCGCGAGATGGATATCCGATGCTTTTTGCGCCGCCGCTTCTTGGAACAATGTGAAGAGCAACGAGGACGATTCCAATGCCATAGATACTGGAAGGATAACATAAAACACTCCGATACAGTCGGAGTGTTTTATGTTGAACGCGATTGGTTACATTGTCGGAGCCGAAGGAGCCGGGGATGGAGCCGCTGCAGGAGCGCTCATGTTGCCGCTGGCCTTGAGAGCGTCTTTGAGTCCTTTGCCTGCTTTGAACTTCGGAACCGTCACCGCCGGGATTTGAATTTTCTCAGTCGGGTTTTGCGGATTCACGCCGGTGCGGCCTGCGCGCTGTTTGGCAGAGAATGCTCCAAAGCCTGCGATGTTCACCTCGCCACCCTTTTTCAGAGTTTCGACAACGGTTTCGACGAACGTCTCGACCATGTCTTCGGCCTGCTTTTTCGTCACGCCAACTTTGTCAGCCAGGTGCGAAACGAGTTCTGCTTTGTTCATAATCGTTGGATGAATGAGTTAGTACCCGTTCAGCGTAGCCTTTTTCCGCTTAGACATCAACAATTTCGCGGATGCGCTCGATGTGTGTCGCGCGTCCGGTGTCAAGATCGAGGGTAAGAGCCACACCGTTTACCTCGCACGCACCATTTTTCGGAAGATCGTAATTTTCGCTTGATTGACCCAAAAATCGCTTCAAAACACTCTTTTTCTCGAATCCGATGACCGAGTCATATGCGCCGCAACGACCTAGATCCGTCACATAGGCGGTACCCCCAGGGAGGATCTTTGCGTCGGCCGTCGGGATATGGGTGTGGCTGCCAAAAACTCCCGCGACCTTTCCGTCGCCATAGTGCCCAAACGCCTCTTTTTCTGCGCTGGCTTCGCCGTGGATGTCGACGAGGATGACGTTTGGCCCGTCCGTTTCGTGTTGTTTGAGGATCCGATCCAATGCTTCAAACGGTGAGCTCGTATCCGGATGCGTGAAGAGACGTCCCATCACGTTCGCGAGCAAAATCTTCGCTCCGCTCTTTTCAATCAGGATCGCGTTCCGCCCGCCTTTCGATGCTCCGTAGTTTGTCGGAACGATGAGCCGGTTTTTCCATTCCGGATCATCGAAGAGCGGTCTGCCGAGGGGATTGTCCCAAGAATGGTTGCCGCCCGTGAACACATCGACGCCAGCGCTCACGAGTTCGTTGAGCGTCTTGAGCGTCACGCCTGCACCATGCGCAAGATTCTCAACGTTCACGATGATGAGATCAGGAGTGTGTTTTTTGATGAGGTTCGGCAACGTCTGAACGAGACCTTGTCGGCCGATTGCTCCGACAACATCACCGAAGAAGAGGACCTTGAACATTTATCGGGCGTACTCCGTAATTCTCGTCTCGCGAATCAGCGTGATGCGGATTTCACCGGGGTGTTTGAGCTCCGCTTCAATTTTGTTGGCGATATCACGGGCGAGCTTGGTCGCGGCAAAGTCATCAACGGACTTCGGATTCACGAAGACGCGGATTTCGCGGCCAGCCTGGATTGCGTAGACTTTTTCGACGCCGTCGAATGACATCGCGGCAGCTTCGAGTTCCTCCAAACGCTTCACGTAGAACTCGAGAGAATCCTTGCGTGCTCCCGGACGTGCGCCGGAAATAGCATCCGCGGCTTTCACGATGACCGCTTCGAGCGTCTTCGGTTTGTCTTCGTGGTGACCGATGGATTGATAACAAATTTCTTCGGGGAAACCGAATTTCTTCATGATCTGGTATCCAAGCTCGGGGTGACCTCCCTGCAAGTCGTGGTCTACAGCCTTTCCAATGTCGTGGAAGAGACCGCCTTTGCGGCACACGTTCACGTCCGCCTTGAGCTCCTGCGCCATCATGACGGCAAGGTTCGCAACTTCCATCGAATGGATGAGCTGATTTTGACCGTGTGAGGTGCGGTATTTGAGACGGCCCAGAATCTGGATCAATTTCGGATCAATGCCGGCCATCGAAATCCCAAGCTGGAAGAGCGCGTCTTCACCGGCTTTTTTGATGTCGATCGCGAGTTCCTTTTTGGCTTCTTCAATCGCTTCTTCGACGCGTCCCGGATGGATGCGACCGTCCGCGATGAGTTTGTCGAGCGCGCGTTTTGCAACCTGGCGACGGATGGGGGAGAAGCCGGAGATCGTGATCATGCCCGGCGTGTCGTCGACGATCAGTTCACATCCTGTCAGAAGCTCGATCGCTTTGATGTTGCGTCCTTCGCGGCCGATGATGCGTCCCTTCATTTCGTCGGACGGAAGCTCCACGTGTGTCGTCGTCGTTTCGACAACGTGCGAAGACGCGAGTCGCTGGATGGCAACCGCGATGACGTTTTTTGCCTTGCGTTCGATCTCTTCGGATTCAACCTGATCGAGTTTGCGCATGCGGCTCATGAGGGTGTCCTGCTGCTGTTCCTCGATGATGCTCATCATCCGGTTCAGTGCTTCTTCACGTGAGAGGCCGGCGACTTCCTGAAGCTTTTTTGATTCTTCTTCCTTGAGTTCATCGACGCGCTTCTTGTCTTCGTCGAGGGTTTTGACGCGGACTTCGATGTCTTTGCGTGCATCCTCGATTTCGAGAAGCTTCGATCCGAACGTGTTTTCGCGTTCCGCGAGCGACGCTTGCTGATGCTTGAGTTCTTCAATCGCGCGCTTCTCTTCGAGGCGCGCTTCTTCCAAAATCTTTACGGCTTTGTCCCGCGTCTTGATGAGAACTTCTTGCTCCTTGGCTTCGGCGTCCGCGATGCGTTTTTTTGCCTGGGCTTCGGCGTCCGCAATCAGCGTTTGCAGTTTTTTCCCCTTCGACGAGGCGATGACTTTAGCGGCAATAAATCCCGCCAAACCACCGATCACGATTCCAACAATGGCGTACCACATAACAGAAAACGGATGGGACGGAGTGCTTCGCAAGAGCCCGCCCTTTCGGGTGGGGAACGGCTTTCTTCGATGTGTGACAAGCCCCGTCCAAAATCAGCTGTAGATGGGCACGTAAACAAGCGTAGAAGAGCCGACCGTAACCTGTGCACCTGTCGTCGATCCGGAAGGTAAAGAATGAGGGTCGGTAGCCTCACGATATCAGGCGTTTTTGAGATTGTCGAGAGTCGTCGCATCCTCGATCCGATACGTCCCAATGCGTGTCCGGCGCAGCCCGGTCAGATAGGCTCCAACCCCAAGTTCGCGGCCGATGTCGTCCGCAAGCGAGCGAATATAGGTACCGGACGAAGAAGACACCCGAAAGGCGAGCTCCGGCCATTCGTAGCGGGTCACGGTCAGTTCTGAAATAGTCACCTGCTTCGTCGGACGCATCTCCTCGGTCGCGGTTCCCTGACGTGCCAGTTCATAGAGCTTCTTGCCTCCGATTTTCTTCGCAGAATGCAACGGCGCCTTCTGTTCGTACCCGCCACGGAACCGATCAAAGATCGTTTCGATTTCCGATGGCGTAGGGGCTAACCCCGGGTTCGCCCCTACCGTAATGACTCCTTCCGGATCAAACGTCGAGCTCGTGGCGCCAAGTCGCGCCGTCGCTTCATAGGTCTTATCGAGACCCACGAGTGCCGTCAGTTCCTTGGTCGCCGGTCCGACACCCACGATTAAAAGCCCCGTCGCAAACGGATCAAGCGTGCCGGCATGGCCGACGCGGCGCGTATTGAAAATCTTGCGTACACGATCCACGACATCGTGGCTTGTGATGCCTGCGGGTTTGTCGATCAATAGCAATCTTCCGTCCATGTGCGAAACTGTAGCACAAAGAAAAACCCGACGATGCGTCGGGGGAGAGGAGGGGCTGTCACGGCCGCGGTTGGGTCGTACGAAATTTTTTGATACGTTCGCGCTCGTCTTGGCGATCCTCTATCGGCATCTGACGACGTCCGTTCGCGTAATCGAGAAGGTGCCAGCGGCATTTTGCACGCTCGGCTTTTTCGTGGCTGATCCGATAGGCGCGTTCGTTGGCATCGTGATCCATGTCGGCGACCGCTTCGAGGGCCGCGCGGTCAGGGCCGTCCGGAAGGCGTCGAAGTCGCGTGTTCGCGTCTTTCTGCTTGTTCTTGAACCGTGCCTCCATCGTGTCGTCTTCGGCGATGGCCGTTGTCGCATCCAGTCGGGCGCGAGCTGTTTCACGCGCCAGTCGATCGGGCGGCGTGAGATCGACGGCCATGTCGAACAAGGTTTGGAAACTTTCAGTTGTCACCGCTGCGAGAAACGTCTTCGGGGAATCCGTGAGCGAGTCCGGTACGTCCCGCATCCTCCAGAGGAGGGCGGCGATGGGCTGTTTGCCCTTGCAGAGCACCGTGATCCCGATCGGCTGACTATGTTCGGGCTGGATGGATGGGTCCTCGGATTGTTTCAGCTTCAAGCGAATATTCAGCGCTTGTGTGTGGATGCCATTCGATGGCGTACGGACGTCGAGGGACACGGAATACGGCACAATGTCGAGATCGCGTCGCCAAGACAAACACCCTTCTGTGAGGGATCGAATGTGCATGGGTCCGGCTCCTTTGGAAAGAACGAAAGCTCTCTCCGTTGTATGCCCGTTTTGAGGCTTCGTCAAGCTGTATTTGGGCCGGGGAGGAATTGACAGAACGGCCATTTTTACATAGGATGCGGCCTATGAACGTCTCAGACCTCGCGCGTCGATTGCGCATCACCCCGCATGAACTCCTGCAAAAATTGCCGGAGCTCGGTTTCGATATCGGTGCACGCGCCATCAAAATCGATGATGTGATGGGTGAAAAGATCGCGAAGAAGTGGATGGAGAACGATCGCCGTGAGCGATTGCGCGACTCCCTTCTTGCATCGAGCGCCAAGGTCACGAAGGCGGACGGGTCACCGATTGATCTCAAGGGTGTGTTGTTGCCGCAGATGATCATCGTGCGCGATTTCGCCGGTCGATTGAATCTTCCCGTCACGAAGGTCATTCAACAGCTCATGAAGGCGGGTATCCTCGCGACGCAGAACGAACGTCTCGACTTTGAGACGGCTTCGATCATCGCGGAAGAGTTGGGATTCAAAGCGACGCTGGAAGAGAACAAATCCGAAGACGGCGTCGACGTTGTTCAGGCCTCGGACCGCGTGAAAGAGATTTTGGAGAGCGGCAACGCCGAAGACAACATGCCGCGTCCGCCGGTCGTGGTTGTGATGGGTCACGTTGACCACGGAAAAACGAAAACGCTCGACGCGATCCGTTCCACGAACGTCATGGGTGGCGAAGCGGGTGGCATCACGCAGCACATCGGCGCATACCAAGTCGTAAAGAAGGATCGTCCGATCACCTTTATCGATACGCCGGGTCACGAAGCGTTTACGGTCATGCGTTCGCGCGGTGCGAAAGTCGCCGACATCGCGATTTTGGTCGTTGCCGCCGATGATGGCGTGCAACCGCAGACAAAAGAAGCGATCAACATCATTCTCGCCGCCAAACTTCCGTTTATCGTCGCATTGAACAAGATCGACAAACCCGAAGCCGACCCGGATCGCGTTCTCGCGCAGCTCGCTGAAGCCAAAGTCACGACCGAAGCGTGGGGTGGCACCGTGCCGCTCGTGAAAATTTCGGCCAAGACGGGCGTCGGCATCGATGATCTTCTCGACATGATCTTGTTCGTCGCCGATTTGAATGCAGACAAGATCGTGGCTGACCCGAAGCGCCATGCTGCGGGAACGGTCATCGAAGCGCACGTCGACAAAGGCGAAGGTCCGGTTGCGACCGTGCTCGTGCAGACGGGAACATTGCAACGCAACGATTATCTCGGTATCGCCGGCGCGTTCTACGGACGCGTGCGTGCCATGCGCGACTGGAAGGGCATGATGCTCGACGAAGCGCCGCCAGGAACACCGGTGAAAATCCTCGGATTCAAAGTCGCTCCGGCCGTTGGTGACATTTTGGAAGTTCCGGACAACTACAAATCCCTCGAAGTGAAGAAGATGAAGACGAGCCACCAGGTCGCAACCCAGATGACCGCGACCAAGTCTGCCGCGTCTCCCGAAGACGAATCCAAGCCCAAGAAGCAGACGCTGAACGTCGTACTCAAGTGTGACGTGTTGGGTTCTCTCGAAGCTCTCCTCGGGATGTTCGAAAAGATCCGCCACGATGAAGTCGGCGTCGAAGTCATCCAGAAGGGACTTGGAAACGTCAACGAAAGCGACATCACCCGTGCCGAAAATTCGGCTCCGGCCGTCGTCTACGGCTTCAACGTCGTTCCCACCCCGCAGGCAGCCTCACTCGCACGCACGAAGAACGTCGAGCTCAAAGAATTCAAAATCATTTACGATCTGTTCGACGACGTCGTCGAGCGCCTGAACGTCATGGTGCCGCCAGAGGTCATCGTGACCCCGCTCGGCAACTTTGAAACCGTCGCTGTCTTCCGCACCGAACCCGGCCGTATGGTCGTGGGTGGCAAGGTGACGGATGGCAAAGTTGTCTCCGGTGAAAAGGTCCGCGTGTGGCGCGGCGAAGAACCGATCGGCGAAGGCGTCATCGACTCTCTCCAATCCGGTAAGCAGACGTCGAAGGAAGCCTATAGCGGTCAGGAGTGCGGCATCTCGTACAAGGGCAAAGCCAAGCTCATGCCCGGCGATCGTCTCGAGGTCTATCACGAAGATGTGAAAGACCGAAAGGTCGTCGTCCAACGATAAAACAAAACGTCCCTTCGGGGACGTTTTTGGTCGGTAAAGTCACCTTGATATTGCATCTTGCCTTTCGAGCACGTCCGGCGTAGGCTTGAAGCCTATGGAACATACCTTTACCGATGCCAACTTTGAAACCGATGTCTTGAAATCCCCGGTTCCGGTCGTGGTCGATTTTTGGGCGCCGTGGTGCGCACCGTGCCTCGTCATGGGTCCGATTCTGGAAGAGATCGCAAACGAAATGGATTCCGCGAAGATCAAAATCGGAAAATTGAACGTCGATGAAAACGGGCAGACCGCCATGGCGTATTCCGTCATGTCGATCCCGAGCTTCATCGTGTATAAGAACGGCGAAGTCGTGGAAGAAATTCGCGGCTCGATGGAAAAAGACGCTCTCAAAGAACGCATCGCGAAACATGTCGCATAAGATCGCCATCATCGGCTCCGGTCCCGCCGGTTGGACCGCCGCGATTTACGCTGCGCGCGCCAATTTGTCGCCGATCCTCTTTGAAGGCGCCGAACCGGGCGGCCAGCTCATGACCACAACCGACGTCGAAAACTTTCCGGGCTTCCCGGACGGCGTGATGGGTCCGGAGATGATGCAAAAGTTTCGTGACCAAGCCAAACGCTTCGGTACCGAGATCGTTTCGGAACGTATTGAGAGCGTGGATTTTTCGTCGCGCCCATTCAAGCTCGTCTCAAAAGGAAAAACCATCGAAGCTGAAACCGTCGTGATCACGACGGGTGCAACCGCGCGTCGTCTTGGACTCGAAAGTGAAAAACAACTCTACGGAAAAGGCGTCTCTGCCTGCGCGACATGCGACGGATTCTTTTTCAAAGAGAAACGTGTGATCGTCGTCGGCGGGGGAGACTCGGCCATGGAAGAATCCATGTTCCTCACGCGCTTCGCATCGTCCGTTACGATCGTCCATCGTCGCGACGGATTCCGTGCCTCCAAGATCATGCAGGAACGCGTTTTGAACAATCCGAAAATCAACGTCATCTGGAACGCGGAAGTCATCGATATCCTCGGCGTTGAAAAGAACCGCGTTACAGGTGTGCGTCTGAAAGACACGGTCACGGGCGAAGAACGCGAAATGGAAATCGACGGCGTCTTCGCGGCAATCGGCCACGTGCCGAACACGGAGCTCTTCAAAGGTGTCATCGACCTCGATGAAAAAGGCTACATTACAACCGTCCCCGGAACGACCAAAACAAACATCGAAGGTGTCTTCGCCGCCGGCGACGTCCAAGACGCCAAGTACCGCCAAGCCATCACGGCTGCGGGAACGGGTTGTATGGCCGCGCTTGAGGCGGAGCGGTTTCTCGCAGATCAGGAATAATCTTTCTACCTCCATTTATGTCCGCCTTCACCAATGCGATGAAGCAGCTTGAAGCTGCGGTTGCCGGATCCTCCATCCGTCCGTTTGTGTTGGATCGACTCCATCATCCGGAACGTGTTATCGACGTGTCGTTTCCGGTTCGGATGGATGATGGATCGACGCGGATCTTTCACGCCTATCGCGTTCAATATTCCAGTGCGCGCGGTCCGTACAAGGGCGGGATTCGGTATCATCAGAACGTTGATCTCGACGAAGTGAAAGCGCTTTCGTTTTGGATGGCGATCAAGTGCGCGGTTGTCGATATTCCATTCGGCGGAGGCAAGGGTGGCGTGACGGTTGATCCGAAAACGTTGTCGAAGGGCGAGCTTGAACGTCTGACGCGGGCCTTCACGGGGGCGATTTACGATGTCATCGGTCCGGACAAAGATGTTCCGGCTCCGGATGTGAACACGACGCCACAAATCATGGACTGGATCAAGGATGAATATGAGAAACTGACTGGAATGGACGCTCCTGCGATCGTGACCGGCAAATCCATTCCGCATGGCGGCTCCGAAGGACGTGCGGCGGCGACCGGACACGGCGCCTTCCGTGTCTTCGAAGCGTTTCGTGAAGCCCACGGCATGGACTTGGAGACCGCGACGGTAGCGGTTCAGGGATTCGGCAACGCCGGACAAGAGATCGCACGCCTCTTTCATATCCATGGCTACATGGTCGTCGCGGTTTCCGACTCCTCAGGTGCGATCCACGACGAAAATGGTCTTGATATTCCCGCGCTCATCGCTCACAAGAAAGAGACGGGTCATGTCGCCAAATTTGGAAGCGCTCGCTCCATCACGAACGCCGAACTCCTTGCGCTTCCGTGCGGCGTGCTCGTGCCATCCGCTCTTGAAAACCAAGTTACCGCCGACAACGCGGCCGATGTGAATGCGAAGATGATTCTCGAAGTCGCGAATGGGCCCACGACACCGGAGGCGGATGCGATCCTTGCGAAGAATGGCGTCATCGTGATTCCTGATGTGCTCACGAACGCAGGTGGTGTCACCGTGTCGTTTCTCGAGTGGATGCAGAATCGTACCAACGAGCATTGGTCTGAAGGGGAAGTGCTGACGCGTCTCGAAGCGATCATGAAGGACGCGTGTGATGGCGTGATCGGGACAGCAAGAAAAACCGGTTCAACCTATCGCGAAGCCGCATTTTTGCTCGCGGTCGAGCGTATCGACGCAGCCCTCATCCAAAAGGGGATGTAACATCCTGTCCAAACACAGGTACAATGGTTGCGTACTCATTCATTCACACCTTTTTTCTATGAAAAAGTCCATTGCTCTCATGTCCGTCGCTTCGATGACCATGGCCCTCGCGGCTCCGGTTGCGACGTTCGCCCACGAAGGAGAAGATCATTCCGTGGAGGTCGCAGCCGATCGCAAGATCGCCGTTTGCGACACACGCGTCGTCGATAACGAAGGTCGTCTCGCGAAACTCCGCAACGATGGTGAACAGCGTCTATCCAAAACGCGCGCCGACTGGAACAAGCGATACAGCGAAGGTCTCGCGGATCGCGATGCCAAGACGAACGAACGCCAGGCTGAAGCCGATCGCAAGCTCGCCGAACGCGTTTCAAAGGTGAACGAAAAAACGCCGGAAGCGCTCAAGCCCGCAATCGCCGCGTACCGCGCCGCCATGGAAGCCGCGATCAAAGCTCGCCGCGCTGCACATGACGCCGCTGTCGCCGCGTTCCGCGAAGTCGTGGTCAAAGCACACGATGCCCGCATGGCTTCCGTTGATGCCGCAATCGCGAAGCGACGCGCAGCCGTTGATGCCGCAATCGCCGAGTTCAAGACGAAGTGCAACGGAACGCCGGACGAAGTTCGCGCCGCTCGCGAAACCTTCCGCAAGGCTGTGAAGTCCGCCCACGAAACGGCGAGCACAGAGCTCCGCACCGCCGAGAAGACGTACGTCGACACGGTCCTCGCTGCGAAGCGTGTCCGTAACGCCGCATTCGAAAAAGCCCGCGCCGATTTCAAGGCCGCCCACGAAGCCGCTCTCAAAGCGCTCAAAGCCGCCCGCGCCGCGCTTGGAAGCAACTCGTAATTACAGGCTTCCCGATCCATTCAGCCCCTCCGATCCACGGAGGGGTTTTGGTTTGAGGGGTTGACAAAAGCGGCCATTTTTCCTATCATCTCGGCACCGTAATGCTCGTCGCGGACAGGGTCTGGTAACCCTCCTCCGCCTTTCAATCTTCATCATTCTATCCCAACATGTTGACTCTCCGTCTGTCGCGCGTCGGCAAGCGCAAGCAGCCGATCTACCGACTCATCGTCTCCGAAAAAGGCCGTGACCCATGGGGCCGCGCGCTCGAAATCCTCGGAAACTACAACCCGCGCACCAATCCGGCGACCGTAACCTTCAACGCAGAACGCGTGAAGCACTGGCTCTCGAAGGGAGCCCAGGCCTCCGACACCGTTTGGAACCTTTTGAGCGATCTCAAGATCGTCGATGGCCCCAAGCGTCTCAAAGTAAAGATTTCCAAGCGCCGCAAGGAAAAGCTGGCAAAGAAACAGGCCGCCTAATAGGCGCCTTTTCTTTTACCCCGGCCCTTGCTATCCTTTTTGCGAACATCCGGGTGTCGGGTGTCAATTCACACATAAACACACGCTATGGCAGAAACGTTTAAGGATCAGGAGTTTATTGAGTACGTGGTGAAATCCATCGTGAACCATCCGGAAGACGTGAAGAGTGAACGGACCATCGACGAACGCGGTGTCCTGATCACCCTCCACATCAACCAGGATGACATGGGCTACGTCATCGGCCGCCAGGGTCAGACCGCCCGCGCGCTCCGCATCTTGCTCAAGATCGTCGGCGCAAAAGATAATGCCCGGGTCAACCTCAAGATTTACGAACCGGATGGCGCACGCCAGGCCCACCGTGAATCCCGCGGTTCCGAGGAACGCCCGATGGAACCTCGACAGGAATCCCGTCCGGAAGCCCGTCATGGTGACGCCGGTCTCGTGTCCGATTCGGACCTCGCAGATCTCGGGATCTAACATTGATCAAAACGCAAAACCGTGGGACCATTCCCACGGTTTTTGTATGGCTTCCAAAAAAGTGAAATCATTGCGCGTCGACGTGCTCTCGGTGTTCCCCGAGATGATTTCGGCGTATGCCGATCTTTCGATTCTCGGTCGCGCGCAAAAGGCGAAGCTGCTCGATGTGCGCGCACATCAACTCCGCGATTGGTCCAACGACAAGCATCGTCGCGTGGATGACAAAGCCTATGGCGGCGGGCCGGGAATGCTCATGAAAGTGGAGCCGTTCCACCGCGCGCTTGTTGCGATGAAGCTTCGGACGAAACAGGGAAAAAAGACGGCTGCCGCGAAAAAGACGCATGTCATTTTGACGAGCGCGAAAGGAACGCCATTCACGCAGAAAGAAGCACATCGTCTTGCGAAGTACGATCGTCTCGTCTTTTTGTGCGGACGCTACGAAGGAGTCGATGAACGCGTCGCCACGCACCTTGTTGATGAAGAAATGTCCGTCGGGCCGTACGTGATGACCGGTGGTGAGCTTGCGGCGCTCGTGATGACCGATGCCGTCGCGCGGCTCCGTCCCGGCGTTCTTGGGAAAGAAGCCTCGCTCGACCAGGAATCCTGGAGCGAAGGCATGGATCACGAATATCCGCAGTTCACTCGCCCGGAAGACTATAACGGATGGAACGTACCGAAAGAATTACTATCCGGACATCACAAAAATATCGAAGCGTGGCGCAAGGGAGAGTCGAAATAATTAAGCGATCACCGCTTTTTTGCCGCGCGCCTTATGGCGTGCTTTTTTCCAGATTTCGTCTACGAGGATGACGGTGCTCGAAAGTCCAAGAACGATGCCCCAATCCGCGAATGAGAGTGGGACAGTGCCGAGAAGGGCTTGGAACGGAGGAGCATAGACGGCGATGAGCTGGAGTGTGACAACGATTCCCGTCGCCGCGAGGAGTGGCTTGTTTGAAAATGGGGAGAGCTCTCCCAAGGAACGTGTTTCACTGCGCGCATTCCACGCATTCATCCATTGGAATGCTGCGAGCGTCGTGAGCGTGATGGTTTGAAGATGAGCTGTCGAGTCTCCCAGGGCGTTCGCATAGACCGCGAACGTGCCTACGGCCATTGTGCCGCCCAGGAGGAACATGCGAACAACGGAGCGTCGGTCGATGAGGGCACCGGTCGGTTGCTCGCGGGTACCGTGTGCGGGTTCGAGGCCGAGAGAGATATCGAGGAAGCTATCGGTTACAAGATTGATCCAGATGATTTGGCCGGGAAGGAGGGGGAGCGGAAAACCGGCGAGAAGCGTTGCCGTGATGAGCGCAGCTTCGGCAAAGCTTGTTGAGAACAGGTACATGATGACGCGCCGCACATTCGCAACCGTTGCCCGGCCTTCTTTGATCGCGTCGATGATTGTCGCGAAGTTGTCATCCATCAGTACGAGATGCGCGGCTTCGCGTGCGACATCCGTTCCGCTTTTTCCCATTGCGATTCCAATATCGGCACGGTGGAGCGCGGGTGCATCGTTCACGCCGTCGCCCGTCATCGCGGTAATGAGTCCGAGCGCGCGATAGGCGTTGATGATGCGGAGCTTGTGCGTCGGGGCAATGCGCGAGAACACGCGCACGCCGTCCAAACGGGCGGCAAGCGCCGCGTCGTCCATCGTTTCGAGTTCCGTCCCGTTCAGCACTTCGGATGTTTTATCCGCGATACCTGCGCTTTTTGCGATCGCGAGCGCGGTTTCGGGATGATCGCCCGTGATCATCACAACGCGGATGCCCTGTGCATGGCACCACGCAACGCTTTCTACGACTCGCGGACGGAGCGTATCGCCCATGGCCACGAATCCGGAAAACGACCACGGCGTTTTGTTATCAAGCGGAAGATTTCCGTCACGCGATGCAAGTGCGATGACGCGAAGCCCCTGTCGCGCAGCTTCCGAGATGGCCGTTTGGATCGTTTTGCGTTCCGTTTCATCTACCTCGCATGCCGTGATCACACCTTCCGGACTTCCCGCCATGCAGGCAAGTCGCTCGCCACCCCGTTCCGCGCGAATACTGCGGTGACGCGTTTCATAATTGAACGGTTTTTCTTCAATGCGGGTCCAGCCGTCTTTGGAGCTACCGGCGCGCGTCGCGAAGGCGAGGAGCGCGGCGTTGATCGGATCTTTTGCATTGTCACCGAAGAACGCAGCGGCGCGTACAAGACCCGGATCACTCTCGTTCCAGTCTCCGTTTCCCCACGCGCGTTGCACCGTCAGATGATTCGTCGTGAGCGTTCCGGTTTTGTCCGTGCAAATGACCTGAACCTGTCCCAGTCCTTCGACGGCATTCAGTTTTTTGACGACGGCATTCTTCTTCGCCATGTGCGACACCCCTCGCGCGAGCACAAGCGTGAGCACGATTGGTAATCCTTCCGGAATGATGGAGACAGCAAGACTCATTACGGTCGCAAAGAGCGTCAGCGGAGGACGACCGGCGAGGATCCCGACGATGAAGAGCGCTGCCGAAAAGATCATGACGACAAGCGCGATGAGTCGGCTTAGTTTTTTCACTTTTTTTGCAAGCGGCGGTTCGGTCTGCGCGCCGGACAGGGCAGATGCAATCTGACCGACCTCCGTGGCGCTTCCCGTTGCCGTTATAAGCAGGACGCCGCGTCCGGCGACGACGTGCGTATGCGCAAATCCTGCGTTCACGATGTCACCCAGAGCCGTACGCGTGCCTTCAGACAGGGTTTCGGCCGTCTTATCGACGGGCGTTGATTCTCCGGTGAGCGCCGCTTCATCCACGCGCAGTCCACTTACTTCAATAAACCGTCCGTCAGCAGGAATCCGGTCGCCTTCTTCGAGGATGAGTACGTCACCGACGACGACATCTTCGATCGGAACGCGCGTCTCGGTCCCATCACGACGCACCGTGCACGTTTCGACGAGCGTCTTCTCAAGCGCTTCCAGTGCGCGCGACGCCTTTCCTTCCTGGATCACCCCAACGGTCGTATTGAAAACGAGAACGAGCAAAATCACGATCGCGTCCGTCGGATGTCCGAGGAGCGGAACGATCGCTGCGACCGCGAGGAGTATCAGAATGAGGGGACTGAAGAGTTGTTCGAGGATGCGACGCGCGAGCCCCGGTTTCTTTTGACGTGGCAGACGATTTTTCCCGATGAGGTTCAGTCGTCGTTTGGCTTCGTCGGCTCTCAATCCCTCTGGAGAGGCGGAAAGTTTGTCAAAAACGTCCGTCACCGAAAGAGAGGCGAGCGACGAAGCGGGCGTGGATGAAGGATTCGCGAGGGGCATGCCGTTTTCTTTGCTGGAAGTGTAGCACGCAAAAGAAAAACCCCTCCGAATCAGGAGGGGACGACGGTTGCGTCATCGGCGATGACGGGAGAGAGGATGTTTTGGACCCCCTCGTTCATTTTCTGAAGAACCTTTGCTCCAGCTTCCGCAAAATCCTCGCCGCCAGACGCGTACATGAATCCGGAGGACTGGTTGAGGATGAAGGGTGTCGACGGGCCGTTACTCGTGACGGCACGAACGATGGTTTCGAGATCACCTCCTTGCTTGCCGATGCCCGGGATGAGGATTGGAAGATTGGGAGCGACGACGACGACTTTTTCAAGCTGTGTCGGATAGGTCGCACCGACGACGAGTCCGCAGTTCGCATTCTCGTTCCAATGGCGCTGAATGTTTCGGGAAACGTGAGCGTAGAGCGGAAGCCCGCTTTCCTGAACGAGCAGATCCTGGAATTCTCCCGAACCCGGATTCGAGGTCTTTGCGAGGACAAATGCTCCGCGATTCGGATCAGCGAGAAACGGTTTCATCGCTTCGTAGCCAAGGTACGGATGGATCGTGATCGCATCCGCCTTGCAGATGTTGAAGGCGAACTCGACGTAGCCCGCGTTGGTATCCGCGATGTCGCCGACCTTCATGTCGAGGATGAGCAGCGCATGTGGCGCCGTATCATGAATATGTTGGCACACGTCTTCAAGGAAACGGAGGCCGCGATATCCTCTGGCGAGGAAGAATGCCAAATTTGGCTTGAACGCCGCAGCGTGCGTTTCGGATGCGCGAATGAGCTCATAGAGGAATGTACACCACGCTATGAGCGTGTCGTTTTCCCAGAGCGCTCGCAAATCTTCCGGAATTTTGGAATCGACCGGATCGAGCCCGGCGCATGCGTATCGTCCGGCGGCATTGTTTGCCTGAAGTTTTTCGTAGAATGTGCTCACAGGAACCTCCTAGATGACTCGCGGAGACTAGCAGGGATAACCCGATGCGGCAAGGGTTCGAGCTTGGATATAAAAATCCCTGTTCCAGATGAAACAGGGAGGTGTTCTAGTGGCCGAAGAAGCCGCGCGCTTCGGCGTCGGGGAGCGTGTAGAGGGCAACGCCCGCGTCTCCGCAGACCTTCCGGGTCTTTTCGTCGTTTACGGATCCGGAGGTTGTGAGGATCGCTTTGATGCCTGCCTCAATGAGAACCTTCGGTCCATCAGGAAAGGGGAAGAAGCTGTCGCTGTAGGCGACCGAATCCCTGGGGTCATGACCGGCATCACGAGCACGTTTGAGCGCGAGTTCACAACATCCGACGCGATCCTGCTGACCTACGCCATTGCCGATCAGCATCCCGTTTTTCACGAGCGTGATCGTATTCGAGTTCGAGGTGGAGCCGATGGCCCATGCAAGACAGAGGCTCTCGTGATTGGGATCATGTAGCGTTCCCCAGTCGGGAACCTGTGTGTAGTTCGGCTGGGCAAGAAATCCTCCTCGCACCTGGCGTAGCTGCCGCGTCGTATCGAGGCTGTCCGGGCCAAGCGATGCGAGGGCAGGGTTTGCGAGAAAGCGACACTTGTCTCCTTTTCGTTGCAGCATCTTGATTGCCTCGGACGTGAAGGAGGGGGCGACGATGCCATCAAGCAGGCGTCGACTTTCTGTCATGCCGTGCGTCAGGATGATGTCCGCACGAAGCTCATCGATTTCGAACGTCGTGAGCATGAGACCGCCGAAGATGGCTCGTTTGTCTCCATCAATGGTGTCTCGCAGGATATTTTCGCAGTCCAAACCTTTGTGTCTGAACGAGGCGCCACAGGAATTTCCATGTTTCACCGCGATGGCAAGATCCAAGCCCGAAAAGGCTGCAGTGAGGTGCGTCGCCGTCTGGAGCATCCGATCGATGTCGCGGAAGTTGTTGAAGCTGGGCGGCTGTCCCGCTACGATCTCGAATTTGTCGAGCGCAAGCGGATCATCCGAACCGGTCGAGTAGAGTCCGGCCGGGGTCTGCCACGCATTCTCGCCGTACTTGCACACAGCGACTTGCGTGCCGATCATGCCGTCGATCTTGCCCGCACTGTGATAGCGGGCGGAGGAGAGGCAATATTCGGCAATGATGCCATCGGCTTTGGCGGCCAGAGCGTTCACGTACTCTTTCTCATTCGGCTTGCCTTCTTTAAGCCAGCCGATGACGGGCATTCGATCTTTGGGATCGCAGATTACGATACGGCGACCTTTGGCTCCCGATCGAACCATCGTGGGTCCGCCGATGTCGGTTTTTTCGATGACGGACTCGCGTGTCGCTTCGGGATTCTCAATCTCTGCTTTGAGCGGATAGAGATCCACGCAGACGAGATCGATCCAGGGATATCCCAGCTGCTCCAACTCTTCGAGCATGGATTCGAGGGCGAGGAGGCCGCCGTGGATGTGCGGCACGAGCGTGACGACGCGATGTCCGAGGCAGGCCGCAAGGCCGGAGATCTCGGCGACGTCTTTCACTGGCAATTCTGCTTCGGTGAGGGCGCGTGCCGTTCCGCCAGACGAGATGAGATCGTAACCCAGGGCAATGAGCTCAGTCGCGAACTCGATGATGCCGTCCTTGTTATAGACGGACAGGAGCGCAATGGGACGACGAGACATGTGAGACTCCTTGTGAAAGGGCACATCCAAAATGGATGACCGGCGAATCCTATCTTGCCTCTCCCTATCCGCCAAGGGGAGGGCGACGCGAATCTTGACGTACCTCGAAAAAACGGCTACTCTCCTCGGCGCGAGGCCTCTTCGTCTAATGGTTAGGACAGCGGCTTTTCAAGCCGTTAACAGGGGTTCAATTCCCCTAGAGGCTACCAAATTAGAAGGCTCCCCAACGGGGGCCTTTTTCGTACCATAGATTAGCGACAATTCGGGGGTTCCAAATTTCTCCCCATCGAAAGGAATAGGTTTTTCGAAGATTAGCTTCTGAAGCTCTAAACGTTGAGTGTAACTGGATTCCAACCATTCTCGCGAAGCACTGCGAATAAAGTCAAAACAATATTCCGAAATAGACTTATCAGAGGTTATTAAGTTAACGGAGGCCATACGAGGATCGGGTTCCGAAACTATTTTTGTTGAACCCCCATCGAAATACTTCCGGTTGGTTAGCTTGTTGGAGAGCGTTCCATAACGCTATTGGTAGGGAGGTATTTTTTAGGAAAGGGAAAATTTTTTCATTTCCTTATAATTCCACCTGACCATTTTAGTGAACGCGGAATAATCACAATGAGCAAGCACTTGAGCTAAGCGTAGCCGATCAAAAATAACATTGACTGTCCTGCGCAAGTCATCCCATTTTTCATAATTTTTATGGATTACAAAGGGAATGGCTAGGGAGGTGATGATAGGGCGACCGGTATCGAGTTTTGCCAACCAAACATGATCCACTATATCTTTTCCTTTTGGGAACCAGTTCAGTTGCACTGTGCATTGAATGAGGGTGAGTATGAAACCCGTTTTATGATCTGCGAAAGGTTTCCATGCAACTACATCAACCCCACCGTCTTTATTTTTTGGAGAGAACGAACCACTCCCAAGCGGTACACCTGTTTTTTCTGAAAGCCACTCTACAGCTTTTCGGAAATCTGTGGGACGTCCATCGGATGGGGGAGATCCAAATCGTATTGCTTTAGCTCCTTCTCCTAGATAGTTGATGGCCGCCGCACACACTACTTTATCGAAGATTTCATCTATCTCCTTGTATCGTTTTCCCTTCCGTAGCGGACTCTTTTCCAGAGAAATGAGCAGCAGGAATTTATAAAATTCCGAATTAGAATCAGGATCAATCTTTATAAGAGTGTTATCAACCTCAAGAGGATAGGCCCTTCCTGCTATTCGCCGACGGCGACCAATCTCTTGAAATAAGAGACCCATTGGAACTTCTAGTTCTTGTGAGGTTGAGCCGTTCTCGGCGATCATTCTGTCTATTAGTTGAGCTCGAGAAGTCTGTTGAAGCTTCGTAAGAAACATGACTATCTCAAGCCAATCAGCCATTGCATATGGATCGTCCATATCTGGAAGCTCAAGTCGGAAGGCCATATTATTTTCTAAGCTCTTCAAGATCATCCAGTGCTTCTCTGCACTCCTCTAGCAGTCTCTTTACGTCCGTATTATTTTTATACGTTACTATGTCTTTTTTCGCTGCTCTTAAAGTACTGGCGGAGCTGTTTAGCCGGGCGAGGAGTGTATCGAGTAACCCACCAGATGCGACATGCGCTAGCTCAAGATTACGTTCTTTTCTCAAGGCGTCTAAGCCCTCCGGAGAAGAGATTACTTTTCCTAATTTCGTAATGTCGCGACTTTCCCCTAGAACTGCCGTTGGTCCAAAAAGAAAGCTCACCAACTCCTTGAGAGCGTCTTTCTTTTTTGCGGGAATAGGTAGCTTTTTTGTGGAAACGGCGTCCGGTGCTGGAGCTCCAATGAAGTCTCTCAGGTCCTTAGATTGCATCGCACGTGTGAAAACCCCAAAATTATTTATCAATTCATTGGATGTTTCAGGATCGATCCCCGACTTTAAAGCCTGTTCAGCAATCTGGTAGTTACGATAGTTTGAACGGACTTCTGATTTTTTTTCTCCTACTTCAATTGCGGTTGCGTCAA
Organism: Patescibacteria group bacterium; assembly: GCA_041660225.1. Classification (GTDB taxonomy): domain Bacteria; phylum Patescibacteriota; class Patescibacteriia; order 2-12-FULL-60-25; family 2-12-FULL-60-25; genus JBAZWV01. The sequence goes on along the minus strand of JBAZWV010000001.1, from coordinate 375,514 downwards.
AGCTGAGACCCCCTTCTATTTGCGCTGCGATATAGCGAGCTTTCGAGTAAGAATCCCAGGGCTGAATACCTGAGATATGTCGATAACCGATTATTGGAGCAACTTCTCTTCGTGACTTAACTATAAGAACCGGGACTTGGTCGGGGATTTTATTAGTATTGATTGCATTCCACTCCGCCTTATTTGAAAGTCTAGCCTTTAATGAAGGTTCATTGAGCAGTTTAAGGGCCGCTAATCTTCGGTTCCCCTCCAGTACTACTAAGTATCCCTTTTGCCCCTTGAGAGGCATCGCGATAAGAGGTTCCGAAGGAAAGTATTGGTGAGAAGCTATTGATTGTGCGATTGCAACCGAATTGTATGTTTCTGCAACAAAAAGCGTCAGCTCTTCTTGAGACAACGCCTGCTTATCTTCTGGAATTCGAGGATTTTTTGGATCCAAGAGAAGTTTCTCTATTTTTATCTCAATCGGATGCGCGAATTTTTTAGCCATGAATTTGAATGCTAGCGGTCTTATCGAGTTTCTACAAGTATTCTAGAAATAGCTCCAGGCCCCTTTCCTTCTCCGGGATGCGCAGGGTGATCACCTATATACGAAGCATATTTTTTTGGAACCCGACTTATAGATTCTGGTTCAGGACAAATTCGTTTCCGTTTTATAGAAAATTTTAATGGAGCATGAGTACGTGTGTCTCCAAAAATCTGCACGGCAATTTCCTGACCAATAAATTCACCGATCAGAGGCGGTACTGCATTCCCAATCTGACGATGGGCCTCTCTTTGACTCCCGGTGATAAAGTACTGATCAGGAAAAGTTTGAAGGCGAGCGAGTTCCCTCGTCGACAGCAGGCGGTTCTTCCAATGAAAGGGTCCTGTTGATGGTCCTGGGCTGGCTTGAATTGTCCAAGAAGGTTTATTTTTTGCCAATTTTAATAAGAAAGACCAATAGCGGCTTCTAAAACCAAAAAGAGGTCGACCGCCTCCACGATTAGTGTGCCATAGATAATTACAACCCTCCGGAATACTAGGCAGCATTTCCCTCCATCTTCCACGAAGCTCGAGTTCCGGCGACAGATCATCATTATCCAGGTCTCCAATGGCGTCCCAGGCGGTCATGTACGAAAACTTTCTTTCAGGACCATGTGTAGGAACGGGGAGTTCGATACTTGATCCATCACGCGCGGCTACAAGTAGTACGCGCCGTCGAAGTTGCGGTACTCCATAATCAGCTGTGTTTACTGCGAGTACGATCGGGTTATATTTGGTGCCATGTTTACGATTGATTCGTTTGAAATGGGCCAGGAGAAGTTGCAATCCCTCATCCTTATTTGAAAAACGTATACCCTCCACGTTTTCTAGAAGAATCGCTCGTGGAAGCAGTTCTTCGACAATTTTCATATAGGACTGCAGCGTTTTAGCACGAGGGTCTTGCAGTCTAAGAGAATCGCCACGATGCCAATAGGATGCTTTTGAAAATGGTTGACACGGTGGTCCTCCCGCCAGCAGATCGAGTTCTCCGGGTTGAATGTTCGCTTGCTTGAGAATGTCGAGAGGCTTCAATTTAAAAATATCTCCGGGGCTTGCCAGCCGCCACTCGGGGCGGTTTTTTTGAAGTGTGGTTTGGCAATTGAGATCGTTCTCTACACAAAGGCGTACATCAAAACCGGCACTCTCTAAACCGAGATCGAGCCCACCTGCACCAGTAAAAAGAGAGATTAGACTGCGCATAGGAGAACGGAATGGAGTATATCTTGCGGGTAAGTAAAATGCATAATTTGTCGCTGTCTTATTTGTAGATTCCATTCATACTTGGTAGTTGGTTTCGGTACCAAAGTTTGTGCTTACGTTAGAACGGGTGTTCTCTCCTGCGTTTTTACGAAAGCGCTCCAAGCCTTTAGTTCGATAATGATTTCTTCCCGACGGGCTCCCACTTGGGCTACCATACAAAAGACACCCATCGGGGTGTTTTTTATTATGTCCTCGGTTCCCGATACTTCGCGTGCCTCGCTAAAAATCGATACACCCAACTCGACGAGTCTTTGTCGTACAGCGTTCTGCATCCTTTGCACGCAAAGTCTTTTTTGCGAAACGATTCGCAACATTCCGTTTTGACGGCCTTGATCCGCAGTAATACGAGGAGGTTGATCCACCACCGTTGGACACGCGGGCGGTCGCGGAAGTCGGAGGGGAGAGGATTCATTGCGGGTATCCTACGTGGAAAACGTGAGATGATCCACGGGTGGAAAAAAAGGCTCAGGTGGGTTAGAGTGCGCAGAGATATGCGACGTTTGCGAGTGTTGGGGATCGAGACGAGCTGCGACGAAACGTCGGTGGCGTTGCTTGAGGTCGGGGCAAAAAGCGTGAAGATTCTTCATCACGAAACAGCCTCGCAGATCGCGGTTCATGCGATCTATGGTGGCGTCGTGCCAGAAGTTGCCGCACGTCTCCATGTCGCGGAGCTTGTCGCGCTCTTGGATCGTGCACTTGGCACTCCACTCAACGAAAAGAAGTTTGATGCGATTGCGGTCACAAAGGGTCCGGGTCTCGCAACGGCGCTTCGTGTCGGCGTAGAAGCAGCACGGACGCTCGCCTTCGTCACCGGGAAGCCGGTTGTCGGCGTGAACCATCTGGAAGGCCATTTGGCGTCCGCATGGCTCGTCGAAGAGAACCGCACGCGCTGGAAGTTTCCGATTCTTACATTGCTCGTCTCCGGTGGTCACACAGAGCTTGTTTTGATGAAGGATTTTGGAAAATATCAGGTTCTCGGCCGCACGCGTGATGATGCGGCGGGGGAGGCGTTTGATAAGACGGCGAAACTGATGGGACTGGAATATCCCGGCGGACCGATGATCGCAAAACTCGCGGAGAAAGGCGATCCAAAGGCGTTCGATCTGCCTCGTCCGATGATGCATGATCCGTCACTCGACTTTAGCTTCTCCGGTCTCAAGTCCGCGGTGCGAAGAACGTGGGAAGAGTTGCCGGAAAAGAAACGGAAGGACAAAAAGGTGATCGCAGATCTCGCAGCTTCCATCCAAGCCGCAATCGTTGACGTTCTCATTTCGAAAACCGCAGCGGCAATCAAGAAAGCGAAGCCGAAAGCGATCACGATTGTCGGCGGCGTCTCGGCGAATCGCGAACTTCATGAGAGAATGAAGAAGACATTTGGTCATGAGATTCCGATTCTCGAACCTGCACGCGGACTTCACACGGATAATGCCGCGATGATCGCAGCAGCAGGCGCATGGAGTCTCATGCGCGGGAAAAAAGATAATTGGAAGAAGCTCGACGCCGATCCCGAAATGGATTTATAGATATGAGAACCGTTACGCTTTCACATGGGCAGGATTGTTTTCGCTTCAGTGTCCCGACGGCGGAGGCATGGAATGATGTTGCGGAATATTTATCAGACAAAGTGAAACCGGGGGACATCATCACGCTTTCCGGTCCTCTTGGCGCAGGGAAAACAACGCTCGTGCAAGCGCTCTCGAAAAAGCTCGGATCTAAAAAGATCCCGCAAAGCCCAACATTCGCGCTATTACGATCGTATCCGCTGACAAATAAGACCAAACTCAAGCGTCTCATTCATGTAGACGCGTATCGTATTGAACACGAGCGCGAACTATTGGCGCTCGACCTGGATGAAGAGCTTTCTGATGGAAAAAGCCTTCTTGTCATCGAATGGCCGGAGAAAATTCCGACCTGGATCAAACAGAAACGGGACAAGATCTACGACGTCGCAATCAGCGTATAAAAAATGCACTCGGAGAGAGTGCAACCCTATTCGGGCATGTAGTCTTGGAGCAGGGAGAGATTCTTGATGGTCGGCTTGTCGATAATGAGCGCACCGATATCGTCGAGGACCTCGTGCCAGATCCGGAGAGGGATCTTTTTTGTTTTCAGAAACTCTGCGAAGTGCAGACAGGAAGCTTTTCGGGCTTCCGGAGTCTCTCCATCTCCGACGAAAATGACTTTGTCTTCGAAGCCTCCTGCAGGACCTCGGTAGATTTTACCGCCGTTGATCTCGAAGAGCCGGTTATCTTCAGCGATATTGCGACGTACGCCCTCGATGAGAAGGGGCGAGGATTCGATGGTTGTCATTGATTCTCCAAAGCGCATATCGATATAACCACGGATTACGATAAAAGTCAAGTCTTCTTGGCAACCTTTTTTGAGATCGAGGCAACCGTTGTCAGAATGCCGTCATCCCGCTGATAACGGAGCTGTGATCCCATGCTTTCGACTTCGGTCGCGTCTTTCAGATTTGCGTGTTCCTTATGGCTGGCACTGCCAAAGTCGATGACGTACACGCTCTTGAGATCATCCGAAAACATGACGTTTTTCTCATGAAGATCGCGATGGAAGAGCCGTTCTGCGTTCAGAGCCTTCACCGTATTACGAAGCTGAACGGCCGTTTCGGTGGGAAGAAAGGTTCCGGCTTTTGCTGTCAGGCCCGCATAGAGCTGAGCGCGCGTTTTTGTCCCCGAATGCAGATAGCGGACGAGAACCATTTCTGCCAAATCTTCGTCGGAAAGATGCGGGAAATCTTCTCGGCGAGTGCCGGGGAGCAGGTGCTCATCGGGCATGGCCTTTGCCGCATACTCCAACATCAGCCGATAGAGCGTTTTTCCGGGAACACGGTCCATGCTCATGATTTCTTTGTTGTCGCTCGTCTTGAGATACGCCCACGGACGCGGAATATGCCCGACCGAAAGCCCTTTGGCTCGCGCTCGTTCCAAAATACGATAGGCTTCGGTCTGCAATTCCATTTCCCGCTTCAAACGGTTTTCGTAGCTCGACTTTGAAGTGACACGAGCGATATGTTTGATACAGAAACCTTCCATCTCATCGTCTTCACGTCCGCAATACACATCGGCAATCTGGCCCGAGCCGATTTTATACCCCGGCTGCATCAGGTTCGTGAGGTGTTCTTCGATTTCGCGCCGGACGTCTTCTTCATCCATTCGTTCCTTCAAATCTCCAAGCTCGCGCAATCGTTTTGCGGATGAGGGCGGAGGGCTCGACTCCCGACTCCGATCAGAGGGAGGGGGAACGGAAAATGGATTCTCGATCGACATGGATTATGTCGCGGGCGTTTCGGGAACGTCTTCAGCCACGGATTCCATCTCGGCGACACGGAGCACCTCTTCCACGGACGTGAGACCGTCGAGTGCTTTCAAAAGCCCATCTTGCGCCATTGTGATCATGCCTTGTTGACGCGCGATTTCTTCCATCTGATATTCCGACACGTTGCCTGTCAGAATCAGGTTTTCAATCTCTTTCGTCATCGTCATGATTTCGTAAATACCGATACGACCCTTGTAGCCCAGGCCGGTGCAGGTCGCGCATGTGTTTTCGCCTTCGGGCGGACCAAAGAAGGCGAGTTTTTTGAGATCAACCTTGTAGCCGGAGTTTTCAGGGATCGTTCCAAGGACGGTGTTCACCTGTTTCAGCACGGCAGCCGAAAGCGTAATGGGTTTCTTGCAGGTTTCGCAGAGCCGACGGATCAGACGCTGTCCGATGATCGCGTTGATGGCCGGTGCGAGCAAGAACGGCTTCACACCCATCGAGAGAAAACGGGGGACGGCACCTGCGGCGGAGTTGGTGTGGATCGTCGAGACCACGAGGTGACCCGTCAGCGCGGCCTGGATCGAGATTTCAGCTGTCTCAAGGTCGCGGATTTCACCGACCATCACGATATCCGGATCCTGACGCAAAATGGAGCGCAGCCCTTTGGCAAAATCGTAGCTCTTTTCGTGATCGATCTGACTTTGGTTGATGCCCTGGAGTTTATATTCGACCGGATCTTCGAGCGTGATGATTTTGACCTCCGGCGTGTTGAGTTTTTTCAAAATCGCGTACAGTGTCGTCGTTTTACCGGAACCGGTCGGACCCGTCGTCACGATCATGCCGTTCGGACGATCGATTTCGCGCTTAAGTTGCTCCCATGCCTTCCCGCGGATACCAAGATTCTCGAATTCGAGCGCAACGGACTTCGGACGCAAGATACGCATGACGACAGACTCGCCATATGCCGTCGGCAAAAAAGAAACACGGATATCGATCTTTTCGCTCGAGAGGTAAATCGTGATGCGGCCGTCCTGCGGAACGCCCTCGATGTTGATTTTGGTTCCGGCCAAGAGCTTGAGACGGCTGATCATCTGTTTCCATGCGTCGCGGGGGAGCTTGGCGGCGTCTTGGAGGATGCCGTCCATGCGAAAGCGGAGCTTCACGTCTTCTTCTTCGGCTTCGATATGGATATCGGAAGCGTTGCTCTTGAGCGCAGCTCCGATCATGAGCGTCACGACGTCGGTTGTGGAAACCTCACCTATTTTCGCCTGGAGATCGCGGAAGTTCGAGATCTCTTTTTCGTATTTTGCGAGCGAGGCTTCATCGATGCGGATGCCGTAGATGACTTCTTTGATTTCCGGAAGCGCATCATACAGTTTGAGGGCATACGCCATGCTCGGATCGGACACAAAATAGAGCTGGACGTTGGCACCTTCCTGTTTGGCGATGCGTTCCGCAATGGCACTCGCGGTCGATCCAGGCTTTGAGGTTGCCATGCGGATTTCATCGCCCTGTTTGAGAAATGAAATCGTGTGGGCGGACTCTGCCTCTTCACGAGGAATCAACGACAGGACTTCAGGGGCAATCGGGAAGCCTTTGAGTTCGAGATACGGAAGGCTGAGTTCGACGGCGCGTTCTTGGGCGAGCTTCTCAAGTTCAATGAGACGGATGTCCGACATTTTTTCGGACAGCTTCTCCGCCTGACTCATGTCATCCTGCGATTTGATCGCCGCAACGGGTTTTTTGGGCGCTTTCGTTGCGCTGGCAACGTAGCCCGGTTGTGCGACGGGAGGCGGTGTTGCGCTCGAGGGCGGCTTTTTAAACAGGTCCTCGATGGACTGGGATTTTTTGGGAGTAGGCGTAGCCATAACTGGCCCCAGTGTAGCCTATTTGCAATGAAAAAACCGCCCCGGCGGAATGCGGAGCGGTTTTTCGTGGATTTATGTACGCGGAGTGTTGAAGAATCCGGTCATGCTGTGTGCGAGCCGATGCAGTTTGGGCACGACGCCTCCTTCGCCGAGACGGCGGAAGAGATAGGTCCAGGTTGCGTATTGGAGCTGGATGGTAAAGGCCGCAGCGCCGAGGAGGCCGATGACAAGCGTCAGGGAACCGACGACGAATGCGATACCGATGATGGCGGACGATTGAACCGCGCTTGCAATGAGTGCCAAGAGGAAAATCGGAACCATGAGAATGAGGAATCCGACCATGACCGCAAACCAGATCGCGACTGTGAGGACAACCTGGAGCACCGCGGTTTCAACCACGACGACCCAGTGCTTTTTGAACGTCATGTAGCCGCGGCGAATGGCATCGGCGGCAGAAGCTCCCTGGAGTACGATGCCGTTCAGTGCGAAGATCTGGATGACCGCGACGATGAGCGAGAGCAGGACGAACACGCCGAAGGAGATCATGAAGACGAGATACGTCGCGGCAGTTGTCTGTTCGAGGGCGAGGTAGAGGGGGAGGGCGGCAAGGAAGCGCAGAACCCAGATGAGGGCAAACGCCATCGTGTTCAACGCGATGATCGGCCACAGCAAGCGTCCGCCAACGCGCAGCGCATCAAGAAGGCGGACATCTTCCTTGCGACGGCGTGCACCAAGAGCGTACACGAGTCCGCCTTGTCCCATGCAAGAGAGAGCACCCACGGCGAGCATGATGCCGGCCAGGACAAGGAGCATCTGCACGCCTCCAATAGCAGAAATCACGCCATCAAAACCCGACATGCCGTTGCGTGAAAGGGCTGCGACAACATTTTCGCCGATGGGAAGGCTCAAGTAGCGCCCTTCATCCGTAATCGTTGTGACGGCGCGCCACAGGACGTCGTATGATCCGCCCGTGACGAGGATTCCAGCCAAGATGGCAAGGAGCCAGTACTGACGATCGTGCCACGCGGTGTGGAATGCGTGCTTCAGCACTTCCCGATAGATGGGTTCGTGATGAAGAATGGAAGATAACGAAGAACGTTTCATATTCGCTGAATATGATATCACAAAACCCCGGTGTACACCGGGGTTATTGTTTTTTGTTATGCAGCAGGAGCCGGAGCGGGGAGCGCGTTCTTGGGATTCGTCGGCGGAATGCCGATCGATTCGTAGAAGGCGGCGCGTTCCAGCGTTTCTGTTTTCATCAGCGTTTCTGCCACGCGTGTCATCGCTTCTTTGTTGTTCGCAATGATCTTCGTTGCGGTTTCAAGCGCTTGTTTGATGATCGCGTCAATTTCCTGGTCGATCTTTTCGGCAATCGCTTCGGAGTAATCACGATTTTCGTGGATCTCGCGGCCGAGGAAAATCATCTCTTCGTGCTGGCCGTAGCTGCGCGGTCCGAGCGCATCCGACATGCCCCATTGGGTGACCATGCTGCGGGCGACGCGCGTCGCGTTTTGCATATCGTTTGATGCGCCGGTTGTGATGTCGCCGAAGAACGTCTTTTCTGCAGCAAACCCGCCAAGCGCCATCGCGATATCTTCGATGTATTCCGCGCGCGTCCGCATCTTGCGATCTTCAAGTGGCATGCGGAGCGTGTAGCCGGCAGCGCGTCCGCGTGAGATGAGCGAGATCTTGGTGACCGGATCGGAGTGCGGCAAGAGGTGGGCGACGATCGCGTGACCGACTTCATGGAACGCCGTTACGCGTCGTTCATCTTCATTCATGAGATGGCTGCGTCGTTCGGGACCCAGCATGACCTTCTCAATCGAGTTGATGAGATCTTCTTCCAGAATAACTTCACGGTTATGGCGGGCCGCCAGAATCGCGCCCTCGTTCATGAGGTTGCCCAGATCGGCACCGCTAAAGCCCGGCGTGCGTTCTGCGAGCTTGCGTAGCGAGACGCTCGGATCGAGAGGCTTATTCTTCGCATGGATCGTGAGAATCGCTTCGCGGTCGTTGAGATCCGGAGAGTCGAGCATCACGCGGCGGTCAAAACGACCGGGGCGGAGCAGGGCCGGATCAAGCACGTCCGGGCGGTTGGTTGCCGCCATCACGATGATGCCGAGGTTCGGTTCAAACCCGTCCATCTCGACGAGAATCTGGTTCAAGGTTTGTTCGCGTTCGTCGTGCGAGCCACCGAGACCCGAACCGCGCTGGCGTCCGACCGCATCAATTTCATCAACGAAAATGATGCAGGGTGCGCTCTTTTTGGCTTTCGCGAACAAGTCACGCACGCGCGAGGCACCGACGCCGACAAACATCTCAACGAATTCCGAACCGCTCATGTGGAAGAACGGAACGTCCGCTTCACCTGCGACCGCGCGGGCGAGCAACGTCTTTCCGGTTCCCGGCGAACCCATGAGGAGCACGCCCTTCGGAATCTTGGCGCCCAGCTTCACGAACTTGTCCGGTGTTTTGAGAAATTCGACGATCTCGGTCAATTCTTCCTTGGCTTCTTTGACGCCTGCGACGTCCGCGAATGTAATTTTGTCCTTCGCATCCTTTTGGATTTCGCGCGCGCCGGATTGCCCGAACGTCATCGCACGATTGTTTTGACCCTGGACCTGACGCAAGAAGAACCACATCAGACCGACGAGCAAGAGGAGGGGGATCAGGTTCGGCAATATCGCCCCGGCCCAATATCCGGCGCCGGACGCGTCCTTCACGTCGATCGAAACCGAACGGAGTTTTTCCGACGACACGCCATAGTTCTTGAGAAGTTCGGACATGGATTCGCCCGCTTCTTTTTGCGCGCGCAGCTCTTCTCCGTCCGTCGTTTTCACATTGATCTCGGAACCTTGGACGATGATGCTCTGGATGTGTCCGTTCTCGACCGAAGAGGCGAGCGAAGAAAGATCGATCGTTTTGACATCATCAATATTGATAAACGCCAACGCCGTCCCGATAACAACCAGGCCGCCCACAAACAGCAAGATATTACGTAGAGTTTGGTTCATAGAAGTGTTCAATAGCAGTCATTTCCGACTGAAAAACGGTAGCGCGCCTTCGACATCTTGTCGAGGCTAATGCAAAAGCCCTCCGACGGTTCATCGGAGGGCTTTTGGGCCGGTTAGGCCGCCTGCTTTTCTTTCGTTTCGTCCTTCGGCTTCTTGAGGGAAAGACCGAGGCGATGATTTTCAGGGTCGATCGAGACGATGCGGAACTCGAATTCGTCGCCGACGCGCGCGACTTCGTTCACGTCCTTGACCGGCTTCGAGGCGAGTTCGCTGATGTGTGCGAGACCATGGATCTCCGGGTCGAGTTCGACGAACAATCCGAACGGGTTGATCTTGAGCACGCGGCCTTTGACCATCTGGTTCATCTTGTATTTGTCGCTGACGTTCTTCCACGGGTCTGGCACGAGTTTCTTCATCGAGAGGAAGATCTTGCTGCCTTCGATGTTGATGACTTCGGCGTGCACATGGTCACCCGGCTTGAGCACATCGCGCGGATGGTCGATGCGCTGCCAGGCGATTTCGGAGATGTGGACCAAACCTTCAAGCGCGGTGTCGAAGCGGACGAATGCGCCGAAGTCGGTCACAGCCGTCACTTCGCCTTCCACTGTGTCACCGACCTTGTATTTGGCGATGACGCCTTCCTGCTTGCTTTCCCAGACCGCTTTTTCGGAGACGATGAGCTTTTCATCTTCTTCGTTCACGTCGATCGCTTTCACGTCGACGAGTTTGCCCACGAGCTCCTTGAGCTTCTCGAGAATCTTCGTCTTTTCACCGCCCATGACGCGCGGATAGTTGTCCGGCGAGAGCTGCGAGACGGGGAGGAAGCCGGCGACGCCTTCGACGCGCACGATGAGACCGCCCTTGTTGGCATCAAGAACCTTGACCGGCACCACGAGGCCGCTCGTAAAGAGTTCCTTGAGTTTGTCCCACGACTTCTTCTTGCCCGCGCCACGAAGCGAGAGTTCGATTTCACCGAATTCGTTGTCGAGATCGACGACGGTCGCTTCGACCTCGTCACCCATCGTGAGATGAGCTGACGGATCAAGTTCCGGACCGCGCACGAGACCGATCGCGACGCCACCGAGGTCCACACGGACTTCGTTGCGGCCGACGGCAATGACCATACCCTTCACCACATCTCCCTTTTTCGGAAAGCCGGTGTAGGTATCGTCCTGAAGCAGTTTGCCCATCTCTGTGAGCGCTTCAATAGGGGCGTTTTTCAACGCAGTTTTGGTAGCCATGATGATGTAAGTTGTCTAGCCGTCCCGATGAAACATCGGAAAAGCCTCCGCTCGCCTAAATTAGTGATAATGGCGATTTCGGAGCCTCTTTAGAAAGGTGGCTGGATCTTATACGAAGTCGGTCTTTTTGGCAAGATCCGACCTCTTCTTATTATCCGGATGCGCTATACTAGGTGTGACATGAGCGATTTCTTTTTAGATTTGAAAGACAAACCGCGCGTTGTGGACTTTTTGGTTGAGGCGTCCATCTATGCCGATGAGAAGAGTCGCGAAGAGGCTGCGGAGTGGGCCAAGAAATATCATGACGGCGAACGCGTACCGACCGATAAGCTCGCCGCTGCTGCACGAAAACTCGCCATGGCGACATGGCCGGCTCGCTATGCCCTTCACATCTTTTGTACGAAAGAAGATCCGGAAGAAGAGTGGCGTCGTGTAAATGCGGCCGTGCGTCCATCGACCGCGCATCTCTTAAAACGCCTGCGAAGCGGAGTGAAAGCGAAGACGCTGGATGAGACGCTTGCTCACTCCGAGGCGGTGACAGCGATTGGCCAAGAAGAGCAACAGGAGATCGCCGAAGTCCGGACACATGTACGGCACGATATCTGGAAAGAGAAGGGATCCACGCTCGAGATCATCATGAAGGCGGGGAAGAAAGAATGGGAAGGATACGCGAAGCGCTTCGCCATGCTCCGAGACCTCGCAACGACGCTGCCGCAGTCGTTCCAGGACGAAGTTTTTTCCAAAATGGCGCGCTACGAGGATCGTATTTTATTTGCCGTTGAGATTTTGCCGATGGAAATCCTCGATGAAGAGGTGAAGTATTATAATGAGCAGAGAGAGTTCAGTCCGCTCGAGGCATAAAAAATCCCCGGCATATGCCGGGGATTTTTGATTACAGGTTGTTCCAGGTTTTTGCTGAGGACCAGGTGACGGCACCTGTCGAATCCTCGACACGGGCGTTTACGAACACCTGCGTGCCGCGCGGATAGTCGTTTGCGCGGATGACGTAGCTGCAATCGCGGTTCCCGACAACATTGTTGAAGGTGCACGTGCGTTTGAGCTGACCGTTCACCCAGATCTGGGTGCGCTTGAGTCCGTTCGCATCCCATGCGCCGATGTTGAAGGTCGCGGTTTGACCGACCGAGAGCGATGACACCTCCGGCGTGGACCAGATCCAGGTCGCGGACGGTGTGTTGGTGGCTGTCGGATTCGTGGCGCTTGCAACGCGATAGGTGCGTGAGGCAGACCAGGCGGTGTTGCCGTAGATATCCGTCACGCGTGCGTTTACGAACACGTCGGTACCGACCGCGAACGAAGAACCGTTCAAGGTCACGGTGCATTCACGGTTACCGAACGCGGTATTGAGATTGCAGGTGTTCCAAACAGATCCGTTCACATACATCTCAATTTTCGAAATACCGTCTGGATCGTTGGCACCGACCGAGAATGTTACGTTCGCGTTGGTCGCAAGAGTGGACGCTTCCGGCGAAGACCATGCCCAGACCGAAGCGTTGGTATTCGAGTTCGTCGGGTTCGGATTTGTCGAACCGCTCACATCCGTCACGTTGAGATACGAGAGCGAGGTCCAAGTGGTCTGTCCGTTTGCCGACGTCGCTTTGGCGTTCACGGCAACTTGTGTGCCGACGCCGTAGTCACCACCCCAGATGGAGTAGGTACATGACTGGTTGCCGTACGCCGTCGAGAAATCGCAGGTGCGACGAACGATGCCGTTCACCCAGATTTCAACGCGCGAGAGACCGTTGCCGGCCCATGCGCCGACGTTGTACGTCACGTTCTGATCGCGACGGATCGTCGACTGATTCGGATTAAGCCACGCCCAGGCCGACACGTTGCCGGAGGTTTGAGTCGAGCCGTTGTTCGTATTATTGCTCGTCTGAGCGCCTTCCGTCACCTTCACGAGTTTGGCCATGAGAGGGAAGGAGGGGCTCGAAAGCGCATCCGTTGATTCTGCACCGCCGAAGATCATCGTGCCGTTGCCGTTTGAGGCGCCGGTGACGAGATAGTCGCGTGTCGAGGCGATCGATTCAACGTTCGTATTGGTTACCCAGAAGAGACGCTTGCCGTCTTGCATCATCCAGGCCGAACCCGTCCAGAAGGCGCGCGTGCCGGGAGCTGCAAAGAAGGACGCGCCGGATGTGTTGACGTTGTGAAGGACGTTCGTGCCCTGACCGTTCCAAAGACGGATCGTTTGCGGATTGCTGTGACCCGCGATGCCGACGTTTTTGAGAATGAAGGCGGTGTCACCGTTCGAGCCGACCCACTGGATGTTGGTTGTGTTCTGCCATGAATTTGCGAGCGATGTGAAAGAGGAGCCGTCGAACTCATAGGCGAGCCAGTTGATGCCCGTCATTGTGATGAGCCAGCGGGAACCTGAGAGCGGAACGGCGACCATGACCGGCGATGAAGGCCAGTTCATGCCGTTCGTGTTGCTCACGTAGCGGCGGGATTCCGAAATCGTATTGTAGATCGAGGTCGCACGGTTCGAGAGATCAGACGGAAGCGAGATCTGCGTCATGTTGCCCGAGGAATCAACGCGCAAGAGACGTGCGCGGCTCGTGATCACGTGCCAGGTGCCGTTTTTTCCGGACACGAACGAAATGTTTTCATCCGAGAAGAACGCATTGCGGATGTTCGATGTGATATTGCGGTAACCGTTCGACGCGTTGTACGTCACGGCTTGCGCGACGTTCGCTCGGGGAGCGACGTCCTGCATGAACATGGCGGTTTGTCCGTCGGAAACAATGTCATCGACGCGTGAGAGACCCGCATTGCGGATTTCGGTCGTGATGTTGGTCTGCCACGTGCCGTCAAAACGGTAGACTTGGCCGCCGTCCCAGAGGCTGAGACCGTCGGTGTAAAACCAATTGCCACCGGCGTAGGTCATGGTCCAAACCGGACGGTTGGTGCGAGCGGTGAGCTGGGTCGAGAGATCAGTCCAGTTCAACGATGTGGCCGCATTGGTCGGGATCGCCATCGAAAGCGAGCCGACGACCACGGCAAATAGAAACAAAGCCTTGCGAAGCATAGAGATAAGATAGGTTGTTATAGGGTTGTCGTACCAATAAACGCCTTCATCGTCAACGGATGACGATTTCAAGAGAGCGTTTTAGGATGTTTGCTGCCAAATCCCAACTGTGGGCTGCGGGAACCCCCTCTAACTCCCCCTTCGTAAGGGGGAGAATATGAAGGGAGGACCGAATCGCTTCTACCCAGTGTTGAGGCTTCGCAGGATCGACAAAGAGGGTGCCCGGAGGAGCGGTTTCGGGAAGCGCGCCAGTGATTGAGGCGATACAGGGTGTGCTGTATGCAGCGGCTTCGTGGAGCGGAAGTCCGTAGCCTTCGTACCAGGATGGATAGAGGAAGGCGGCGGCGTTCTTATATAGGGAGGCGAGTTCGTTGTCCGACGGGCGGAGCACGTCGCGTCCAACAATGACGAGATCGAGGTCCGCGTAGATTGGATCGCGTTTTAATATCTCAAACGCGCGAGCAACGGTCTTCGCATTCTTTCGCGGATCATTCCAACCGAGGGCAAGGAGATATTTCTCCCTTGTCATCCCGAGTGAAGTCGAGGGAGCTGTTTGGGTCGGAAGCGTCGAACCGATTGGAATCACATCGATTCGTTCCGCAGGGATTCCCAAGAGCCTCATCGCATCCTGCTTCGTCGTTTCCGAAACCGCGAGCAGTTTCGTCGCATTTCGGATCAGCGTTTTTGCTCCGACGGCGTTGTGCCACAGGCGCATCTTCATCGAAAACCATTTTGGTTCGATCAAAAAAGAAAGATCATGGAGTAACAGCACGTACGGTTTTTTTATCGCACCAACAAAACCGATATTTGGAAGAAAGACAGCATCAATCTTTCCCGTTCGTTTCTCCATTTCACGATCCAGAGAGGTGATGCCGAGAAACGTCGCGAGTGACCAGAGTTTATT
This sequence comes from Patescibacteria group bacterium, assembly GCA_041660225.1. GTDB lineage: Bacteria > Patescibacteriota > Patescibacteriia > 2-12-FULL-60-25 > 2-12-FULL-60-25 > JBAZWV01. The sequence continues at coordinate 360,374 of JBAZWV010000001.1, read as the reverse complement.
CGGGATGGAAAGATGAATGTGGCGCACCAACGAGGATTCGAGCGATGTAACATCTGGTTTTGTCGTTCCCGTTGTCGCAAGAACAATCTCATCCGTTGCATTCAACGCAATAAATGCCTCAATGACACCGCGTGCAACACGTGCAACTCCGCCACTCGTCGCATCCGCGAGAGGACGCGCATCAATAAGTATGCGCATGATCGAGATACGCGAGGAACCGTTCCTTGAATCGTTCTTTCGAGAACGTTTCGGCATGCGCGCGGATCACGTTCGGATCAAAACGCGATGGATCAAAGCGGATCACAGCATCGCCGATGTCTTCCCACGATTGCGATTCGAGATGGAGGCCGGTCACGCCGTGCTTCACGGTTTCTGCGCCGCCACCTTTTCCGTATGTCAGAACCGGTCGGCCTGCGGCCATCGCTTCGACAGCGGTGATTCCAAAATCTTCGAGCTGCGGCGAGATGAACCCGATTGCGTTTTGATACAACGCGATTTTTTGATCGTCCGTGACGTGTCCGAGGAATTCGATTTTGGATCCGGCGAGGAGGCGGAGCTTTTTTAGCTCCGGTCCCATGCCGAATATTTTGAGCGGGAGGTTCATTTTGGAGAATGCTTTCACGACAAGATCGAATCGTTTGTATCCGACGAGTCGTCCGCCCGTGAGCCAGTATGATCCGGGTCCCGTTGCAAGGGGAATACGCTCGACATCCACCGGCGGAGGGATCATGTCTGCATTCCGTTGATAGTATCGCTTGATGCGTTCGCGGCTTGTGATCGAATTTGTCACCATCACGTCCGGTCGTTCTGCTGCCATACGATCCCATTGCCGCAAGCCATGAAGCAGGGGAGGCAGGAGTGCCTTGAGTGCGCGCGGTTGTGGGAGGTCATTCAAATAGCCGAGACGCTCCTGCCACAAAAACCGCGTCGGTGTGTGGCAGTAGCAGACATGTAAGCTTCCCGGTGCTGCGATGACACCTTTTGCGAACGAGCTCGAAGATGAAATCACGAGATCGTAACCCGTCAGATCCAAATGTTCGACGGCCATCGGCATGAACGGGAGGTACCATTGATAGGCACGCTTCGCGAATGGCAGTTTGTCGAGGAATGACGTCCGGATCACACGACCGCGGAACGTTTCGTGGCTTTGTTTGGGGTCGTAGATAAGGACGAACGTCGGCGCCGAGGGAAACATTTCCTGCAGAACAGCCAAGACGCGTTCGGCGCCTCCGTCCTGAACGAGATAGTCATGCACGAGTGCGACCTTCGGCCGCTTTGTGGTCACATGTTCCTCCATGTCGCGCCTATCTTACGCGCAGCGCACGCAATCTGCGGAGATTACGTCAAGAGTCAGTACGCGCCTTTGCGATAGAGGATGACGAACGGGGTTTTGAGAGCGATATAAATGTCGAGGAGGAGTGACCAGTTTTCGATGTACCAGGTATCGAGGCGGACTTCATCTTCAAATTCGAGATCGCTGCGGCCGGAGATCTGAGCGAGACCCGTGATGCCCGGACGGATCGCGAGAACGCGTCGATGATGGGGAAGATATTTTTCGACTTCACGCGGTTGATGTGGTCGGGGACCCACAACGGACATGTTTCCGACGAGCACGTTCCAGAATTGCGGCAGCTCATCAACGGACCAACGGCGGATGAAGCGTCCGATATGCGTAATGCGCGGATCGTCAGCGATTTTGTACACCGGTCCCTTCTTGATGCTTTGTTTTGCGATCAGGTCGCGTTCTATCTGAAGATTCTTTTTGCTCTGCGTGTCGAATTGCGGTCCGATCGAGAACTTGCGATACATCGATCGTAGCTTGAAGAGTTTGAACGACTCTCCGCCCTCGCCGATGCGGATATTTTGGAAGATGACAGGGAATCCATCTTCGATCACGATCGCGATGATGGAAAGAATCGTGAGCGGAGAGGTCAGAATCAACATGAAGAGTGCAAACACAATATCGAAGGCGCGCTTCGCGATCCGGCCCCATCCATCGAGTGGCGTACGCTTCACTTCAACGATCGGAAGTCCGGTGTCCGTCGAGATTTCGATGTTTGAAAAGGTCGCGGCAAAGAGATCGGCGAGATATTTGAAGGTGATGTGTTGCGCTTCGGCGTATGCGATGAGCTCAAGCGCTTTTCCTTTTGGTAAATCCGGTTCAGCAAGAAGGATGACATCGACTGGAATCGTTTTTCGTAGCTTCTCAATGGCACGTCGTGTTTCCGCATTCCAGTCCGCGAATTGTTTGACCACCGTGTGTCCCAGGATCGGTTTCGATGCGTACTCGTTTACGATGCTATGCGCGATGTTGGACGATCCGATGACGATGACGTTCTTGTGTCCGATGCGTGCGCCGAGCAACAGGTGACGCATAGCGCGCAGAAACAATCGTTCGATGAGGACGAAGAGGATTGCGAATCCCCACACGGCAAGCACGATAAAACGCGAGGTGGTGAAGTCGCGACTGAAGAATACCGTCGCAATGAGAACAGCGATTCCGGCCGTGCAGGCAAGGACGATACGTCCGGTTTCGTCCCAGGCTTTGCGTGATCGCGTGCTGTAGAGCCCTGCGATCGCAAAGAGAACGATCCAAATGCTGACAAAGAGCGTAACCGTTTGGAGGTAGTCGGCGAACGGGACGTCTTGAAGGATCGGACGGATCTCGGTCGCGAAGCGGGAAAAGCGGAGGACATATGCGCCAAGACCCGCACCAAACAGCGCGAGGATGTCGAGTGGCAAGAGAAGTGCTGTAAAAGCGAGATCGATTCTGCGAATGCGCATGGAGAATGGTCTTTAGTATAGCATCGAAAACAAAAACACCCCTTTGGAAGGAGTGTTTTTATATCCGGGCCGAACGGTAAGCCGAATTTTGTCGTGGATGACCATCTATCTGGGATGACGATTGCTCGTCACCTCGTGCGAGCTACCAGTCGATTCATCTTGCGATGAACCTCTTGCTCTTGCACCGGAGAGGGTTTGCCGCAACATCCTGTCACCAGGATGCGAGAACGGTCGCGGAGCGTTGCTCCACCGAAGTGGAGACACCTACGTCCGTTCACTTTTCACCTTTCCTCCGACCGAAGTCGAAGTAGTATTGTCTCTGTGGCACTTTCCCTAGGCTTACGCGGAAACGTTGGGCACGTGTCCGTTCGTTTGTCGCGCTATACCCTGGCCGCCGTTAGCGGCTCTCCATGAACGCTGCATTGCTGCAACGAACGGTGTTCGGACTTTCCTCTCCAACACGGCGTCAGAGCGGTCATCTATTCGGCCCGAATGTGCGGGAATATAGCATCATTTCGCCTCTTCGTCAACCGGATCGACCCTTCTCCCTGCGGAATGCCTGTGTTACCATCGAATCACTATTTCTATGAAAAAATGGCTCGTTGCCGGAGGTGCGTTTATCGTCCTCCTTGTCCTCAGTGTGTTCTGGTTTTGGTCTCTGGCATCCGCCCGGACCGACGATGCTCCTCCGCGTATTGTCCTGACGGTGGAAAAGCCAAATGTGGAAGTCCGTCCCAATGGAACGGAAGAGTGGCAAGCCGTTCAAGGCGAGGTACATATCTCACCCACGGATGAAATTCGAACCGGCGAAACAGGGGAGGCATCCATTTTGTTTTTTGGAGGTAGTGTCACACGACTGCGTCCCGGCACCTCGGTTGTCGTTGAAGAGGCGTTGCTCACACAGACCAATTCCGAAACGGCCACGGTTCGTCTCAAACTCTTGAGCGGACGCGTGTGGTCTCGCGTCATGAGCTTGTTCGATCTCGGAAGCTCATTTTCCGTTCGCACGGACACGGTCGTCGCGACCGTCCGTGGCACCGCATTCGATCTCGGTATTACGACAAGCGGAACGACGCTCTGGGTTTCCGATGCCGCCGTTGAAGTCAACGCCGATCCCGTTCCGTTTTATGTCGCCGAAGGGAACATGGCGACGCTCGACAAGAAGGGGTCGTGGACAGCGATCGAACCACTCCGTTCTGAAGACCGCTCGAATCCGTGGTTCCAATCGAACGTGGCTGCCGATCGCGCGTTTGAGAAGGACGTTCGCGCTTCACTGTCGTCAGAGCTGAAAGCCCGTGGCAATGCGCGTGTTGCGTCCATGCTCCAGCCGTTTGTGAAAGCCTCGGAGAGCCTCCATCTACGCTTCGCGGGGGACAAGGCGCCCGCATTGTTCGGCACGTATCTTGGTCGTCGACTGTACGGCATTAAAATGCTCATCGATGAAGGAAAATCAGGACTGGCCTTCCAAGCCTTTACCTCTCTTGAAACGGACGTGAAATCCACGCTGAAGAATCCTTCAAAGGAAGCATACCGACCGGTTGCGCGTCGTGAGCTGCGTCGCGTTGCGATCCTCCTCGGCGATGCGGCTCCGTCATCGGCACAATATCGGTTGCTCCAACGCCTCGAAGATCTAAACGAATCACTGGCCGGAGACGATCATGCGATCCGTCTCTACGGCCGCCTGCTCGCGATTGATGCCCGCCTCGCGCTCGCGTCGCGTCTCATCGACGAAAACACGCTTGAAGAAGCGAAGATGAGTTTGGATGCCGCCCATCAAGGTGTCTTGAACGTGACCAATGATCTCGACATCGTTTCATCGAATATTTCAACGGCATCGCTGGCAGAACTTCGTGCCAAACGCGAAGCCGTGTTGGCCCGCGAAGCAGCCGTTCGTGCGCGTCTTGAACTCGCTTTGACGCCAACGCCAGCATTGCCCGAAACGGCCCCGACGTCCACGACGTCGACACCGACGTCAACGACGCCCGGCGTGCCTTCGAAGCCGGCGCCCACCTCGACCGTTCCTGTTTTGGATGACGGATCATGGACGCGCATTACGCTCACTGCCCAACCGAATCCAATCGAAGTCGGTACCACGTCACTCTTGCGCGTAACAGGATACAAAGCGGACGGAACGACGGAAGACGTGACGGCGCGTGCCGCATTCAAACTCATCGGCACACTCGGAACGTTGAACGGTCCGACGTACAGCGCGTCCCAATCCGGTTCGGTGACGGTGCAGGCAACCGTTGCCGATAAAACCGGTCCGAAGACAGCGATGACCGTGATCCAGGTCAACGATGCTGTGAAGCTCTCGCGCATCGATATCATCCCGCAAGGCCAGACCACGATTCGCGCCGGTGAGCAGGTTTCGCTCGTCGTGAAAGCGACGTACACGAGCGGCCTTACTTCCATCGTGACACAGCAATCAACGTGGCAGACATCGGATACGAATGTGGGGAGTGTCACAAACGGAACCTTTACGGCGTGGGTAAACGGCCAGGGGAACGCGACCATTACCGCGACCTATACTGAGGCGGGCGTCACCAAAGCAGGGAGTATCGTCTTCACCGTTCTTCCGGCGGGAACGAAGCAATAAGGTCTATGTTTAAACCCAGCCTTTCCGTTCGACCGATCGGGGTCGGACTCATCATTGGCATCCTGAGCGCTGCCCTGTTTGTCGGCGGCGTTCTTGAATCCTGGAGCGCGTTGGCTGGTGACCGTCTTTTTTTGCAACGTCCGTCTGATCCATCGATCGTGATTGTCGCCATCGATGACGCGTCGCTCTCTGCTGTTGGTCGTTGGCCATGGAACCGATCCGTGCACGCCGAACTGATAACGCGCCTCGCGAATGCGGGTGTTCGCTCGATCGGTTATGACGTCAACTTTCCCGAACCGTCCGATACGGAAAACGACACGAAGCTCGCCGACGCGATCGGAAAAGCGGGAAACGTCGTGCTGCCTATAGAGCTCGCCCTCCGATCCGGCCGCGACGCGTTGATTTTCGATCCGGCCGCTTCCGTGCAACCGATTCCGTTGATCCGCGAAGCGACGCGATCGCTCGGACACACCAACACGCCTCCGGATGTGGATGGTGTGGTCCGCCGGATTCCGCTTGCAGCCGCAACGGCCGATGGCATCGTCACGCCAGCCTTCGCCGCGCAGGTTCTTCAGATTGCGCACCCTGGATATGACTTCCAACAGGTTCCGACCGATAGCATCTCCCGCGTCAGCGTGAATTTTAACGGTCCTCCGACCCGGAATTTTGAAACCATCCGAGCCATCGACGTCTTACGGGGCCAGATCGAACCGTCCGTTCTCCGCGATAAGAGTGTCTTCGTCGGATCCACGGCCGCAGATTTGCATGACGATCAACTCGTGCCGACGTCAAACGGAACCCCGATGCCCGGCGTCGAACTGCATGCATCTCTGTACGACACGCTCCTAACCGAACGATGGCTGCTGCCCGTACCAAAATACGTCGGCGCGCTTTTTCTGGTCCTTCTCGGATTCCTCATCGGCCTTTTTGTGACGCTGCTCCGTGCCCGGTACAGCGCTCCGTTGTCGTTCGTTGTGTGGATCGGAATCTTGTTCGCGGCGTTTATCCTGTTTGATCGCGGCTATCGGATCGACCTCGTATGGCCCACGCTGACGGTCGTGTTTGCCTACGCACTCGTTACGCTGGAACGTCGCATCACATCCGATCGGGAACGCCGCAAGCTCCAATCCGCGTTCTCGCGGTACGTTTCCGTGTCGGTCGTGGATGCTATTTTGCGCGATCCGTCACGTCTCAAGCTCGGCGGAGAAAAGCGGCGCATGAGCGTGATGTTTTCCGACGTACGCGGCTTCACGTCTATTTCTGAAAAGCTGACGCCGGAAGCGCTCGTGGACGTGATGAACACATACCTCACGCGCATGACCGACATCGTCTTCGCGAATGACGGCGTCCTCGACAAATATATCGGCGATGCGGTGATGGCCTTTTGGAACGCGCCCTTCGATCAACCGGATCATGCGCTCCGTGCTATCAAAACCGCCCTTGCAATGCAACGCGCGCTTCGTGAGATGAATGACGCGAAGGCCTTTGGCGACGATTTGAATCTCAAGATCGGCATCGGCATCAATACTGGCGAAATGATCGTCGGCAATATGGGTTCCGAAGTCCGCTTTGATTACACGGTCATCGGCGACAACGTGAATCTTGCCTCGCGTATGGAAGGGATCACGAAAGAGTACGGTGTCGGCATCCTGATTTCAGAAGCGACACGGACGGATGCGGTCGACAGTGTACTGACGCGACGCATCGACAAGGTTGCGGTCAAAGGAAAGAAGGAGCCGGTCACGATGTACGAGGTGATGGGACTCATGAATGACGTGAGCGAGGCAGATCGCCGTCTTGCTCAGGATTTTGAAGATGCGCTCGACGCCTATTTCGCGAAAGATTTCCCGTCCGCCATTCAAAAAGCCGAAGCGATGCTCGTGTCACATCCAGAAGACGGACCGTCAAAGACGCTTCTCGAACGCTCCCGCGAATGGATGAATAACCCACCCCCTGCCGACTGGAACGGCACGTGGATTTTTACAAAAAAATGAACACACTCCTTGAATGGTTTTCTAAAATCCAGGACGTCGACGCGATTATCCGCGGGGGAGGGTACATCGCGCTCGTCGCCATCGTCTTTGCCGAAACAGGACTCTTCTTCGGATTCTTTTTGCCGGGCGATTCGCTCCTTGTCACCGCAGGTCTCTTTGCAGGCAAGGGAGATTTGAACGTGTGGCTTCTGTTCATCAGCGTGACGCTCGCCGCCATCATCGGAGACGCGACCGGATTCGAAATCGGACGGCTTTCCGGCAAGGCGATTTTTTCTCGCGACGACTCGCGATTCTTCAAAAAGAAGCATCTCGATCGCACGCGGGCCTTTTATGAAAAACATGGCGGCAAGACGATCATCATTGCCCGCTTCATGCCGATCGTCCGCACCTTCGCGCCGCTCGTGGCGGGCGTCGCAGGGATGAAGTATCGCACCTTCGCGATCTACAACATCACGGGCGGTGTCCTATGGGTCGGTTCCATGATCGGCATCGGATACACGCTCGGTCGTACGATCCCGAACGTCGACAAGTATCTTCACATCATCATCGCGGTCGTCATTTTTTTGTCGCTTTTGCCCGGCATCATCAGCTATCTTCGTACCGGACACTGGAAGCGCTGGTTTGAGAAAAGCCCACGCGTATGATCCGGCGTTCTATTCTCGGTGTTGTCCTCGCGACGACCGTTCTCTTCGGCGCCGGGTGCGTCTCGATACAAGCGGTGCGACCGGAAGATCCGCTTTTGCCGCCGCCCGAATGGGTGGACGTCGGTTTTGGAGCGGCGCGTCGTGAAGCGACGGTGGGTTCGCGTGCCGCCAAAGGGTCACTCATCCTGTATCGCTTTCCCGCGAAAGGTTTTTCGTGGCGTTTCGAGCATTCCACGTCATCATTGTCCGTTCGCGAATGGGCCGCGCGTTTTCCCGAGGCTGCCTTCCTCACAAACGGCGTATATTTTCATGAAGACAATATGCCTTCCGGTCTTCTCATTACGAAAGGGGAGCGTGTTGGCGACCGGGTGTTTGACGATACGAAAAGCGGCATCATCCAGCTCGCTCCCGAATTCCGAATCATCGATTCCTCGAAGGAAAAAATAACAAGTTATGCCTCATTTACCGAAGCGGCTCAAAGTTATCCGTTTTTGATTCAGGATGGCGAGGGCGCCGTTGCGGAAGACACCGGAAAGTTTGCCGAACGAACGTTTATCGGTACGGACCGGAGCGGAGATATTTATGTGGGGGTGCTCTTGAACGAGCCTGTCAGTTTGTTTGAACTCATGGAATTGATTGCTGCCCAGCCCGTTGAATGGAAGAACGTCATCAATCTCGACGGTGGCGCCTCGACGGGATACGCGGCGGCGTTTCCAAACGAAAACGAGGGTCGCAATAGCTTGACCCCCGTTCCAAACGTGATTGTCGTGACGCCGAAGCCGTAGCGTTATCGTCCAAGTCCCATGCGATCGCGGACCACGGTCATTTTTTTCGAAGCAAGGTCATGTGCCTTCGTGGTCCCCAGGTCGAGAACGCGTTCGAGCTCCTTCGGATCATCCCGATACGTTTTGAGTTTTTTCTGAATCGGTTCGAGCATCGCGATCACGGCTTCCGCAAGGGCCTTCTTGAAGTCGCCATAGCCCTTCCCATCAAAATCATGCTCGATATCTTTGAACGTCTTGCCGGTCGCATGATGATAGATCGTCATGAGGTTCGCGAGCGCCGGTTTTTTCTCGGCATCAAACACGATGCGTTGTCCGGAATCCGTTACGGCACGCATGATTTTTTTGCGAATCGTGTCCGCATCATCCGACAGCGCGATGTACCCCGCAACGGAGCCGCTTTTTGACATCTTCACTTTTGGATCGTCCAAGCTCATGATGCGCGCGCCCATCTTTTGGATCAGCGCCTGGGGCACGGTAAACGTTTCACCGAATTGCGCATTGAAGCGGCGGGCGATCGTGCGTGTGAGCTCCACGTGCTGCATCTGGTCCTCTCCCACGGGAACGATTGAGGTGTCGTACAGGAGGATATCGGCGGCCATGAGAGCGGGATACGTGAAGAGCCCGGTGCCGACGCCCTCTCCGTGTTTTTTGGATTTGTCCTTGAACTGCGTCATGCGCTCAAGCTCCGCCATTTTTGTGATCGTCTGAAGCATCCATCCGAGCTCTGCGTGCTCTTGAACATCGCTCTGCACGAAGATGCTGTTCTTCTTCGGATCGATCCCAACCGCGAGATAGGTCGCGGCTGCGTTTAGCGTATTCTCCCGAAGCTTTTTCGGATCTTGCGGCACGGTGATGGCGTGCAAGTCCACGATGCAAAAGAAGCAACGGTACCGGTTCTGAATTTCCGTCCATTGTTTGAGCGCTCCGATGTAATTGCCAATGTGGAGGTTGTTCGTCGGCTGAATGCCGGAAAAGAGAAGTTCGGCCATATGTTGAGAGTAGGATGCCGAACAATCAAAAAACCCGCCAGTGGCGGGCCTTTTGTTTAGACTTCGACGATGATCGGGAGAACCATCGGACGAAGCTGCGTCTTGTGGAAGAGATACTCTCCCAATTGATCGCGGATCTTGTCTTTCAGGTCGCCGATATCGACGGGTCCGGGGGCATCCGTTGTCTTCAGCACGTCCGCTACCTTTTTACGCGCGAGTTGGATGAACTCTTGATGTTCCTTCATGTAGATGAAGCCGCGCGAGATGAGGTCGGGGAGATGAAGCAACTTGCCGGTGCGATGGTTCACGACCGCGATGACGATCACGATACCGTCGCCTGCGAGTTCCTGGCGATCACGCAACACGATATGGTTGGTGTCACCGACGCCGAGACCGTCGACGAAGACGTAATCGGTTAGAACCTTTTGGTTCGTGAGGCGACCGTTTCGTTCGCGATCAAATTCCATGATCTGGCCGTTGTCGGCGATCAGAATGTTGTCTTTGTTGAATCCGTTTTTGATGGCGGCCTTGGCATGTTCCACGAGGAAGGAATAATGACCTTCGATCGGGATCAGGTACTTCGGCTTGATCATCGCATGCGTCTCGATGAGATCTTCCTGCTGGGCGTGACCACCGGCGTGGACGTCCATCATCTGGTAGTGCACGACGTTGGCACCTTCGCGGTACAGCGTGTCTTTCACGCGCTGGACGGAGCGTTCGTTGCCCGGAATGACCGAGGACGAGAACACGATGGTGTCGCCCTGTTCGATTTCGATAAACGGATGTTCGCGGTTCGCGATACGCATGAGGACCGCGCGTTCTTCACCTTGCGCGCCGGTACAAACCACGGCCACCTTGTCAGGCGGATAATCGCCGATGCGCTTGCTTTCGATGAGTGTGCCTTTCTGGATCTTCATGTACCCCAATTCCTGGGCGATCATGATGTTCGATTTCATCGAGAATCCTTCGACCGCAACTTTGCGGCCGGCGCGTTCACACGCGAGAATGATTTGTTGCACGCGGGCGATCATCGAAGCAAAGGTACCGATGATGATTTTGCCCTTGGCGTTCGCGATGATCTCGTCGATGTTCGTTTGAATGGTTGATTCGGTGAGTTGGCGGCCGGTTTTGGTCGCGTTCGTCGAGTCGATCATGAGCGCGAGCACGTTGCGTTCGCCGAGCTTCAACATCTTGTGCGTTTCCTGCACGGATTGCGCGCCCGGACTCGAATCAAGTTTGAAGTCACCCGTGTGAACGATGATGCCGCACGGCGTGTCGACGATGACACCCATCGAGGTCGGCACCGAGTGCGCGACACCGAAGAATTCCACCTTGAAGCTGCCGAGCTGAAGCACGTCATCGTGTTTGATCACGTGAATGTTGAGCGGCGGCGAATCGCGATGATCTTCCTGACGCTTTTTGATGATGCCGCACGTCAAATCCGTCGCGAAAAGCGGGGGATTGCCGAGGCGAGGCATCAAGTGCGGAATGCCGCCGATGTGATCGTAGTGCGCGTGCGTGATCACGATGCCACGAATGTTTTTTTCTTTGCCCTTGAGACACGAGATGTTGGGGATGATGTAGTCGACACCTGGCATGTCTTCGTCCGGGAATTGCAGACCCATGTCGATAAGCAAGATGTCGTTGCCATATTCGAGCATCGTCATGTTGCGACCGACTTCTTCATTGCCACCAAGTACCGTGACCTTGAGACGTTCGTCGCCCGTTCCGGAGAGCACGTCTTTATCCGTACCGGTCTTGAGGTACGGTTTGTTCTTGTAGGTGTTCATGCGAGCCTGGCGCTGGAAGGCACCGCCTCCACCACCACGATCAAAGCGTCGCTTCTTTTTTTCGCGATTGCCACCCTGACCTGCGCCTTGAGCTTGGCCGCCTTGAACGGGAGCCGGCTTACGCGGGCCCTCTTCTTTGGCAAAACCTTCTTTGAGCGAAGCCTGCTTCACGGCTTTCGCGATGATGGACGAGGCGTCCTGGGGCGCACGAGGCGCGGGAGCCGGTCCTTTGTTGCCGCGATGGAAGCGTCTGCCACCGCGGCGTCCACCAGAGGGCGGGATGCTTGATCCTGCCGACGGCGAACCCGGCCCGCGTCCCGTAGGAGTCGAGCCACTCTGACCATTAGAAATATCCATATTTCAGATTGATTTCGGTTGTTTGCGAATACGAAGACCCCTTGAAAATGGGAGATTCTTTCGTTGTTTCACGACCGTCGGAATGCCTCGAGCGAACTCGATCCATCAGAGACGAATGTGAATAACTACAAACAGAATACAGGGGATCTGAAGGAATGTCAATGAAATGAGCGGTTTATAAGAAAAACCGCCCTTTTATCAGGCGGGGTTGAGATAGATGTGGATCCGTTCGCTCACGTCCGAAGGAATGCGTCCGTGATCCGCGCCGATGATGACGAGCTCTTCGATCGTGAACACAGATTCGACGTTGAGGCCGTCCGGGCAATCCTTCCGAATCCCGAACGGTCGTCGGTCGACGAAGATGACGCAATCGGAGATGCGAAACCGAAAGTCTCCTCGAAGGATCTGGGCGGTCCTGACCTTGCTTTTCAAGTCCGAGGTGACGTCGTCCACAAGGAGGAGACGAAGACCTGGTCGCATGTCGCCTTGGACCACACGCTCGATTCCGTACACATCATTCCGGTGTTTGGTGAGTCCTAAGAGCGGCTTGCACATGGTTCTCGGCATGGCATCGTGCATCGCTTCCGCGAGCGGGGTACCGGCATTCGGGATTCCGGCGAGTGCATCGAAGACGATATTTTTCTCGCGGACGAGTTTTTCCATCTCGATCCCCATGCGCTTCACGGTCTCCGGCGTGAGCGGACCGGGTTTCGGATTGTCTTCCGTGCGAAGGTTCAGATAGAACGGCGAGAGTGGCCGGTTCGGATTCTGGCGATGCGCTGCGAGCTTGAATCCGAGGCCATCGTCGGATTGTCGATAATCCTTGAACGCGCCGAGCTCGAAGAGCTTGAGCGCGAGTTCTTTTTTTGTGTTCATCCCATTGTCTCCGTCCGTGGAAGGTTCGATGCAACAGAACAGATGGTGGGCGGGGAGAGACTCGAACTCTCATGACCTTGCGGTCGCTGGCACCTGAAGCCAGTGTGTCTACCAGTTCCACCACTCGCCCTTCATCTGTTCTTTTGTGCGCCGATGATGCCTCGAAACGCGCGTCGGGTCAAGGACTCGGAAAAAGAAAAAGCCGTCGGAAGGACGGCGGAGGTTACGGGGGATTTGGATTGTCGAGAAGGTCTTTGACGTTCTCGCAGGGAACATCTGTGAAGATTGGGCGGAACGCGCTTCCATCATCGTGTGCTGCGAAACAGAGTCCTGTTCGATGATCTTTGATGTAGCGAAGATTCCCGATCATCGTTTCCGCGTCTTCTGTGCGCTTCTCCGCTCCTTCCGTGCACGCCGCAACGGTAAGCAGAAGAAAAAAGAACCTCATGACTCCTCCTTTTTTATGTTCGGAAATAAGGTGAGGTGTTTTTCGGTCTGCGGAACTCGCTCAACGCTTCGCTAGATCGCTCTATCAGTCCTCGCCCAGAAAAACACCTCACCTTATTTCCATCTCCAACCGCTCTTCACATGCCACTTTAGGAGATCCTGAAAACGGTCTGCAGGACGACTGACAACGAGATGTTCGCTCACGCCATGGATTTTTTTTGCGATGAGATACGAGGCGTATGGTCGTACGAGGAACGCCGCTGGTGTAGAGCGCAAGATAACTTTTTCGACCTCCGCGCGTGTCGCGTTCAACGCATCGGTTGTGCTGGCCGTGCGGGTTTTTTCGAGAGCGGCGTCCACGTCACGATCCGTGAGGTTCGAGATGTTGAGCCCGCGATCCGTGGCCTGTCCACTCCACCAAAAGGGGAAGAGATCCTGTTTTTGGTCCAAGAGAATGTTTGTCAAAACGACGGACGCGGTGCGTTCGCGTGTGGCGCGGCGAAGCAATTCTTCCTGCGACAATGCTTCGATCGATACCTTGGCGCCGATCAATGACCAACGGCGCTTCAGCGTTTCGGCGACAGCAACAAGCTCCGGTTGTTCGGAGGTGATAACCGTGAGCTCGAATTCCGTTGTCGACGCATTCGAGGCGGTTGATGTTGCGGTCGCGGCCTTCGATCCCTTCGGGACGCGGACGGACCCGCCTTCGGGCAACACCCATCCGGCGCTGTCGAGCAGCGCACGGCCCTCGTCGAGAGTGATGATCGTGGTCGAGGCGGTGGCAAACGGATATGGTCCGCTCACGGAGGTCGCACGTCCATTCCACGCATCAATAATTTCTTGCCGGTCGATTGTTCCCGCCAACGCACGACGGATTTTTTCATCCGCGAGCGTTTTATGTTTGACGTTGAAGAATGCGATCGTTTCTTGCGGCAATTCGAGATTCAAACGATTCCATCGCAGCGAGGAGTTTTTATTTCCATCAAGCAGGCTCGAAAAGGCGAGCGCGTCGATGAGATCCGCTTTGAGCGCGTCTTCGGCTTGTTTCCGATCGGGATAAAACTGAAAGGTCACCGTTTTGATGTACGGCATGATGCCGTACCAGTGGTCGAATTTTTCGAGCGTGAACGCGCGGACAAAACCACGGCTGTCACGTGTGAATGATTTGAACCGATACGGACCCGATCCGATCGGTTTGATGTTCAGGTCGGCGAGCCGCGCATTCGCCGGCGGAATGTCACCCCAAATACGCGACGGCAAAATACCGACGGTGAGCGTTTGGAGAAGTGTGACGTCGGGTTGTTCCTGAACGATCTGAATCGTGTGTGTGTCAGTTGCAATCGCTTTGATGCCGCGGAAGAGCGCCGCGAGTGGCGACGTTCTCGCGGGATCCTGGATCGCGTCGATGGTGTATTGCACGTCATCGGCCGTCACTTCATCACCGTTATGGAAACGTGCGTCGGCACGCAGCGTCACCGTGAGCGTCTTTCCATCATCCGACCACGCAAACGATTCCGCCAGATCCGGAACGGCTTCGGTTCCGTTCATGCGAAAGAGGCCGGAGTAGACGAGCGAGACAATATCGCGATCAACATCGTTCGCGGGAGCATCAAGCGGGTTCAAATACTTCGGCTCACCGATAACACCTTCCCTGATCGAACCTCCGGCAACCGGCACGCGGATCGTCCGTTCTTGGACGAGGAAGACGAGCGCACCGGCGGTCGTGATCACGAACGCGATGGCAGAATACAGAAGGACGCGTCGCTCAGCCGTAGAGAGTACGACGCGAATGCCATAGCGGATCTGGCGAAGTGTCGGGAGACGGTGCGACTGTTTGACCGACATCACGAGGGCGTGATCGTGACCCATCTCGGGGCGATATTCTTCGGACGGACTCGCGGACGGCAACCAAAAAAACACACGTCGGACGAGCGCACGAATGCGAGCGACGACGGTGTTTTTCATGGTGGCTTATGCGAGCGCGACGTTCAGGATCGCCGTGACAAAGAAGAGGACGGCCAGACCGATGGAGGCGTAGAATAGTCCTTTTTCAACGCCGCGTTTTGTGCGGAAGACGTTCCCTTCGCCGCCGAACGCCGCGCCAAGACCCGTGCCGCGTTGCTGCAGCAGGATGGCGATAACCAACAGAATTGACAGTAAAATCTGGAAGATTGGAAGTAAAATCGTTCTCATACGTGCCCATGAAGGTAGCGGAATGCTATACTTTCGTCAATGAACGATGTTCTTCGGCAGATCCGCCGTCATCCATGGGCTCTCGCGGGTGGCGTCTTAAGCGTGATCGTCCTGATCGGACTCGGGATGTTTGCATTCCAGGTGGCGTCTTTTGCGCGGGATATTAAAGAGGGGAAAGCCGATCCGTTTGAATCGAAACGGCGCGAAGCAAGCGTCACGCAGCTTCTTGCGCAGACGCCGCTCACGGATCTCGACCTCACGCGCATCGAATCGAAAGGGACGGATCCCATGCTTGGGAATCCCGCGGCCAAAATTCGCATTGTGGAATTTTTGGATTATGAATGTCCGTTTTGTCGCGCGTCTGCACCGGATGTTCGGACGTTCCTTGCGCGTCATCCCGACGACGTTCTTCTGATCGTCCGTGATTTTCCACTCGAGTCCATCCATTCGTCTGCCATGAACGCCGCCATCGCAGCGCGCTGCGTCTTTGCGCAAGGCGATGCCAACCGATTCTGGCGCTATCATGACATCCTGTTTTCACAACAGGATGATCTGGGCGCGACGGCATTGCGCGATCACGCGGCGACGGTCGGCGCCGACCTGTCCGCGTTTGACGCGTGCGTTGCTTCGCGACAAACGGAAGAAGGAATTCGCGCATCGATTGCAGACGGAACCGCCGCCGGTGTTCGTGGCACGCCATCTTTTTTCGTGAACGGGTATCGCATCCAGGGAACGCTCGATCTCGCCGCGCTTGAAGAAATTTTTTCTCAACTCAAAAATCGGCTATGAAGCGTCTCCTCGGATTTTTTTGTATCGCGCTTCTCGTCTGCACGTTCGGGTTGCCCACACCGGCATCGGCGGAGTGTGGCATCAAGAAGGAGGTAAAAAAATACGAAGGTCCCCGATCGTCTTCGGGGTTGGGCGCAACGACGTGTTATGACGAAGAAGAAGTCTGCGGAGAAAATACAATCCGCTATTCGTGTTGCTTTTGCGAGGTGACATCCAATAGTATCGGCGATGCCGGGAATGTCCTCGTCGAACAGGAAGCCGAGCGCGGTCACACCAACGCATCGTGCAAACAGGCGTGTGAAACAAGTTCCTTTGCCAGTCTCAATCAAGAAGCGCGCATCTATTCACAGGTCGGCGCAGGAGCATTGCCACCGGCTGCACCCGGACAAGAAACGAAGACGGCCGTTGAGGTGAACGAAACATTGAAGTTTTGTTTTGCCCCGGCGGACTGTGCTTCGGAAGAATACGGCGGTTCCTCGGAAGCGTTTCGTCCGGGGCACGGGTGTTCTGCGGGAGAGGGTCGTTGTGTCGCACCGGAGCCGAAGATCGACCTTTCATATCCCATCGGCAACGTGAAGACGGTCGCGGGTCTTCGCGGATTCATTGGAGTCATTTTCAACTATGCCGTCAGCATCGCAGCCGTCGCGGCGGCCGTCATGTTTGTGTACGGCGGCATGCGTTACATTTTCGGGTCCGCGTTTCAAAACATCAAACGGGCGAAGGAGATTATGATCGACGCCGCCATCGGCCTCGCACTCGTGCTCGGTGCGATGCTGATCCTGCGCACCGTGAATCCCGAAACATTGAAACTGAACAAACTCGAAATTTTCATGATCAATAAGGAGCAGGTTCTCGATCAGAATTTCTGTCTCGATATTCCCAGCAAAAAGCCGCTCACATTTGCCGATGCTGGTCAGAGTCCGGCGTTTATTCCCGTCGGTCAACTGAGCTCCAAAGATTACACGATCAAGGGAGAAGGCACGCAGTGCGGATACGAATATTATATCGACGGTTTCGGTGACGGCCGTTGCAAGGGGAAGGTGTGCCAGAAGCAGGGAGAGGCCTGTCTGCCGTGCGATGCCGGATTTTGTGACGGCCCGAAGGGTTCATTCGGCTGTGTCGAGTCAACGATTTCGGGACGGTTGGTTCAGGATGGCGTTCGCAAGGTCCTCGCGGTACAGCTCCTTCTGGTCTGCAATAACATCTATAACAATTTTTCCTACGGCAGTGCTCTCGTGTCACAGCTTGGTGCCGCGGACAGCTTCCTCGAGCTGAATACGAATTTCCCTGCGGGCGCCGTCGTGCAAGTGAAGAAAGCGGATCTTGGCAGCGAAAGCAACTTGGCGCAGACATATTCGATCAAGGTTCAAAGCAAGAACACGATTGAAAACGTGAAGGCGGATTGCGGCGAAGGCGGTCCTCTCGGGTATGCGCTTGCGATCAAGTATGAAGATAACAGCCTGGTCAACCTGAAGGATAACTATGCCGCGGTGAGTAAACTGAGTTGTGGAGGCGCTGCCGTGTTCTCCGGATACGAACCGTCATATATCATTGGAGACGATGTTGATTCGGGGTTGCAGAATGTGATGGCGTGTTTCGCGGCGCGCTTGGATCCGAAGCATACAAAAGGAGCGGTCAGTTTCATATCAGAAATGAGGCAGTATCTTTGGACGGAGGATGAAATTCAGAAGGCGGTGAGTGGCGACAAGCCGATCATTTGCGATCTGTCGTTGAACGCGAGCAACGCGCCAGCGGATCTCAAAAAACTTCCGAACACCGCTCCGGGAACCTACGGTAAAGATTCTCCGCAGGGCGGGTTGCTGAGCGGCCCCTTCCCAACACTCCCGCTCATTACGACAAAGAGCTCCCTCGGATTTATTCCGTGTTACGGGAACTAGTCCTCCCTCGGCTCTTGCTCCATCTTCAAATACATGGTAGTCTCGGCGGCGAGTTATGTCCGCCCAGAATTCCATTTCGATCCGTGGCGCACGCGTCCACAATTTAAAAAACGTGTCGATCGACCTGCCCAAAAACAAGCTGGTCGTGATCACGGGTCTTTCCGGCTCGGGGAAGTCTTCCCTTGCGTTCGATACCATCCACGCCGAAGGACAGCGCCGCTACATGGAAAGCCTGTCGTCGTACGCGCGACAGTTTTTGGAACTTCAGGACAAGCCGGACGTTGATGAGATTCTCGGTTTGTCGCCGACGGTTGCCATCGACCAAAAATCATCGTCGCACAATCCGCGTTCCACCGTCGGAACCGTGACCGAAATTTACGACTTCCTTCGTCTCTTGTACGCCCGCGCCGGTCGCGCCCATTGTCCGACGTGCGGAGCCGCCGTCATGGAACAATCGCCGCGCGAAATCGGTGAAAAGATTTTGGCGATGACGAAAGATCAGGGCGTGATTTTGCTCGCGCCCATGGTCCGCGCACAGAAAGGCGAACACAAAGTCGTCCTCCAGGCTGCTGAAAACGCTGGGTACCGTGAAGTTCGTTACGACGGCACACTCGTCGATATCGACGAACTGCTCCGCGTGAAACCGGATAAGACAAAAACGCACTCGATCGAAGTCGTGGTCGCCAAACTCGAACACAAAACGAGCATGGTGATCGACGCGTTCATGGAAGTGCTCAAATCCGCGCTTGATCTTGGCAACGGCATCGTGATTGCCGTGAACGAGGAGAACGGTGACGAGATGTTGTTTTCACAATCTCTCTTTTGTCCGACGTGCAACCTTTCGCTCCCGACGCTCGAGCCGCGCCTTTTTTCATTCAACTCTCCGCACGGCGCGTGTCCTGCCTGTACCGGTCTTGGCACCAAGCTCGTGCTCGAACCCGATCTCGTCATTCCGAACAAACGCCTCACGATCGCCCAAGGTGCCATCAAGCCATGGACGCGCATCGCAGGAAACCAGACATCGCATCTTCGTCTGATCGAAGAAGTCGGTAAGCGTCATGGATTTTCCGTGAACGACGAAGTGTCGACGTTTTCAAAAGATGCGATCAAGACACTGTTCGAAGGGACGGGCGAAGAAACCTATGACGTCGAAGCCAAGACGATGACCTTCAACGGCATCCTCGCGATGCTTGAAGAAAAATATCGCCAAACCGATTCGGAATACGTGCAAAAGGAAATCGAAACGTACATGCGCGTGCTGACGTGTCCTGTCTGTAATGCGCGACGTTTGCGTATCGAGGCGTTGCTCGTCACGGTCGCCGGCAAGGGGATCGCCGACATCGTCGGACTTCCGCTCGAAGAAGCCTTCGCGTTTTTCGACGGCCTCGGTCACGGTCCGGTCAAAGCGAAACCGTCCAAAATCATGCGTATCAAGCCGGATGCAAAACCCGACGCGCAAGGATTCACCGAACGCGAGCGCATCGTCGTGGATCAGGTGTCGCACGAAGTGAAGCGCCGCCTCGCAAACCTGCTCGACGTCGGCCTCGGCTATCTCACCTTGGATCGCAGCGCGATGTCGCTCTCCGGCGGTGAAGCCCAGCGCGTGCGCCTCGCGGCTCAGCTTGGATCCGAACTCTCCGGCGTTATTTATATTTTGGACGAACCTTCGATCGGTCTCCATCAGCGCGACAACGATCGTCTGATCGCGACGATGAAACGTCTGCGCGACCTTGGGAACTCCGTGATCGTTGTCGAACATGACCAGGCGGTGATGGAGGCTGCCGACTATCTCGTTGACGTGGGCCCGGGTGCCGGGGAATACGGAGGAGAGATCGTCGCCGAAGGAACGCTCGCCGAAATCAAACGCAACAAGGAATCAATGACCGGCGGATACCTGATCGGCAAGAAGCAGATCGAGACGCCGAAGAACCGCCGCAAGGGGAACAGCAAACAACTGATCATCAAAGGCGCGTCCGAATTCAATCTCAAAAACATCGACGTCAAACTTCCGCTTGGCCGTTTCATCTGCATGACGGGCGTTTCAGGCTCCGGCAAGTCAACGCTCGTCCTCGATATTCTTGCGCGCTCCCTTTCCGCCCATTTTTACGGTGCGAAGGAACTTCCAGGTGCACACAAAAAAATCGAAGGTATTGAGCATCTCGATAAAGTCGTGTCCGTCGATCAATCACCGATCGGTCGCACGCCACGATCCAACCCCGCAACCTATACCGGTGTGTTTACGCCTGTTCGCGATTTGTTTACCGAGATTCCGGAAGCGAAAATGCGCGGGTACGACGCCGGAAAATTTTCGTTCAACGTCAAAGGCGGGGGACGCTGTGAATCGTGTGCAGGTGACGGGTACGTGCAGATCGAAATGCAGTTCCTTCCGGATGTCTATGTCGAATGCACCGAATGCCACGGCAAGCGATACAACCGTGAAGCTCTCGAAATCCACTGGCGCGGCAAGAACATCGCGGATGTTCTCGACATGACCGTCGAAGAAGCACGTCGCTTCTTTGTCGATCAACCCCTCATCTACGAAAAACTTTCCGTCCTTCATGAAGTCGGCCTGGGCTACGTCCGCCTCGGCCAACCTGCGACAACGCTTTCGGGCGGTGAAGCACAACGCGTGAAGCTCGCAACGGAACTCTCACGTCGCGCCACCGGGAAGACGCTCTACATTCTTGATGAACCAACGACCGGTCTCCACTTCGATGACATCAAACGCCTCCTCGTCGTGCTCCAGGCGTTGGTCGATAAGGGGAACACGGTGCTCGTCATCGAACACAACCTCGACGTCGTGAAATCCGCGGACTGGGTGATCGACATGGGACCGGAAGGCGGCGCCAAGGGCGGGGATCTCGTCGCCGAGGGCACGCCGGAAGAGGTCGCGAAGAGCAAAAAGAGCTTAACCGCCAAGTACTTGAAAACTGTCCTCTAGGGGACGGTTTTCTGTTATACTCAAAATCCTATGAACACATCCTTGCTTCGATCCATCGGCGCGCGTTTCGCCGCCCTTGCCGTGTCGTTTTCCCTTCTCGCTCCGCTTCCGATCCACGCCGCTTCATCCGCCATCTCTATCGGCATCGTGAGTCCGACAAGTGCGACGGTTGGTATTCCGGCGACGCTTCAAGCAAGTGTGTCATCAAGTGCTGGATCGATTGCGAGCTGTAATCTCTACGTGGATAATGATGACAAGGGAGCGATGAATGTCGCCGCAGGCAAGGCGACACTTGCGTACGCTTTCAACAATTCGCAGGTCTACACTGTGTTCGTGTTCTGCCGCGACTCCGTCAACAACTTCAATTCTGGAATGGGCGTCGCCGTTTGGGCGCAGGGCGGATCGGGAGGTGGAGGCGGGGGAGATATCAATCCGCCCGTCGTGAGCTCCGTGTCCCCGGCATCCGCCGAAGTCGGCAAAACCGTGTCGCTTTCTGTGACCGTGAGTGATGCAGGCGGCGTGTCGTCGTGTGAACTTTTCGTCGACAGTCAGAGCCAGGGCATGATGACGATCTCGCAAGGCGTCGCATCAAAATCCTACACGTTCGCAACCGCAAAAACCTATGCGACGTACGCGCAATGCAAAGATTTGAATAACAACACGGGCACCGGATCGAATACCACGATCAGCGTGTCACCTTCCACCGGCGTCCCGGGGACCGAAGGAACACTCGTGAAGCTCGCGTGTCCCTCCGTCGCTCCGGCAACGCATCCATGCAAAGCGGTGTATTACGTGGGTCTTGATGGCAAGCGCCACGCCTTCCCGAACGATAAGGTCTTCTTCACCTGGTACCCGAATTTCAACACCGTGAAAGACATCTCCACCACGGAAATGTCGTCATACACACTTAGCAAGAACGTGACGTATCGTCCCGGTTCCCGCATGGTGAAATTCACCAGCGTTCCGTTTGTCTACGCGGTCGCAAAAGGCGGCGTGCTCCGCTGGGTGAAGACCGAAGCCGATGCATCATCGCTCTATGGCACGGATTGGAACAAGAAAATCGATGATATCAATGATGCGCTCTTCTCAAGTTACAGCTACGGCACGGATGTGACGGCGAATGATCCCTTCAACATTCAAACCGAATTGAATGGCGCCACGACGATCGACGCCACGCTCTAAAGGATGGGCTTAGGAATAGAGAAGAGATTGACTTTTTGGTCAAAATTTGTTAGGAAACACCGTTAGGTAATTCGGCCTAACGGTTTGTTTTTTGGTCTTTGGACAATGGAGATAATGAATGAAATCCAGCAGCCCTACGGGTCTACGCTTCCGCGAAGCGAGCGAAGACAATCGGAAGATGCTGGAAGGCATCGACGAATCAAAGCTTCGTGGACGATATCTGGATCACCTTCGGAACAAAGAGTGGACAGTTTTCACACCTCGCGAAGTCGACTTCGAGCGCTTTCATGAACTGCTCGAACGCGACCCTGAGCTCAAGTTCTGGATCGAACACGAAACCGACCCCGTCCTGATCGCTGAACGCTTGAGCCGGACGTATCCGCATCTCTTCTATACGATCGAACACGTTTTCCAGATCTACACGGACTGGAAGATCAAGTGGACGAAGTCGCATGGTCACCAGGGAGGCGGAATCGCTCCGGACTATCTCTCGATTCCCGATCATCTACTCACGACCCTCGTGGATTCCGAACTCCACATGGTTGCGCGCCGCTGGTTCCGAAAGCACATCAAGGAGCTGAATCGGAATCCACAGAAGATGATCGCGAAGATCGAGGGAAAAATCCGTACGGAGACAAACGCAAAGAAGCGGGGACTCTTTAAGCACGTGAGGGCGCTGATGCGTCAGTTCGTGCAGGAGAAGTATCCCGCCTTCAAGACCGAGATTGTGAAGGGTAAGCCCTTCCCCTCGATGCACGTTCGTCTCTGGGTGAAGCAGATCTGCGAGCGTGGAAACGCCATGATCGTCGGGGACGTAGGGACGCAAAAAACCTCTGCGGCTATCGTCGGTCTGGAGCAACTCGGCTGTCGCGCAGTGATCGTTGTCTGTCGTTCCTACGCCAAGAACACGGTGTGGGCGCAGGAAATCCCTCGCTATTATAAGGAGGCGATGGACCCCTACATCGTTCGTGGTCTGGAGGATATTTCTGCGTTGGAACATATGACTCCGAAGGACCTCCGTCGTCATCGCTTCATCATTGTGGGCTACGGAAACCTGCAGTACGGAGCGACGACTCGTAGGCGAGGGAGCAAGAAGTATGGCGACCAACTGGTCGAAGCGCTTCTACGTCTGAAGCCGGACGGCATCATCATCGATGAAGCGCACGCGATCAAAGGAAGGGGTACTCGCAGCCAGCGAGTCCTACGCCTCGCGACGGCTCCTTCGGTGAAGCATCGTCTCATGCTGACTGCGACTCCGTTCGAGAATAACCCGAACGAAGTTGCGCACATGGCGACGTTGTTGGATCCCAAGACGTATCCGATGCCGGAGACGTTTCTCGCGATGTGCCGGAAGAACCCACGGATTTTCTTCGGGATGATGTCGAGCCGCATGTGCGACTACTTCTCCCAGGAGGAAGTCTTGGATCTTCCCGCGACAAACCTTCCGCCGCTCGGGTTCACGCAGATCATCTCCTTGCCGTGTCCTCAGGACATTCGCGAGGTTCATGACGCGATCCAGAATGACGGGAACTTGGAGCCTCGGCAGCAGGTCAATCGAATGACCCGTTTCCTTTCGGTTCCGAAGGCTGCGAAAGACTGGTATCCGCATTTAAGCGGTCTCCGATGCTTCAGCGATCCGATGGCCAACCCCAAGCTCAAATATCTCAAAAAAGAGATCGCTGAGCGCATCAAGAAGGGGAAGGTTGTGGTCGCGAGCGGCATCTTCGCAAGCGGGATTACGCGGAAGCTGGAAGGCGTCCGTGAAGATCCCGACACCTATGAGATCGCTGCGCTTCTAAAGCAGTGGTTTCCAGGAAACGTCTTGGTCATCGATGGATCTACCGGTTCCGGCCACTTCGGCGGTCGTCGAGAGATCCAAGAGCGATGGCGGACAGATCCCGAAGCACGCATCCTCGTCGCCTCGGTTCCGGCAACGGCGGAGAGCCTCAACTTCATCTCACCCCTGATTCCAGGAAGTGTGGAGAAGGTCACGGTGTACTATCTGACGTTGCCCTGGAAGCCTACACAGGCTCTTCAATTCAACGGACGGTTCCATCGTTCCGGAGCAGAAGTGCCGATGGACGTGTTCACACTCGCAATCAACGGCACCGCCGACGGAGCATTGATCGAGTTGAACGAACGCAAGTGGCGAAACTTCCTCATCGGCGTCCACGGGATGGCGATTCAGACGGAAGAGGAGCATGCGCTCGAAGAGACAACGTTCCGGAAGTTGACCTCAACGCCAGGACAGTGGCTCCGTGACGCATTCCGTCAGATGATGGGGCTCGGCGAAGAAGGCATCCAGAAGTTTCTCGGCAAAACGCTGCGAGAGCTTCCAGTCGCCGACACGATCGCCGATTACTATCTCAAAACGGAAGATCAGGGAACGTCCGGTCAGATATCACGTGTGACCGTTCCAACCCTGACGCGCTGGCACAAGATGGGAGTCATCACGTCGTGGGAAGACGTGTTGGACCTTGGCTGCGGTCCGCTCATTCTCGAGCGAAAGCTGAATGCCCCGGTCTTCTCCATCGACATCAACCCAAAAATGATCGAAATCGGACGCGATCATTCCTACCACGCAGGACGAAACGCCTTTGAAGGTTGTGCCTCGCGCATGCCGAAGAAATGGCGCGGAAAGTTCTCGATGGTGGTCGCATCGCTCGTACTCGACCTTACAAGTCGTCGTCGTCCGAAAGGCGGAGGCGAGATCGAACGGGTGACGATTCTCGACGAATGCCATCGCGTGCTCAAGCGCGGTGGCCACCTGTGGTGCACCGTACAGTCGCGGAGTTTCGATGACGAAAGTTTCCAGGCTTTTTTGGAAGCCCTGAAGCCGTTCGGATTCGAAGCCGTCGACCCATGGTGCAACCGCATCGTGGCGGTTGATCACAAGGATCATCCGTTTACCTTCTGGTCACTCCTCCTTCGAAAGCGTTCGGATATCCATCAGGTGAATCCGCCGCCGCCGTTGTTTTTGCAGGAGCTGCCGAAAGAGATGCAACCAAAGCCCAAAACCCCTCCTCAGCCGAAAAAATCGGTGGAGAGCGAACCGGACTTGGTTCGTCATGAACAGTTCGCCATTCGCGATCGTAACGGAAAACTCGTACCTATTCAGGACGCCACGGGGCGAATCCGCCCGAAGAACGTCCCGGATGACTACGAGGAAATTATTTACTACGCAACCGATGACGAATCCGCTCCCTAATTGCAAAAAAAAGAAGGACGAATAAGCCATCTCGCCCGGACTCCAAAAGAGTCCGGTTTTTCTTTAGAAGAGGATTGACAAAACAGTCATTTTTTGGTAGGTTCGCGATGTTCATCGACAATCAAACAGCGGAGGAAAACTACATGAAGAAGTCGAATGGCGGCCCCAAGAAGCCGCGTGCTGGCTCGATCGACAACGAGATCTTGAAGCAGCATGCGAAGTCCTTGGCGCGCGTGCTATTCGCGCTTCACAAGGACGACGCAGAGCTAACCTCGGACAAGCTCTGGGGACTCATCAAGAGTTACTGGAGCGAGGCCAAGCTCATCGACGCCCTCAAGGCGGCAAAGAAGCGAGATCTTAAGAAGTTTCGCGAGTTGCTGGCAATGGATCCGGAGAAGTTTCCGAAAGCGGGAGCGGATGGGTTCATTGAGATCGATGGGAAAAAGTGGGGGACGGCAGGGGCTCTTGCCAGTTTTCTGGATTTGAGTTCTACCGCTCTTATTCCTAGGATAAAAAATCTTTTTACTCGGAGCGGAGTCGATCGGTCTAATAGAGTCGGTCGCTTCTATCGCCTCTCCGACGTCGAAAAATCCTGCGCTGACCTCCTCGATAAAACCCTGCTTCAAGCTGGTCTTGACGGTTTCGTTCAGATTGACGGAGAGAAGTGGGGAACGCTTGTAACCATTGCTACGCTTCTAGGCAAGAAAGTGCCTTCCATAGTGCCTCATTGTAAGAGCCTTGAGTGGGTAAAGGCAAAAGATCGAGGCGGTAGAGTCTATAAATTTTATCGTCTCTCTCTGGTTGCAAAAGCCTGCACCGAATTGTTGGACAAGGGGATACCTCAAGCGTCTGCAGATGGGTTGGTGACACTAGGGAAAGAAAAATGGGGGAGTATTAGGGCCATCGGGAAATATCTGGGGTTGAGTGACACAGGAATTGCAGCCCGGGTTAAAGGACTGGCTTCTCGTCACATGAGAGATAGGGCGAAAAGGGTTAAACCTTTTTATCGTCTCTCCGATATCGAAAAAGTCTACGCCCACCTTCTCGACAAGACTCTGGTCAAAGTCGATTCTGACGGTTTTATTGAGATTGACGGGGAGATATGGGGTTCTGTACGGGCAAGCGCTAGCCACTTTGAGCTCAGTAGATCAACTATCCTCGCAGGGGTGGGTGGACTTATCACGAAAAGAGCAAAGGACGGTGTTGGAAATATTGTCACCATCCACCGTCTCTCCGATATCGAAAAAGTCTACGCCCGCCTTCTCGACAAGACTCTGGTCAAAGTTGGTCTAGATGGGTTTGCTTGGATCGACGGAGAAAAGTGGGCAACCGTGGCGAAAATGAGCCGGGTTCTCTGTCTTGATCAGGGCAGTCTTGCATTAAGAGTCAAGAATCTAAGAACGCGACAGGCGAAGATAAGAGTCGGGAGACGCGTCACTGTCTATCGCCTCTCCGACGTCGAAAAATCCTGCGCCGACCTCCTCCTTGAAAAAGGACGCAGACGAAATCCCATCACTCGCAACGAGCTGAAGGCTCACGCCACACAGCTCGCGCGAGTGATCATGGGAGTGCACAAGAAGATACCAAGTGTAACGTCGGACAACTTTTTTGCAGCGCTGATGAAGCGTTGGTCGAAGGCGGATCTGACGGAGGCGCTCAGCGTCTTCCAGAAGCGGAAGAGTTTGGCTCCGTTCCTTGCGCTTATGAAAAACGCGCTTTAGCGCTGATCTCTCGGTCAGCGCTTTTTCTTATCTACATATCTTGACACCATTCACTTTTCGTGGAAGTATCGGCGCAGCAGTACGGGTACATTCGATGCAAACCAGGAGGACAATGTGTCCATTTTCGAACAGAATTGCAAGCCACTCGCGAAGTCGCTCGTGGGGCAGGTGCTCAAGGTCGGCAATCAGGAGGTTGAGATTCTTCAAGCTCAAGGGTATCCTCGCACGGACAACGAGCAGGGTATCTACGTTCCTATCCTCGACATGAAGCCGGGGTCCGTGTTCTGCCCGCAGCATCGCGGGGGCCTGCTCTTCCTCGTCGCGTGTTCTGACGGTGGCAAGCCTGGAGGATGCGTGCTGATCCGCAAGGTCAGGGTCGATGGGAACGTGATCAGCGGACCCGGTCGTGTCGCCGAGGCGCTCGGCGTCGAGAAGGTAGGCAGCACCGGACGCATCACGAACTCGAGAGAGAAGCTCACGCTTCATATGAAGTAAACTCAACCCGCTCTCGTCGGGTTTTTTCTTTATACAAAACTCCTCCGATTTCTCGGAGGAGTTTTTCTTACGCTTTGGTTTCAACTTTCGGTTTCTTGATTTCCTTGAGGCGCTTCTTAGAAGTGCGGAGGAAGCCGAGAACTTTGCGGTTGACCTTGTACTGCTTCACGAGCTCGATCTTGCTGAGCGTCGGGAGAGCGAGCGGGAAGATCTTTTCGACGCCGATGCCGTCGGACACCTTGCGCACCGTCATGGTGCGGCCGATGCCGGCGCCGTGGATGTTGATCACGGTTCCTTCGAACACCTGGACACGCTCCTTCTCATCACCTTTCGGGGTGATGTCGCGGATCTTCTGGTGCACGCGGACGACCATGCCTGAACGGAGGTCAGTCGTGGCGATCGGGGTGGAGGCTTGGTCAGACATAAGAGTAGGGGAAATGTGGGCGAATCATAGCCGAGACTGGCTTCGGCGTCAAGTATTGCGGAGGGCGGTCTTGATGATGGTGCGGACCCTGGAAACCGTGCGTTTCAGGTCTCCGTCGCGGTTCAGGATGACTTCATCCGCTTCGGGTTTAAAGCGCTTTTCTTTTGTGATTTCGGCCAAACGGCGCTTCATATCATTCATATCCGAGCCCCGTTCCACGAGACGATGCTTCAGGCTCGCGGTCGGGGCATCGATGAAAATAGCGGTGGCTTCGGGATGATGATCCTTCATTGTCCGCGCTCCTTGGACATCCAGAATCATGAGAATGGTTTTTTTGCCTTTGAGGAGACGCTTCATCTCATCTTTCGATGAGCCGTAATAATTGCCGTACACTTCGGCGGATTCGTAGAAACGTTGTTTCTTCATCTTTGCCTCGAAGTCCGGTCGGGTGAGAAACCAATAGTCCTTGCCATGCCGTTCGCCCGGACGTTTGGGTCGTGTCGTACAGGTAATGAAACGAACGATGGGAAGCGTTTTGTCTTGTAACAGAACATCGAGCACGCTCGATTTGCCTGCACCGGATGCGCCGGTGAGGAGAAGGAGCGGGGGATGCTTACGCGTCACTTTTTTGTTCTTTGGGTTCATGGGGTTTAAACGTTTTCATGACGGCGTCGAAGGCGGGGTCGGGGGGAAGCGTGAAGCGTTCGCGCGTTCCGGTGGCCGGATCCGTGAATCCGAGGACGATGCTTTGGAGGAGGAGGCGAGGGACAGTCACATTGCGATCCGTCTGGCGCAGGATGTAGAGCGAGTCTCCCATCACCGGATGACCGAGGCCGTGCATGTGCGCACGGATTTGGTGCGTGCGTCCGGAAAAAATTTCGAGTTCCACAAGACCGGCGCCGCGGAAGCGTTTGATCACCTTGTAGTGCGTGCGTGCGGCTTTGCCTTCTTTCGATCCCGTCGGAATCGCGGCCATGCGACCGCCGCGTGAAGAGCGTCCGATGCGGAATGTGATGTCACCTTCATCGTGCGACACTTCGCCATGAACAAGCGCGAGATAGTGTTTCTCCACCGAGTGTTCCGCAAACTGTTTCTTTAAATGGTCATAGGCGTCCTGCGTCTTCGCGATCACCATGAGACCGCTCACGTCTTTGTCGAGACGATGCATGATGCCGGGACGCGACGGATCCTCGCCGATTTTCGCGATGGCCGGATCGTGCGCCACGAGCAAATCCACGAGCGTACCGATTTCGACGTTCGCATCGGGATGGACCATGAGTCCTGATGGCTTGTTGATCACGAGCCAGTCGGCGGTTTCGCGAATGATCTTGAGTTTCGGCAACGGTTTTTGCACGACCGGTTTCTTTTCCGGCTGGTTCTTGTTTTTGGAAACGGCATCATCAAATTCGACGACCTCACCTTCTTTCAAAAAACGATGGACGGACGCTTTTGTTCCGTTCACCTTGCCCGCGCCGTTTCGAAGCAGTTTCGCGATCAAGCTGCGTGTCATCTCCGGAAATTCCGTCGTCAAAAACACGTCGAGGCGTTCGCCGGCGTTCTGCGCGGTAATATCGAAGCGGTGGATCATGGGCGGAGTGTAGCGGAAGTTAGAGGAAGAAAAAAGTCCCGAGGTTCGGGACAGGATGACCTTAGAGACGTTGCGGTGTGACGCTGTCGATGGCCAGGAGCATCCGACTGACGGCCGTCATGAAGTGAATGCCGCGCGGGTCGGGGACGGCAACGCGAAAGAGTCTCTGTTGAATCGTTGCGCGGAGCGTCTGTGCTTTGAACAGATTGAGACCCTTTAGCTCGTAGATCATGCCGAAGGCACGCAGGACGATGGGTTCGGCCGGAATGAACATGGGGACTGCCGAGTTGGGAGTCAATCCGACCAGGTATCCGTACGTCTGCTGGGCAAGCTGTCGGAGACAGACGCGCTGGATGCTCACGTCGATGTCCATGGTCGCGATCCTGATGCCGGGAACGCGGAAGACTTCGGGTTTGCAGGTGTACAGCGTGAGAAGCGCTTCTTGGACCGGGCGGAACCGCGCGAGGTTCTCGGTGTTCCAATCGAGCTCCCGGTAGATATCGTCGAAGAGAGGAAAAACTTCCCTTCCCTTCGGTCCGATACCATACGGTTTCTCTCGCAGAAACGGTGTCATGTCGATTGGGTCGTTTGCGCGACGGTCGGGTTTCTTTATAGAAGGACCTGAACTCTCCATCCGGACTCCTTTCAGTGCCCGCGTTATCCCATATCTTGGCGGTTCGGTCAAGATCGGATAGACTCGGCACATCCCTTATGGGCCCGTAGCTCAGTGGTAGAGCAGGCGTCTTATACACGCCATGTCGTTGGTTCGATCCCAGCCGGGCCTACCAAGAAAACCGTTCCGTCATCCGGAACGGTTTTCTTGACCCCGTCTTTTTCTCCCGGTACACATCCCTCAGAGGTATCGAGTGACCGTTTTCAACCTCCGCACTTTTTGTTCCCAACAAGACTCCGTACGTCTCGGCGACTTCATCTATATGCCGAAGGAACCGAAGACGTATTCGTTTGCGGGAGCCGTCGTTGCGTTGAAAAAGCGTCTCGACCAACTCCCGCCAAAACTCGCCCGTGACATTCGCGGGGAAATCCACGAGCTGCCGATCTGCATGCTCATCGAGAGCGCGGCCGGGGATTGTTTTGGCCTTTCGGTCGATACGATTCCGTCGTGGTTTCGAGAACTGCCAAGCCCGTACCGCAGGCTCGCCTCGCGAGCGTGGGCAACGCACATCATCGAAGATCCAAACATCGTGTCCTCGTTTCCGTTTACGGGTTTCGGCGGGTACACCGCTGATCTGGATTCGGAGGGACTCATGGGGAGCGCCTATCGAAACTTCAATCTGGCGCGACTCGGACACGTGCGTCAGCTTGGCTGGCTCACGGTTCCGGTGTTCGGAAACGAACAGGAACATGTCATCCCAATGCGCTTCGAGCACAACCGGTTGTCGCACGTCCTCGACGTCGCGGCACTCGCGAATGTGTTCGCGCACGGTCTGGATCTTTCCGATGCGGACACCGCGACGCTCGTCCTTGCTGCGGCAACGCACGATGCGCGAACGCCGGCAGGTGGCGACACCACCAAGATGCTCGATCCCGCCTTCTTCGACGAAGATGCGCACTACAGCGAGCTTCTCGACCGGTTTGATTCCACGGCGCTCTTCGAGCGTTTCGGTATCAATCGTGAAACGCTGACGCAGACGATTCTCGGCAAGGGGTTGCTTGGCAGCCTGCTCGATATCGCGGACAAGATTGCCTACGTCTCGCGCGACGCGTTCTGGTATCACCAGCGTCTGGGACGCGGCTTCATCGAGAGCGAAGAGGGTGATCAGATCCATAGCCTGCTTCGCACCTATCCGGAAGATGCGTGCGCCACATGGCAATCGTTGAAGATCGTGGACGGTCAGCCGGTCTTCGATGATCCGGAACCGCTCGCACGCTTCCTCCTGCTCCGTGCGTTGCTCTTCCGGGCATTGTACTGGCACCCGGCCGCGCGGTTTACGGAGTTCATCGTCTCGCACGTGATCTGTCGGCATCTCGTCGCAACAGGAAAGATCCGATTGGCGGATCTCCTTGAGATGAGGGATGAAGAGCTCGACCGGCATGTCATGCCGTATCGCGCGTTGGATTTCAGCAGCGGTTTCGGAACGCCGCACCATGAGGGGTTCGACGATGAAGCATCGTCTGAACGCCGGCGCGAAGAACTGCACGCACAAGGCGAGCGCTTCGTCATGATCGAGAAGTGGCCGCATCGTCTCAAAACCGGCACGCACTATCTCGTAAAGGACGGGAGACGAAAACCGCGTCCGCTCGCCTCGTTCGCTCCGGATCTCGTAGAACCCATCGAAGCCGTCGCGCAGGTCGTTCATCCGCATCGCCTGTACTGGGTGCAGGAAGAAACGATTCCGCAACGACTCAAACGCATTATTCTTCCCTGACATGTTCAGGGTTTTTTTCTATCCGAACGTGCTCATCCTGCGCTCCCGTAGTATTATTGCAGCATGACAAAGCAGAAGCTCCAGTCTTCCTTTTTTCTTGGACTGTTTGCCGCCGTTGGCGTGGTTGTTTTTTTGATCTTTCAACCGTATTTCGAAGTCCTCGCAATCGCAGCTGTTCTCGCGTTCCTGATGCAGCCGGTCTATCGGCGTCTCGTAAAAATGTGTTTCGGTCTCCAGACGCTCGCCGCGATGCTGACGGTCGTATTCACGGCGCTCCTTGTTCTGCTGCCGCTTGCGCTTATCGGAGCGAAAGTCGTCGGGGAATCGCGCGATCTCTATACGTCGCTGAACGATCACGGGAACGAATATGTTGTTCAGTTGAATACGCTTCTTGATCGATACGTGAAACCGTACACGCCGTCCCTCGAATTCGACGTGCGTGACACGGTCCAACAGGGTGTCGGTTGGGTGTTCCAGAATCTCGGCGTCTTTTTTTCCGGCACGATCGAATTCGTGTTCGGTCTCCTGCTCGGTGCCGTCGCGCTGTTCTATTTCTTGAAAGACGGTCCCTCCATGCTGCGTGCGATCATCGTCTTAAGTCCGCTCGCGGATTCGCATGACAAACAGATCGTCGCGCGGCTCGGCGTTTCCGTGAGTTCGGTCGTCAGAGGATCGCTGCTCGTCGCGCTCATCCAAGGGACGCTCACGGGGATCGGGTTTACGATCTTTGGCGTACCCAACGCCGCGCTCTGGGGGAGTATCGCTGCAATCTGCGCCCTCGTTCCGGGTGTCGGAACATCGATCGTACTCGTCCCATGGATCATTTATCTGTACGCGACGGGTGATCTTGGACCGGCCGTCGGGCTGACCATTTGGAGCGTCTTCGCCGTGGGATTAATCGACAACCTCCTCGGACCGTATCTCGTGGGACGCGGAGCAAAATTGCATCCTGTTCTTATTCTCTTTTCCGTCATCGGTGGCATTTCGTTTTTCGGTCCGCTTGGTTTCCTGTTCGGTCCATTGGCCGTGAGCTTACTCGCCGGACTCATCGACATTTACCGTACAATCCTGCTAAAGAAGGAATAGATTATGAAATACCTGCTTCTCTGTACGTTGTTGTTTTCGGCAATTCCGTTTTCAACACACGCCGCGACAAACGGATCATTGATCAAGAGCGCCTCAAGCAGCGCCGTCTACTATCTTCTCGATGGAAAACGTTATGCGTTTCCGAATGAAAAGGTGTATTTCAGCTGGTACAGCGGATTCAATTCCGTTGTGACGGTTTCGTCTTCCGAGCTTGCATCGTATTCGCTTGCCGGCAACGTGACGTATCGACCAGGATTGAAACTGATCAAGATCCAAACCGATCCGAAGGTCTATGCTGTTTCAAGGTACGGCGTTTTGCGCTGGCTTTCGTCCGAGTCCGTCGCGTCCGCGCTCTACGGATCGAATTGGAACATGAAGGTAGATGACGTTGCTGATACCTTTTTCACGAACTACACGGTTGGCGGCGCGATTTCCGTCGAGGCTGATTTCAATCCGAACGCCGAGCTCGGCACGACAATGATCGCGCAGAATATCCAAGGCGCGATCGTTCCACCGCCACCGCCGAGTGGGGGAAACGTGACGACGATTTCGGGTTGCCAGGTCTTCCCAGCGGATAACGCGTGGAATCAGCGCGTTGATTCACTTGCGGTTCACGCGAAGTCCGCAACGTTCATCAACGCCATCAGCGCGACCAAAAAGCTGCATCCGGATTTCGGAGAGAATCAGGAATATGGTATTCCGTTCAACGTCGTCCCCGGATCACAAGCGAAAGTTCCGATCACCTGGACGGCATATGGCGAAGAAAGCGATCCGGGTCCGTATCCGATTCCGTCCGACGCGAAACAGGAGGCCGCGTCCGATCGTCATGTCTTGGTTCTCGACAAAGACAACTGCAAGCTCTACGAACTTTTCAACGCGGAGAAAAATACCGGAGCCGGTTGGTCTGCGGATTCCGGTGCGATCTGGGATCTGAAAACGAACGCGCTCCGTCCGTATGGCTGGACGTCCGCCGATGCCGCAGGGCTTCCAATCCTTCCGGGATTGATCCGCTATGACGAAGTCGCCGCTGGCGAGATCCGACACGCGATTCGGTTTACTGCGCCAAGCACGCAAAAGGGATACATCCTGCCTGCCACGCATCACGCCGGACAAACGAATACCGATTATCCGCCGATGGGTCTGCGCGTTCGTCTCAAGGCGAACTACGACATTTCGAATGTGACGGGTCAGGCACGCGTCATCGCAGAAGCCATGAAAACGTACGGCATGATGCTCGCCGACAACGGGTCGAGCTGGTTCTTCCAGGGTGCAACCGATCCGCGCTGGAACGATGATGAATTGAATCAACTGAAGGGAATTCCGGGAAGTGCCTTCGAGGCGGTTGAGACAGGTCCAATCCTGAACTAATACATTTTCACTGTCATCCCGAGCGAAGTCCGACGCAGTCGAGGGATCTGTTTGCTCTGATCCGGATCCAAACAGTTTCCTCCACGCGTCGTCGGACTCCTTGGTCGGAATGACAAGGTTCACTTATATGAAACGTCCTCTCCTTATCCTCGGCGGCCTGATCCTCGTTGGTCTGATCGCGGCTGGTGGAGTGTTTTATTGGAAACAACTTCGCGGCGCGGGTCCGGCGCTCAGTCCGGCGACCGGCGATATCGCAGGAGACATCGAAACGGTGCCGAAACCGCAGGAACATGGCGAAGCGACGGCGACCGCAGACGTCATCGGAGAGAATACGACGAACATGCCGCTTACACTTCCGGACGGCGTGTCGGTTTCGATTTTTGCCAAGGGTCTTGGTGGCGCGCGTGATTTGTATTTCGCGCCGAACGGCACGATGCTCGTCAGCGTTCCGAGTGACGGCAAGGTTCTGCGCCTCGATCCACAAACGAGCGGTCCGGCAAAACCCGTTGCGATCATCGAGGGGTTGAATCAGCCGCACGGACTCGCGATGTTTTGCGATGACTTCGACAGCTGTCGTCTATTCGTCGCCGAAACGAATGCCGTCCGCGTCTACGAATACGATCCAGAGACAAGCGAGGCGAAAAACGGAAAAAAGATTCTCGATATCTCTGGCGGGGGAGGGCATTGGTCGCGATCGCTTTTGATCCACAACGACAAGCTCTATATTTCGATCGGTTCAACATGCAACGTGTGTCGCGAAAAAGATGAACAGCGCGCCTCCGTCATGGTCGCGAATCTGGATGGTTCCGAAGCGCGTGTGTACGCCAAGGGACTGCGCAACGCGGTCTTCCTCGCAGAGAATCCGCAAACAAATGACGTATGGGTCACGGAAATGGGACGCGATCTCTTGGGAGATAATATCCCACCAGAAGAACTCAATATCTTAAAAGACGGCGGCAACTACGGTTGGCCGAATTGTTACGGGAACAATATTCACGATGCCGCATTCGATAAGAACACGTACATCCGGAATCCCTGCATGGAGCCGTTCGAGACAGCTCCGGCCGTCGAGATGCAAGCGCATTCCGCGCCGCTTGGTCTCGCATTCTTTCCTCCGGAATGGCCAAAAGAATATCGGGACGATGCGCTTGTCGCGTTCCACGGTTCCTGGAATCGCACCACACCGACCGGCTACAAACTCCGCCGGATCAAACTCGACGCAAAGGGGAGAGTTGAAGGACAAGATGACTTTGTGACCGGTTGGCTCAACGCCAAAAACGAAGCGCTCGGACGCCCCGTGGATGTGCTCTTCTACGGCAAAGATCTGTACGTTTCGGACGACAAAGCAGGTGTCGTGTATCTTTTTAGAGCGCCCTAACCCGTTGCTCGATCGCGTCTTTCAGATCCTCAAGACCTTTCCCGGTCAGCGCCGAGACGAACACCGGCGTCTTATCTGCATATTTTTCAAGAAGCGATTTCCGGTCGATTTTTTTGATCGTATCAATCTTGTTGAAGACGTAGATCTTCGGCATATCGGCAACACCGAGAGAGGAGAGGATCTTTTCGACCTCTTCGATTTTTTCTGCCATGTGCGGATCGCCGACGTCAATGACGTGGAGGAGGAAATCAGCATCAACCGTTTCATCAAGCGTGGAGCGGAACGCGCTCACGAGTTCCGGCGGAAGGTCCTGAATAAATCCGATGGTGTCGGAGAGCAGGACTTCTTTTTTTATCTCCGGCAGCCACAATTTTGAAACGCGTGTATCGAGTGTCGCAAAGAGTTCATTGGCGACATACGCGCCTTTTTTCGTCAGCGCATTCAAGAGCGACGACTTTCCCGCGTTCGTGTAGCCAACGATCGAAGCAGTCTGAAGTCCGAGTCTGTCACGTCGCTCACGATGCACGCTGCGTGAGCGCGCAGCGGCGTCCAGATCTTTTTTGATACGCCGTTCCTGATCCGCCAAGTGGCGCTTCATCACTTCCGTGTTGGTTTCACCCTGACCGCCGCGCGTGCCCGTGCCGCCAGCTTGCTGCATCATTTCCATGCCCATGCCGAAAATACGCGGACCCATGTGTTTGAGCGCGGCGAGTTTGATCTGCAATTTTGCTTCGGCGGTCTCGGCGTGTTTTTGGAAGATCTTCAAAATCAAATCCACGCGATCCCACACGACCATCTGGTGCGGTCGCAGTTTTTCGCCGAGCGTGAACATTTGTTTTGGTTTCAGCAAATTGTTCACAATCAGGATCTCGGCTTTTTCGCGCTTCGCGATTTCAATAATCTCATCAAGTTTGCCCGAGCCGACGTAGGTTTTGTAGTCGGGAATGCTTTTTTTCTGAATCAATTCAACGACAATGATGCCGCCGTACGTCTTCGTGAGCGATTCAAGCTCGGTGAGGCGTCGTTCGGCGATGTCTTTTTCCATGCGCGGAGGGATCACATCGATCAGGATCGCTCGCGGCGTGCTGGAGAGTCGGGGCATATTCAAATGGCTTTTTGGAACGGCTTCACGTATGCTGAACGCATCTATGAAACCGTTGAAATGGGGAGTAATCCTTGGAGTCGCCGCATTGCTGTTCGTCGGCGGACTCGCACTCGGCTATCGTGTCTTCCATCCGGCGGGGCAAAAAACGACGGTAACGGCTCAGGTTATCCTGACAGCCCTCCGCGACCGGGGATTCCTGGTCACGCAGACGTACGTCTTTGACGAACCGGTTACGATTGAAAAATCATCGGGGAGTGCGTTCAAGGATTTTTTCTTTGGTCAGACTATCACGGCCCGTGGCGTCATGGAAGCGAACGTCGGCATTGATCTCGCAAATATGTCTGCGGACGATATTGCGGTCCAGGGCGATACCGTCACCGTTTCGATTCCGGCAGCGAGCCTGTTCAACGTTCGTCCGATCGGTCCGATTGAAGTGAAAAATCAACGCGGCATCTTAAAGCGACTCATCGAGAACGATACCGGCTATAACGAAGCGCTCGCAGAGCTCACGCGCCAAGCGGAGGAAGCGGCGAAGAAACCGGAGCTCATGGAGCGCGCAACCGCGCGTGCGCAAGAGGATGTCGCTCGTCTCCTCGGCTACGTTGCGCAGGGAAAAACGATTGCGGTTAAGATAAAATAATGGTTCAGCGTGAATGTCGGAGTTTGGCCGTTGCCCAACTCCATCTCACGTATGCCGCGCCTTCGGGTGCGGTTTTGAGATGCGCGATCGTGCGTTCGTCGTGAGAGTATCCGGATCCGAAATCGCATCCTAATTCTTCTTTGAGTTTCGCGATGAGCCGTTCGCGCTCGTTCTTCGCAAGAAGCGACGCCGCTCCGACGGTCCGATTGTTTGTATCCGCGTGATGCTTCGCGTCGAGTCGATCAAAATCCGGCCAACCGCAGTGATCGAACAGTTTTATGCGAAACCCTTCCGCATTGATACTCGGCGCATCAACGAGCGCATACGCTTCTCGTTCGCCAAATTCACCAAGCGCATCTTGTAGACACTCGCTCATCATTTCAAGTTCGAGTCCGTTCAATGTCCGTGACCGATCAAAGACGGCACGATCCACATCCGGTGCAACGGCGACTTTGAGACTGAACCAGCATCGTTGTTTGATCTCATCCGCAAGACGGTCGCGTTCTTTTGCGGGAACAATTTTTGAGTCGCGAACGTTTTGTTGCGCAAACCAGCGCCTGTCCGATTCGTTCGCGGCAACAACGGCAACGACGAGCGGTCCTAAAACGCATCCGCGCCCGGCTTCATCCACGCCGATCGAGAGCGCGTTCCGTGATCGTGCCTCCATGCTCCAATGGTTGCAGAAAGGGCCGATCATTGCTAGGCTTTGCACGTATGAACGTCATCTATTGCCGAGACTTTGGCCTTGATTGCAACGCCAAAATGAAAGGCAATTCCGTGGACGCCGTCGTGGACGCTACCATTAACCATGGAGTGAGCATGCACGGGCAGAACCTCAAGGAATTGCAGACGCCTGAAAAGCGCGCCGAGATCGCCGGCAAAATCAAACAGGAATAATTATGTCGAATATCCTTATTTTTGGAGCCGGGTATCTCGGCCAGAAATTCGCCGACTCCATTCCGGGATCGGTTTTGACGACGGCCGACATTTCGGACGGCGACGCGGTCCGTGAAGCGCTCGAAACCTTCAAACCTGATGCCGTCTTGAACACGGCCGGGAAAACAGGGAAGCCGAACGTCGACTGGTGCGAAGATAATAAGATCGCAACGATGCGTTCGAACGTCGTCGGCGCACTCGTGCTCGCGGAAGCGTGTGCCGAAGCGAACGTGCACATGACGCACCTCGGTTCCGGTTGTATTTTCTACGGTCCGTCGCCTGATCCGAAGGGCTGGCGCGAAACCGCTTACGCGAATCCTTCCGCCTTCTACTCGCGCACCAAGTACGCAGCCGATATCGTGCTCTCCGATCTTCCGAACGTGGCCGTTGCACGTCTCCGCATGCCGATCGACGGAATCCCTGGTCCTCGCAACCTCATCACGAAGCTCGCGAACTATCCGAAAATCATCGACGTCGAAAATTCCGTGACGGTCATCGATGACCTCGTGAAAGCGATTCTCGTCATCGTCGAGAAAAAGGCGACTGGCGTCTTTCACACCGTGAACGAAGGAACGATGAAGCACCGTGATCTGATCGCACTCTACGAAGAAATCGTCGATCCCGCGCACACGAACGAATGGATTCCGAATGATGATCTCGTGAAGCTCGGTCTCGCGACCAAGGGCCGCTCGAATTGCATCCTGCAAAACGCACGTCTCAAAGAGATCGGCGTCGAGATGCGTCCGATCTCTGTCGCGCTTCGTGATTGCATGGAACAATACGCGGCGGCGATCAAGAAGGAAAAATCATTGACGACATAATCTCTTTGTATGAAAGGCATCAACCTCTACCACGAAATTCCGGCCGGCAATTCGGACACATTCAACATGGTCGTCGATCTCCCGAAGTTTTCCTCGAACAAATACGAATACGACGAAGAAGGCGGCTACTTCAAGCTCGATCGCGTATTGCATTCGCAGATGTTCTATCCATTTGATTACGGCTTCATCCCGCAGACCCACTCCGACGACGGCGATGCGATCGATGTGTGTCTCCTCGTGACGTATCCCACGTTCCCCGGTTGCGTCATCAAAGCGCGCACGATCGGCATGATCAAAACATCCGACGAAAAAGGCGGAGACAACAAAATTATCGCTGTGCCGGTCGCGAAGCTCGATCCGCGCTTCAATGAAATTCAATCCATCGATGATCTGCCCGCGCATGTTCAGGAAGAATTGCTGATCCACTTCAAAGAAATCAAGAAACTCGAAAAAGCCAAGTACGACAAAGTTGAGATCAACGGATTCGGTTCCGTCGACGAAGCGAAAGCCGAAATCAATCGCGCCATCGGAGCGTACAACGCGAAGCACGCCTAATGGCCGACATCCTCGATCCGCGTCACGAAGCAGAGGTGGAGCACTTGTTCCGCCGCGCCTGTGACGTTCTCGAGATGCCGGGGTTTGAACTGAAGCCGCTCCGTCGCCGTGTGCGGGGAGTAGGGAAGTTGAGATCCTACGCGCTGGGATATACGAAGCTCGGCGAGAAATCGATCACGGTCGATCTCTACACGCCGCGCACCATGAAGACGCGGAAGCTTGATGCGATTTTGCGCGTCGTGTGTCACGAACTCGCGCATCATCAAGAGCCGCCGCGCCTCTATCGTCACTGGTTCCGTTGGACACGAAAGATCCACCATCCACCGTTTTGGAAGCGATATAAGAAGAACGTTGAGATCCTCACGAAGGATCCGATCCTGGGCCCACTGTTTGCCTAACCTGCTTTCATTCGTTACCGTAGCCACGCTATGAAAATCGTCGTTGATCGTGATCTCTGTATCGGTGCCGCAACCTGCGTCGTGCTGGCCGGAAAGACGTTTGCGTTGGATGAAGAAGGAAAGGTGTACGTCTTGAACGAAGATTCGAAGAATTCAAAAAAGGGCGATACCGGAACGGTGATCGAATCGAATCAAACGGATGCGATGGACGAACGTGAGACGATCATCGACGGAGCCCGTTCCTGTCCGGTGTTTGCGATTAAATTGTACGAAGACGACGGAACCGAGATCGTGTTGTAAATCATGCCCCCATTTCCCATCCGATCGTTTCGCGTCACGGAACGACGTTCCGAGACGTTCGAAACGTTTACCATTGTCCTCGAGCCCGCCGATGGCGAGCCGATCTTTGCGTTCAAGGCCGGACAGTTTGTGATGGTGCATCTCGCGAATCCAGATGGAACGCCGTGGGCAAAAGCCGCGTACTCGATCGCGACCGCGCCGTGCGAATCCATGAAGAGTTTCGAACTCGGCATTAAAATCCACGGCGACTTTACGAAGCGTCTTTCAGAATTGAAGGAAGGAGATACGATCGGCATTCAAGGACCGTACGGCGCATTTTTCCTCAAAGAAGATGCCGATCGAATTGTTTTCTTTGCGGGAGGCGTCGGCGTTACGCCTCTTCGAAGCATGATTCGTGAAGCGCTGTTGTGTAAGAAGCCGATGGAGCTCGTCCTGTTCTATTCTGAAAAAAATCGTTCTGCGATGGCGTACGAGCGTGAGTTTCGTGAACTCGCCGCAGCGCACTCCACGTTCCGTTTTATTCCGATTCTCACGCGCGAATCGCCGGAAGATTGGGATGGAGAAACGTGCCGTCTCGACCGTGCAATGACGGAACGGCTCCTCACCGACTGGACGCGCGGCCGCTACGCCGTCTGCGGACCGGATGCATTCATGGATTGCGTGAAGACCATGCTCATGGACGCGGGTGTCGATGTCGCAACCCGTTTTCAAAAAGAATCTTTCGGATAATCTTTGAAGAAGATTTTTCTCCTCTACACGCGAGATTTCTGAAGGAATCGTTCGGGTGCCCCATGCGTCGAGTTGCCTGATTCTGTCCGTGCGGACTATGCTACCCACGGTTCTTTGATATAACAACGTCAACGAAAGGGGATCCGCATGGCTCATCGGATGAAGTCTCCTCCGCCCACGGACGACGATGATGTTCTTGCCTCGTGGTCTTCGGGTGAGCGGGAGGCCGTCCGCGAAGACCCATGGGTACCCGGCGTCGAAGTCGCCGATCGCTACCGTCTTGAACGAAAGATCGGACAAGGGGGAACGAGTCAGGTTTTTGCCGCCTTCGATCTTCTGAGAAAACGAATGGTCGCGCTCAAGATCGTTTCGTTCGAACGGGGGAGTCGTGAGCGGATCGAAGCTCGGTTCCGACGCGAGATCGAAATAGCGATGCAGCTTACGGGCGAGTCGTTTGTTCCGATCTACGATCACGGGATTCGGTTGGAATGCGCGTACTTCGCGATGGAGCTTCTCATCGGAGAAAGTCTGCAGGAACGTCTTGCCCGCGAGGGAAAGCTGGATCTTGATCAGACGCACGTCCTCTTTCGAGGAATCGCCTCCGCACTCGCCAAGGCGCACGGGTTATGCCTCGTACATCGGGATTTGAAGCCGAGCAACATCTTTTTTTCGCAACGGAACGGAATCGAGATCGTCCGGATTCTCGACTTCGGTATTGCGAAGGACCTGTGGATGGGTGCGAAACTCACACAGGAAGGTATGCTCTTGGGCTCGCCGCAGTACGTCAGTCCGGAACAGGCAATGTCGCAGGAAGTGGATCATCGATCCGATCTGTGGTCCCTCGGTATCATTCTGTACCGTTGTCTGACCGGCGCGAGACCCTTCGATGGGAAGCTCGCCGTGCTTGTCTTGAACATCGTAACGAAGCCGCACATCCGAGCGAGCCGGCACGTCGTGTCGTTGCCCGCGCAGGTTGACGCCTTCTTTGACCGGGCGCTCGCAAAGCGTCCCGAAGATCGGTTTCAGGACATCGAGTCCATGTGCTTCGCATTCGAAAAATTCGCTGCGGAATCGGCGCATGTCGGAAGCGGTGTCAGGCCTCTGATGGTTCCATCCGCTGACGTTGAGGCGCACGTCGTCGAACGTCCTTCGGAGCAAACGCAGACGGCTGCGCTGAGCTATGAAGCGTATGCGGCGATGATTAGCGCCCGTCCGCCGGAAATCCCGACGGTCGAGATTCCAACGCCCCTTCTCACCGGACATGCGACATCGCGCCCCCCAGCGTCCAACTGGCCGCAAGGGGTGCTGAGTCAAACGTCATATCCGTCACCCTGGACCGGATGGAAGCATTCACCCGTCCACGCAACATCTTCATTCCGATGGAGAGTGATAGGAATCTGTATCGCGTGTCTGTTCCTTGCGCTTGGCATCACCCTGCTGATCGTAGGACCGCGTTTATAAACACTCACGACCGTTTCGAAAGAGGACGGTCTTTTTTATAACAAAACATCCCCGCGCGGGGATGTTTTGCATGGTGCGCGTGCCTGGACTCGAACCAGGGACCTTCACATTATCAGTGTGACGCTCTAACCACCTGAGCTACACGCGCCTGGTGCCGAGAGCCAGGATCGAACTGGCGACACGAGGATTTTCAGTCCTCTGCTCTACCACTGAGCTACCTCGGCTCGTCTCATTAACGCGGCAGGATCGTATCCCGTTTTTGGCCGGATGGCAAGGGCCAGAAACCCGCTCCCTTCACAATAAAACAGACTCCTGGAGGAGTCTATTCTATTGGTCGGGCTGGTGGGACTCGAACCCACGACCCTCTGCTCCCAAAGCAGATGCGCTAGCCAACTGCGCTACAGCCCGATTCGGACTTCTTTTTCCTAAGCGTCGCCATCCTAGCGGGAACGGCGGGTTTCGTCGAGGGACGGGATTGCCAAGCGACCTTCATTCGGATACGATGCCGCCGACAATTCCAGATCCAAGCGGGTATCGTATAGTGGCTATTATGCGACCCTTCCAAGGTTGAGAGAGGGGTTCGATTCCCCTTACCCGCTCCAAAAGACGACTCCACAACGGAGCCGTTTTTTGTTCTTGTCATTCACTCTCTCGGCACATACCCTTGAAGCATGCGCATCGGCATCGACGCACGCATGATGACCCCCAAGGCGAGTCGGGGGATTGGGCGTTACACGGAGGAGATGATCCGCGCTCTTTTGGCGCTCGCACCGGAGCATCGATATGTGCTCGTGACACAGCATGCGATCCACGCATTTTCATCGCACCCATCCGTCGAAACGGTCGTTGCGAATATTCCGTGGTACGGCGTGCAGGAGCAGTTGCGCATGCCGGGCGTCTTGCGTTCGCTGAAGGCTGATGTGATTCACGTGCCGCACTGGAACGTTCCGTTACTCACGCACGGCGATCTCGTCGTCACGATTCACGATTTGTTGCTTCGTCATGAACCTTCGAGTGCGCGCGTCTCAACGCGTCGTCCACTCGTCGCCGCCGTAAAGCGGATCGGATTTCGTGCAACCGTATTCGCGACGATGCACAAGGCGAACGCGATTCTCGTCCCAACAGATTTCGTTGCCGAAGACATCAAGCGTTTTTATCCGTTTGCCTCCAAAAAAATTGTCGTCACGGGTGAGGGGATGGGGAAGCATGAACGGTTTGCGCCGCATGCAACGGATTCACGACCCCCTCAATCGCGCTACCTGCTCTACATCGGTTCCGCGTATCCGCATAAAGGTCTCGATCTGTTGCTGGATGCGTGGAAAGATCTGGAGCTTCAACATCCGGAACTTCGACTCAAGATCGCGGGTGCCGAAGACGTGTTCATGCGACGTCTCAAAGACGACGTCCGTCATCGAAAACTTCCCCGGATCGATTTTTTGGACTACGTGAAAGAAGAGGATTTGTACGATCT
Organism: Patescibacteria group bacterium; assembly: GCA_041660225.1. Classification (GTDB taxonomy): domain Bacteria; phylum Patescibacteriota; class Patescibacteriia; order 2-12-FULL-60-25; family 2-12-FULL-60-25; genus JBAZWV01. Next base: position 316,038 of record JBAZWV010000001.1, on the reverse strand, counting down.
GTACCGCGACGCGGCCGCATTCGTGTTTCCGTCACGTTTTGAGGGGTTTGGACTGCCTCCGCTTGAAGCAATTCAGGCCGGTTGTCCCGTCGTCTGTTCCGATGCCGCAGCGCTTCCCGAAGTGCTGGGTCCGGATGCCGCTTTTTTCTTTCAATCAGGCTCCAGAACTGATATACTTCGCGCCATCGAAACTGTCCTACGTGACCCCGTCGCTGCCCGCGAAAAGACGGCCCGCGCACTGCCTTCCTTGCGCGCCCGGCACGACTGGAAAGCGACGGCGGAACGGACGCTTGCGATCTATCAATCTTTGCCTCCATGGCGCCACGCCTAAAACGAACTTCCACGCTGGATCTTGAAGCCCAACTGGCCGGTGTTTTGGAACAGGACGGGATCACCATGGTTTCGGCGGAGGGTGTTCGCCGCCGCGCCCGTCGTCCGCGTGCGTCTGCGAAAACGACACCGTCGGAGCGACCCGTTATTTTTTTGCATGAAGACGTTCCGGACGTGATCGAGGATCGGATCGCGAATCTCGACGTCGCGACCGTGGGTCTCATGGTCCGTTCGTCGGAAACGAATCGTGAGCGGACGATCGCCATCCACGCCGAAGAGCGGCCTCGGAGCGCATACGTGCTTTCGCTCCGTGGACTGATGGTTCGGCAGGGCGTTGAACGGACGGATGAGCGCATGCCGCTTCATGAAGCGTATGGCGACGACCACGAACCCGAAGCGCGCGCAAACGAAGTCGCGGTGTACGGAACGTTGACGCAGGATCTTGCCGTCGATGCGTATGAGACGCACGTCTTTACCGAACAATTTACGCCCCGCGAATTCGCTCTCGCCTATACCCAGGTCTATGGAGGATTTGATCGCATCACATCCGCATTGCGAAACGTGACCGAAGATATCAGTGGATTGTTTCAGCGCGTTGAACGCGTCGAGCGTCATGTCGAGGATACGGCCGAAGAAGTCATGCAGATCGTCGACATTCCGCGGCTGTCGCTCGTGCGGACGCTTGCGGGATTTGTCGCATTACTCCTCGTCGTCACGCTTCCGGCAAATGCCGTCGCCGTGTATCGATCCGCAATGGAAACGCGCGATGCCGCCGAAGGTGCCGGAAACGCCGCGGTCGGGGAGTTGCTGTCGGCGGATGTTTCATCGTTGCCTTCAACCGCCGAGTCATTGAAGCGTGCTTCCGGAAAGTTTCGCGAAGCAGATGCGGCGCTGACACAATCGAGCGCCTTAGCTGTCGGGATCGCATCGGTATTGCCGCGTCAGTATCGATCGGCGCGCGCACTCCTCGAAGTTGGGGACAAATCCAGCCAGGCAGGACGCCTTCTCTCTCTCGCATTTGAAAAAGTATTCAGCGATCCCGGTCGTGGTCTTGATGAACGTCTCGACGTGCTCGGTGCCTACGCTCGCGCCGCGATTCCGCTCCTGACGGACGCGGCCAAAGCCGCGGCCACTGTCGATCCGGAAAGTCTGCCGGAGGATACGCGTGAAGCGTTCACAAAACTCGCTGCCGGTCTTGAAGATGGCACCCAGTCCGTCCGCGACTTCGCTGTCATGGCGGATCTTCTCGCGGCGCTCAGCGGCAAGGATCGCCCACGCACGTTCTTGCTCGTCTTTCAAAACAACACCGAACTGCGTCCCACGGGAGGATTCATGGGTTCGGTCGCCGAAGTTGTGTTTGACGGAGGCGAGATCAAAAAAATGCGCGTCCCGCCTGGCGGAACGTATGATCTAAAAGGACAGTTACTTTCGCACGTCATCTCTCCGCAACCGCTTCATCTCATCAATGCGCACTGGCAGTTCCAAGACGCAAACTGGTTTCCGGATTTTCCGACGAGCGCTGAAAAGATCCGTTGGTTCTGGAGCAAATCCGGACAGCCAACCTTGGATGGCGTCATTGCGATCAATGCGTCGTTCGTCGAACAATTGCTGGATATCACAGGACCGATCGATATGCCGGAATATGGCAAAGTTATCGATCGTTCCAACTTCCTGATCGAAACGCAGAAGTCCGTCGAAATCGAATATGACCGTGTCGCGAATATGCCGAAGAAATTTGTCGGTGATTTGGCCGATGCGATGCGCGAACGCATGAAGACCTTCACGAGCGAAGATTGGCTTGCGGTTGCCGCACTCGTGTCCGAGGGTATGGAAACCAAGGAGATCCAGGTCGCGCTCATGGATGACGAAGAGCAGGCGGTCGCATCGCGCTACGGGTGGAGCGGAGAGTTGAAGGAAACACCGGGAGACAGCCTCGCGCTTATCGAGGCGAACGTTGCCGGACAAAAAACGGACGGTGTCATCAACGAGTCCGTGAACGTGAACGTCGACGTGCAGGCGGACGGGTCTGTTGTGGACACCGTGACACTCACACGGACGCACACCGGATCAAAAGGCGAACTCTTTCGTGGCGTGCGCAACGTGTCATATCTCCGCGCATATGTCCCCAAGGGGAGTCAGCTCGTGACGGCATCCGGATTCGAACCGCCACCAGAAAAATTATTCAAGAAGCCGGATGATGATTATGTTCCCGATCCGGATCTTGCCGCACTTGAATCGCATGCGGGATTGGGAGCAGGAGGTGTCGCGGTCGGGGAGGAAGGATCACGAACGGTGTTTGGAGGCTGGCTTCAGTTGGATCCAGGTGAAACACAAACAATCACATATACATACCGGCTACCGTTTCGCGTGACGGATTTATATCGCAAGATCGAGGCTTCGCCAGAAGACGCGGATTCCGCTCGCGCGGCGTATCTCATGCTGCTGACAAGTCAGTCCGGAAAAATCGATCGCGAGATCACGACGAATGTGAATTTCCCTGCATCATGGAAGGTCGCGTGGTCGCGCGGACTTTCCGAAACACCGGCCAAGCTCACGCGTGAAGGCGTGTGGGATCGCGATCAGGTCGTCGCAGCGCTTCTTGTCCCACCCGGCGCGCAAGAATAGCTCTTTATCATGCCAAAAAAATCCGGTGCTGAACCCAAGGGTTTGATCAAGCGTCCTGTCGAGGGCGGGGTGAACGCGCGTCACGAACGTGCCGTGGAAGAAGGTCTTGAAGCAATATTTCAAAATGAAGGAGGCGCGATGCCGGATCTCAAGACGTTTGAACCGCGTCGTTCGCGTTGGTTATTGTATGCCGGACTGACGGTCGCCGTTTTTGTCGTCACACTCGTCGCGGCGGCGTGGGCAGGCTTTTCGATCTTCAAACCGTTCCGTGGATTTTCCGGTCAGGGTCTCGCGATGGTGATCGAAGGTCCGGAACGTATTTCGCTCGGACAGGAAGTCGTCTATTTCGTAAACTATCAAAATCGTACGTCCGAACCGATTGCTGCTGCCTCCGTGCGCATCAGTTTTCCCACGGATTTCGTCGTCGCAAGTCTTGATCCGCAACCGACGGGGGAAGGACTCGTGTGGAGTTTGGGGGCGCTGCCCGTCGAAGGACGCGGAACGATCAAAATCAGGGGGACATTTACAGGGGCACTCGGAACCGCCACCGCAATCCAGGTTGTTGGTACGTATCGGCCCGATTCGTTTGATACCGATTTCGATGTTTTGGCCACAAAAGTGTTGAATTATAGCGACAGCGTGTTGGTCGGCTCGCTTGAAACGCCACCGAAGGTGCTTCCGGGTGATCGCGTTGTCATCCGTTACACGCTTGAAAATCGAGGACAGGATCCGTTTGAAAATTTGACCGCACGGTTCACGCTTCCCGAAGGATTCCAGCGCGAAGCTGTGACGGGAACACCGGCATTGGATGGGCGTGTTGCGTACGTGCCGATCGGAGCGATCGTGCAAGGAGCCTCGACGACCGTGAGCGTGATTGGAACGTTTGCCGCCGGTGCATCGGGCGAAGCGCACGTGATTGCAGAAGCCGGACATCGGAGCAATGAAGGATCATTTCTCGCTTCGCAAAAAACCGAAACGTCGTTCACGGTGTTGGCCGGTGATTTGTCACTCAAGCTCGTGTTGAATGGGCAGGACCAGGACATGACCATCGGGTATGGCGGTGTCCTCCGTTTTGCGATTGGTTATGAGAATACGGCCACGGAAGATCTCGAGGATATCCGTATTCGATTCCGGTTGGAACAGGTGACTCCGACGACAACGCTTCCTTCTCTTTTCGACTGGACGTCGCTTATCGAACATTCAAGCGGAACACGAAGCGGAGATGCGTTGACCTGGAACAAGCAGGGCGTTGCGGTTTTGGGACGCTTGCCGCCGCGCGAAGACGGAACGATCGGATTTACCGTGAACGCATTGCCGAGTACGGCTGGTGCTTCGGGTCTCGTCGTCCGCGCGATTCTCGAAGCGGAAATTCGAAAGGTTGGTTCGACAACCGTAAACCGCATTGTTCGCGCGGCGCCGATCACGCTTCGGTATCTTAGCGACGTCGATATCCACGCAGAGGTTCGGTATTTCTCCGAAGAAGGTGCTCCGCTTGGTGAGGGACCGCTTCCACCGGTTGTCGGGAAAACAACGACATATCGCGTCGAATGGAAGGTCGCGAAAACATTCCACGAGCTCACAAATCTCACCTTGCGCACGACGCTTCCAAACGGCGTTGCCTGGACCGGAAAATCGATTGATGACGCCGGACAGGTCGTCTATGACCCTGCGACACGCTCCGTGACGTGGACATTGAATCGTATGCCGCAAGACATCACGGAACAACGTGTCGGTTTCGATGTCGCGTTGACTCCTGGTGAAGCCGATGCGGATCGCTTTGCAAAACTCCTCGGTGAGACCCGCTTTGAAGCCACGGACAGCGTGATCGGTGAAACGATCGTCCGAACGAGTCCGGCACTCACAACCGATCTTGAGAACGATGAAAATGCGAGCGGGAAGGGCGTCGTAAGAAAGCCATAAGAAAAACTCCCGGGAGGGGAGTTAGAGAGGGGTCTTGTGTTCGATGGGACGTTCCGGTGTATCCAACATTGGGTTGGCGTACTTCCCAACATCGAATCCGGATTCGCATTTCGGCGGCGGAGGCGGTCGAGGCCGAAATGGAGGAGTGGGATTCTTGTCATGACACAGTCCGCCAAACGGATTGCGTCCGAGTGCTTCATCCATTTTCATGCAACGGAGAATCGTTTTGACCGTCAGCATCTTAGGATTCCCGTTTCCGGATGGAGCGGTTCCCCAGCTCATCGACGTAACTTTCGTAGCCTTGAGGGATCGTGAGCTCATCCTCAAAGGTGTCTGAGTCGGGCTCATCGGGTCTGGCGGGTGGAACCGAGACGGTGCCAAAGTGCCCTTCGGCGTCCCAGTCGCGCAGAATCTCGATCGCATCCTTGATGGATGGTGGTGACGAATCGTCTTTTGTGGACGACATCTTTCCTCCTGTGAGGGGTAAAGGACGAGAGCATGAGAACCGTAGCAGGCTTGTACGACGCGTTCAATCGGATCTCACGTATGGACAAAGAGGCGTTTTTCGACTATGCTCGGCCCGTTCTGTACGAGCGCCCCTAGCTCAGTTGGATAGAGCGCGTGGCTTCGAACCACGAGGTCGGGAGTTCGATCCTCTCGGGGCGCACCAGAATAAAAACGGGCCATGAGCCCGTTTTTATGTATAAGAAAACGATCCTGTTTTATTTCGTCAGCCAACCCTTTGCTTCAAGACCGGCCTGCGCAGCCGCGACCTGAGCTTCTTGCTTCGACGAACCTCTCCCAACGGCGACAAGTTCTTTTTCGAGGTACACGCCAACGGTGAACTCCTTGTTGTGATCCGGTCCGGTTTCTTCGAGGACTTTGTATGACGGCGTGACGCCGAGCATTTCCTGTGCCGTTTCCTGAAAGCGACTCTTCGGATCGATGTAGAGCTCGTTTTTTAGAATGAAGGGGAGATGCGAAAGAATGTGTTTGTTGATAAAAACTTCGGCTGCCTTTGTGCCTCCGTCCATGTAGACGGCACCGATGATCGCTTCAATCGCATTTGCGAGAATGTACATGCGCGCCTTGGAATTCGTGTCGCGCGCTTCACCTTTGGAGAGCAACAAAAATTCTTCGAAATTGAGCTGGCTCGCGATACCCGAGAGGGTCTTCGCATTCACGAGCGCGGCGCGCCAGTTGGTGAGCTCGCCTTCTGGATTCGCGTACGTGCGGTACAAATGTTCGGTCACGATCAGTTCGAGCACGGCGTCGCCCAAAAATTCCAACCGTTCGTTATGCGCGTGCGGAAAATCCGCATGTTCGTTGAGATACGAACGATGCGTCATGGCCTCGATGAGATAGCGCTTCTCACCGAAGGGATGCCCGAGTCGCTCTTCGAGCGTGGCAAGATTCTGTTCGAGATTTGTCATAGTCGTTCAGCCGTAATGGCGTGAACGACACCCGCGAGGACGGTCATAGATGTCTCTAGGACGATCTTCGCTGATGTCGGTCGTTCATTCAAATGAGTTACGATTCTTTTGGATCTTCTTTTTCTTCTTTCTTTTCTTTGGGCTTGTCCGCTTCCTTCATCACACCTTGTTCCGTCTGACTGCGATAGACGGCGCCGAGCACACCGTTTACGAACTTACCTGACGATTCGCCGCCGAACGTTTTCGCAAGCTCAATGGCTTCATTGATCGCGACTTTCGAGGGGATTTCGTCGTTGTACATCAATTCATACGTACCGATGCGCAAAATATTGCGATCGACCGTCGTGATTTTTTCGAGCGGCCAGTCCGGTGCGAATTTCGTGATGGTCGCATCGATCTCGTCTTTATGCGCCATGACATCCGTCACGATTTTTGTGGCGAATTCTTTCTCATCAAGCTCCGGCGCAAATTCTTCAAGATTGCGCGAGATGATCTCGGCCCCGTCTTTTTGGGCGCCATGAAAATCCCATTCGTAGAGGGACTGCATCGCGAGCGCGCGGGCGAGATGGCGATTAGACATAACAAGGGGCGAGATGGGTGGCTGACCGTGAGGCTAGCCGGGGGAGAAGGTTAGCTGTGGTCGTGGCCTTCGTGAGGTCCGTGATTATGTTCATGGGCTGCAGCCTTGGCGGGTTCCGCCTTCGTGCCGAGCAGTTTCTCAAGCTTTTTCTCGCGGCCCTTCACATGAATCGGGTGGCCGTTGTATTCGGTGGCTCCCGGGGCGGCGCGATGAGAAAGATGGATCGTTCCCGTCTTAGATGTCGTAATAGCAGGCTTCGTCAACGCAAAATGCGATGCGCGACGGCGCTTATCTGAGCTTGTTCGGCGATGACCAGGAAGTCCCATAGCAGTATTTCTGAGAGATTATACGTATATACTAGCGTGAAACCTTGATTTTTGCAAGACCTTGATGTTTCTCGGAAAACCGCACATTTTGGCATAAAACAGACAAGAACGGGATGGGGATAGCTTGTCAAAATACGCCAGGGTTGGTAAAGTCCGGCCAACTTCTATGGAAAATATTGAACGAACACTGGTCTTGATTAAACCGGACGGCGTGCAACGCGGCCTCCTGGGAGAAATCCTTGGCCGTTTTGAACGCGCCGGGCTCAAGCTCACGGCCCTGAAAATGGTCCATGCCTCGCACGAAGACGTCGATCAGCACTACGCGCTGACCGAAGAATGGATGAAGGCCGTCTACGACAAGGCGAAAGCCAAGTACGAGGCGTCCGGCGAACCGTTCAATTTTCCTGATCACATTGCATACGGCACCGAGATCAAGAACGGTCTCATCACCTTTCTCAAATCCGCGCCGATCGTGGCGATGGTCCTCGAAGGCGAAAAGTCCGTCTCGCTCGTGCGCAAGCTCGTGGGCGCGACCGAACCCGCGTCGTCCGCTCCCGGAACCATCCGCGGCGATCTCTCGCACGACACGTACGCGCTTTCCAACACGCAGAATCGTCCGCTCCGCAACCTGATTCACGCGTCAGGCACCGTCGAAGAGGCGAACAACGAAATCAAAATATGGTTTACCGACACCGAACTCTACAAGTACGAACACGTGAACGATCGCGTCCAGTACGATCCGAAGTGGTTCGAGTAAGAATCAAAAACAAAACCGCGGAGCATTGACAGCTTCCGCGGTTTTTTGTATCTTCGTGCGGCGAACAATCTCAGTGGAGGGGAAATGAAACAGAGTGGATCCGTCGCATCAAAACCGTTCTTTTTTTGGCACTCCGCGTGGCTCAACAAGGACGCGAAGCAATACATCTGCACACCTGATGCCAGCGCCGTGCTGGAGGCGCGCCGACTCATCGAACGCGAAGCTCGTGTGGACGAGGCCTGTGATCTTGTCTGCAAACTCGTCGCTGCACGACTCCAGATCGATACGAATGCGCTTCCGATAAAGCGGCGGGGGACGCGTGCGTGCGTCGCTCTCTATCTGCCGCGGCAAACGGCTGCGTCGTTCATCTTCAACCATGAGATTCAGGATGTGACGCAACTCGAGTGTGTCCTACTAAAACATCCTGATACCGAAATCTGGTTTGGGATCGTGACCGAGGCCGATCATATCAATCTGGTCGAGGTCATGACCGTGCAGGTCCCGTGCAAGCATCACAGCGTCATTACCCTCCGGAGCGGAACCGATTCATCGATCACGCTCTGCGCGGACAAGCCGCTGATGATCACACGGATCTCCCAAGCGGAATCCGACTGTAACGCTTCCCATGACGTTTCCAACGTCGCTTGACTTCCTCCGACATGTGCTCGGAGGTTTTTTTTATTCGTCTTGACCATACACGCGTCAGCACGCATGCTGGAAGAGTCTGGAGGATCAGGTCGGAGCGAGATTTCGGGCTAAATCGTGTTCTTGGGGCGACGATTTCGTCCTTTCGTCTTCGGGCGAAGGGGTTCCGATCACAATCGGGACGCAGGCCGTGGCCTCGCGATGACCGCCCCTGCAGCGTTCAGTCCTTCGTATCGTGTCTCACGGCTCACGCTGTCGGCTCCGATCGCGAATGACGTTGTGCTCAATGCGGGCAGAACCGAAATCTCCCCGACCCCCTTCAGGCATAAAGCCGCTTTTGCGGCTTGATTTTTTTCTCAACGCAACCTATTATCCAGCCACTTCAGAGCAATTCATCGGGCTATACCTTCGCTGGCGCTACGGTATAGCTCCTCTTCGCTCGGAATCAGAAAAGCCAGTTTTTCCGTTCACTCACTCATCGGGCTATAGCGCAGTTGGCTAGCGCGCTTGCATGGGGTGCAAGAGGTCGAGGGTTCAAGTCCCTCTAGCCCGACCATGTAGAAACACCCGAAATCCGGGTGTTTTTGACGCTCAGAATGGGCTAGAGGGATTCCGACCTTTACCTCCACACAAAGCCCATCGACATTGCTCATTATCAAATTGTGACGTGAGTAAAGATGGGCGTATGAGAATCGTATTCAGATCGTCCAGAACAAGACCTCCATCTGGTTAGACGGAGGTCATGCTGCCCACCTGTGCCCACGAATCCCATTTGAGGAATTAGAGAGCTGCGCCGAGGCGCATTAGAAAGCATACAACGAGAAGACTCCTTTGACGCCTCCCGCGAGCTGTACGGGTTGTCGTGCGCGCGGTAGGTTTGCGTCCATATGGCTTGGAACGACAACCTTATCGGCACCGCGCTTAGTATTGCCATGTCACCGGCGAAACGTTTGCGTGTTATGGCGGGACCGGGAACGGGCAAATCTCACGCGATGATGCATCGAATTGCGCGGTTGCTGGCCGACGGGCAAGACCCGTCTCGAATCTTCGCTGTAACGTTTACACGGAACGCGGCTGCGGGTCTGAAAAACGACCTCAAAGAACTGAACGTTCCTGGAAGTGATCGGATCCGGGCGAGCACACTCCACGGGTTCTGTTTCAGCCTTCTGCGAAAATCGCCAGTCTTTCACTTTCTCCAGAGAACTCCGCGACCGTTGATGAAGTTCGAGGTAAACGTCCTTCTTCAGGACATGAAGAGCTTGAAGGAGTTCGGAGGCAAGAGAGAGTGTGATCGACGCTTGGAAGCGTTCGAAGCTGCATGGGCACGACTTCAGTCTGACGAGCCAGGATGGCCATCATCCTCCGCGGGAGATCAACGCTTTCATGCAGTCTTGATGCAATGGATGCGCTTCCACGAAGCGATGCACATCGGAGAAGTCGTTCCTTTGGCGCTGGAGTATCTGAAGAATAATCCCGAGTCACCGGATCGCTCAGCTTTTGATCATGTGATCGCGGATGAATATCAGGACTTTAACAAGGCGGAGCAGACATTGGTCGCGTATCTAGCTGAGGCCGGACACTGCGCCGTAGTCGGCGATGTGGACCAATCCATTTACCGCTTTCGGTTTGCGAACCCTGAAGGGATTGAAGAGTTCTCACAGATGCATCCGGGGACAGAGGACGAATCGCTCGATGAATGCCGACGGTGTCCGAAGAGAGTCGTCGCAATGGCGGACTCGTTGATTCGACGCAATCATCCACCGGGGACATCTCCACGTCTTCGTGAATGCGAAAAGAATCCTACCGGGAATGCTCGCATTGTCCAGTGGAGCAATCTTGAGGAAGAAACTGCGGGCATCGTCGAGTTTGTGGAGACGCGGCTGGCGACCGGACGTTATTCACCCGAGGACTTTATGATTTTGTGTCCCAGTAGAAAGATCGGTTACGAGTTGCGACAGCGCTTGATAGATAAGAAGATCAACGCACACAGTTTCTATTCGGAAGAATCGTTGGATGCGCCGGAGGCGCAGCATGCCTTCGCGTTGCTTACTCTCTTGGCAAATCCAGAGGATCGTGTGGCGCTTCGGTTCCTGTTAGGCGAAGGCAGTAAAACGTTTTTAGCGGTCACCTACGCAAAGCTGATCAAATACTGCCGTGAAAATGCTGTCTCGCCAAGCCACGCGTTGGCACAAGTCGCATCCGGAGAACTTCAGCTGCGAGGCGTGGACGGACTTGTTGCACGGTATCGAAAAATTCGACTCGAGCTTGAAGCACTGAATGGAATCATCGGCCAGCAGCTTGTGGACACGCTTTTCCCTGAGGAATCTGAGTGGACGAAGTCCGTGAGAGAATCGATGGCTGGGAGGTTTGACGAAACCGTCGATGCAAAAACGGTGCTCGAAGAGCTAATTCAAGTCGTGACCCAGCGCGATTTACCGGACGACGGAAAGTTCGTTCGTATCATGAGTCTGCACAAGTCCAAGGGCTTGAAGAGTCGGGTGGTGATCGTCGTCGGATGCATTCAAGGGCTCCTCCCGAAAGTTGACGACTCGATGAGTGAGCAAGATTCCGAGGAGGACCTTCGTGAACAGAGACGTCTCTTCTATGTCGCGATGACGCGTGCCACGGACGAACTCCTTCTCTCCTCTGCCATCGCGTGGCCGTGGGCGCTTGCAAAGCAGGCTGGCATTGCGTTACGCGCGAGCCGTGGCAGGGGCGAAGGTTCCACGATCGCAAGCATCTTCTTGAATGAACTCGGCTCGGCGACACCCTCGGCTATCACGGGGAAGCAGCTGCTTCAGAGTGAACGGAGCTAAGGAGCCATCTTCTGTTGCCCAACTGTGCCCACGAATCCGACTTTCAAGTTAATTAGAGTGATTAGAGTTATTTCAGTCTTGGTGACATTTGGCTCTGCTGCGGACTCTTTTTTCTCACATGATCCCACCTGTCGGTCCTGGCTCAGGTTCAAGTCCCTCTAGCCCGACCAGCATCGAAAATCCGGTACACGCCGGATTTTTGTTTTGTCCACATCTTGATCTCTTTTGAGATTTCCTTTATTCTTGTGCCCCGGTCCATGTGCAAGGACCGTGCCGTTCTTTCTCTATCGAAAGGTGTTGCAGGCATGCAGGGTTTCAATGATGTTTTATGGTGCGGGAGCAGTCCGCCTCCTCCGATGACTCCGGACGGGCCTCCGCCTCCGCCCCCACCCTCACCACCAATACCGGGTTTCCCCGATCTCCCCAGCGAAGTACGGCGGGTCGGATCGTCATCACACCCCTCGCCTCTCAAAGGGCAGCACTGGTGCGTAGACAGTGAAGCGCAACTCTCGGTCTTCGGTGTGTCCGAGCCCACGTGGAACGAGCGCATTCTGCTCGAGATGCTTGCGGACTACAGCGCGCTCACGTCACACATCCAGAAATCGGGACATCCGATCAAACGGACGGCGCTTCGCGTCGTCCCGGCGATTGCGCTGTTCTTCTGGAACAAGGAGTACCTCCGCATCCAACAGTTCCTGCAGGCAACGGAAGGCGAGGGATATATCTATGTCCCCGCGTTCCAGACGGGTCTGAATCAAGCTCTGCATGAGCTGACGGATCTTCCGCTCGTCATCGTACCGAGCACCTACTTCGACTCGTTCGATTTCGTTGTCACGGGTCATCCGGCACGACTCCCGTTCGCCCGCGGCTGCTGCGATTTTACGAAAGGCACTTCCGTCGTTCGTGACTGCTTCTGATCTCGCCTCGTCTTCCTGACGGGGCTTTTTTTATGAGTTGACGTGGCTCCCGCCGAATGGTCTGATCTCATCGGTTCCTTCCACATCAACGGAAAGAAGGGGATATGGCCAAATTGTTTGACCGGGCCATCACGCCCGTCTTGAACCGGATTCCGCGCTGGGTCCATCCGAATCTCATCACGATCGCGCGCGGGATCCTCGTCGTGCCTGTGATCCTTTTTGCCCGAGAGGGATATCCCTGGCTTGCGATCACCGCCCTCCTCGTGTCGTCCGCGTGCGACATCATGGACGGACCGCTCGCGAGGCATCGCGGCATTGCGAATGGAGCCGGAGTCTGGCTCGATCCGATGAGCGACAAGGTGTTCGTCCTCGGCGCGCTTTTCTTCGCATGCTCCGGGCGGATCCCGTACGTCGTATGCACGGTGATCCTGGCTCTCGAAGCGGCGCTCGTCCTCATTCGTTTGTTCAAGACCTCGGAAGACACGACGAGCGCATCGGCAAAATCAAACGCGTTTGGAGCCATAAAAACGTGGGCACAGAGCTTCGCAATCGGATTCGTTCTGAGCGGAAACTTCATACTTTATCAGCTTTCTGCCTACGCCATCGGCCTCGCGCTTGCACTCGCAGGCGCTTCGTTTTTCCGTCATCTTCGCGACATTATCTCCCCTCGGGAAAGATGATGTCGCGTTTTATTTTTCCTTGAGGTGTTGACAGAAATGCCCGCCCCTCCTTGCGTGTCTGAAGAAAACCCTTTATTCTCTGGGAATCTTATTCTTACTTTTCTTGTTTCGCATATGGCAAAGATGACGAAGTCCCAATTGATGGATGCAATCGCCTCTAAGACCGGCCACACCAAAAAGGATGTGGGAGGGTTCATGGAAGCATTGGTAGAGACCGCCTACTCCGAGACAAAGAAGAACGGGGAATTCACCATCCCGGGCCTTGGAAAACTCGTGAAGAAGCACCGCGCCGCCCGCATGGGTCGCAACCCGGCCACCGGCGCCGAAATCAAGATCGCGGCCAAGACGGTCGTGAAGTTCCGCGTCGCGAAAGCTGCGAAGGACTCGATCCTGTAATTTTTCTCAGGATGAAAACACCCCGCCTCTCACGAGAGACGGGGTGTTTTTCTTTTAGGTCGAATGCGCTACGCTTTGGCCATGTCGATGCTTATCGTGACGTGCGGACCAACGGGAATCGGGAAGACGCACCAGATGCAGCGTCTCATCAACCGTGACCAGCGCCGATTCGCGCCGGTGCTCAGTGTCACGACGCGACAGCGGCGAGATGCAGAAGATGGAGTGTGGTATCGCTTCATCACCCGCGAAGAGCTCGCCTCGTTTGATCCAGCCGACGTTCTTTCAAACGTTGAATTCAGTGGCGAGCGCTACGTGCTTCTTCGATCCGAAATTCAAAAAGCCCTCGAACACGCACCGATCGCATTCATGGCGATCGTGCCGTCCGTCATTCTGCTCATGCGTGAACAGAAGGTTCCGCATTCCCTGATTCGTTGTCGCGTTGGCGATCCGACGGGGTACGAAGAGCGTCTCGTGAAGCGCGGATTTACTGGAGACAAACTTGCAAAAGAAAAAGCAACGGGCGTCGGCTATGAATATCCCGTGTCTGATGCCGCGTGGCCGGAGCAGGATGTGATGCTCGGGATCGATGCGACCGATGATGAACGGTTCGACGACGCCGTCCGCGCATTGGCCGGTCCGTTATTCCCTCACGAACTGCGTTGATATGCCCGACGTCATTGCCGCCCGCGCACCACGCCGCGCACCACGCATCGAAAAAACAGAAAGCGTTATCCGCGTTCGCGCCGAGCTCGTATCGCTGGGCGGCGGTGTGATGCTTGCGATCTGTCTGCTGATTGCCGCGACCCTCATCATGGCGCTGTACAGTCCGACGATCACGGGTATTCAACGGTTCATCGCGATCGTTCTCGCGTTTGCGTCGTGGGCGTATCTGTTGCGAAGCGCAACCGAAGAGCTCTTGCTCATCGGCGAAGAGATTTCGTATCGTGCCGTCCTCGCTCGTCCGCGCCATGTGCCGCTCAAGGATCTCGAAGCGATGTTGCTGATCCATCAGGGGTTGAATCTCGAACATGGCATCGAGACGATTGAATTCCATTTTTTTAACAAACACATCGAACGCGTGAGCCTCGGTCCGTGTTGGCAACGGAACAAGCTCGAAGCGTTCCTCTCGTCCGTCGAAGAGGCGTTGCATTCACCTAAACTTCTCGAGTCTGTCCGCTGATTCGCGCGGCGTGTATCCTTTTTCCGATATGCCACGCGCCATCCCCACCTCCGGCCCCGCTGAATCCACTACGATTGTTCCCGCCCGGTATCACGGCGCACCTGGTGAGCCGCCTGCGAAGGTCATCGTCCCGTACGCGAGCCAGTCATTTACCGCAGATGCCAACTGGCGCGTCTTCCGCATGATGGCGGAATCGATCGAAGGATTCGAGTTTCTCTCCAAGCTTAAAAATGAAGTTTCGATTTTCGGCAGCGCGCGAACGGGTCCTCGTCACGCATCCTACAAAGCCGCGCAGAAGCTCGGATCCATGCTCGGAAAAAAAGGATACACCGTCATCACAGGCGGGGGACCGGGAATTATGGAGGCGGCGAACAAGGGAGCATTTCAGGCCGGCGGTGTTTCGGTCGGTCTCGACATCGAGCTCGCAAACGAACAGCGTCGCAACAAATACGCGACCAAGGGGATCGGCTTCCACTATTTTTTTACGCGCAAGGTCATGCTCTCGATCTCAGCGCAAGCCTACGTGTTTTTCCCCGGCGGTTTCGGAACGCTCGACGAGATGACCGAAATGTTGTGTTTGATCCAAACCAAAAAAATTCCTGCGAGCGTTCCACTTATCCTCGTTGGAAAAGCGTTTTGGAAACCGCTGTTGCGATGGTTCAAGCAAGTCTTGGTTACGGAGGAAAAATACATCGATGCCGCCGACATGGATATCCTCCGCGTCGTCGACACCGCCGAAGAAGCCTTCAAGATCATCCAAACCACGCAGGAACGCCCGTTCGGATAAAAAACAGACCGCTTAGGCGGTCTGTTTTTGTTTGCGGGCGGCAGTTTTGAGTTTCTTCTTCATCCGCTTTGTCGGCATTTGGCCCGTCGCGATGGCCGCAAGCTTTTTCAGCGTCTTGATGGTGCGGGTCGAGATGCGCACGCGCACGCCTCCAACGCGTACCGTCTGGAGGTTAACCTCCTGGGTGCGCTTGGTGGCGATGTTCGAGTGGCTCCGGGAATTGCCGCGATTTCCGCGCTTGCCGGTGAGAATATCGATGCGGGACATATCAGTGGCCGAAGGATAGCCCAATCCATGTGTTTTGGCAAGACCCCGACGGCCCGCTATCATCGTCCCATGCTCTCCACCCTTTTTCAGAACCCGCTGTACTTCGTGATTTGGATCGCGGCGATCATGATTGCCCTCACCGTCCACGAGTTTTCACATGCGCTTGCGAGTACGTTGCTCGGAGACCAGACGGCGAAGCGTCTCGGCCGGCTTACGCTGAATCCCGCCTCTCACATCGATCCGTTCGGCTTACTCGCACTCATCGCTGTTGGATTCGGATGGGGAAAGCCCGTGCCGTTTAATCCCTATAATCTTCGAAATCAACAATGGGGTCCGGTCGCGATCGCGTTCGCGGGTCCGGCCATGAATCTGTTCGTGGGGATGATCGCGGCGCTCGTGCTTCGTATTGTTCTTCCTCTTCTCGGCGATGCGAATTTGCTCGTGCAGTTTTTATTCCTGAGTATTTATCTCAATTTCGCGTTGTTGCTCTTCAACCTGATTCCGATCCCGCCACTCGACGGATCAAAGCTGTTGCTCGCTCTTCTACGCGGACCGGATGCGAATCGCCAGCGTATGTGGCTTGAAACGCGCGGACCGTGGCTGCTCATGGGAGTACTCCTCGCAGACATGTTTCTGAATCTCGGAATTTTTTCGTCGCTCTTCAGCGTCATCACGCACGTGATCAACCTCGTCGTCGGCGTATGATTATCTCAAGACGCTCGAGCGGTTTGTCGTCATGGTGGTCGAGCCTCGGCATGTTGTGGGGAGGGCTTCTTGTTGCATCGCTTCTTGCGGATCTCGTGACGCGCGCTCCGCTGTCATCTTTTCGCGTCGTCATCATCGCGCAATCGATTCCATTCTTGGCAGCCGTATGCGCAATCATCGCAGCGACATTCGTGATCGGACGGATCGCGCAGGATGATGCGTGGCAGGGGATCGTATCAGCCTCGCCGTTCGCATTCATCATTGCGGCCGTGGGAGCATCGTCCGGAATCTGGAACGACGGAAGCGGATCAATCGCGCTTGCGCCAACGGATCTCGGTCTCTTCATCATCACGGGTGGCATTCTTCCGCTCGGACTCGGGCCGGAAGCCGTCGTGCGCATCTCCGTGCTCGTTTTTTCCATCATCGTCGGTATCATGGCGACGCGACGCGGACTTCACACGCCGCGCGCGATTCTGCTCGGGATCGGTGCATGGATCTTCGCATGCGTTCCGCTTCTCGCACAAAGTTGGATTGCATTCGTCGCCGCAGCTGCACGCGATCTTCCGCTTCAACACGCGCTCGATGCGTCGCGTGCGCTCGGTGTCGTGCTCACGAATTCGTATTGGTCGAATTTTCAAGCCGATCGTTTTTTTGCAGGCATCGGCAATCAAGTTGAGATCGCCGCTTCTTTTTCTGCCGCCGCATTCTGCATCGTCCTTGCTGCGAAGATTCTTTTTACTCTGAATGCGCGGACCATGATGCCGCTTCTCCGTCGCATCTTCGAACGCTCATCTCTCCTGATCGTTTCGCCATTCATCGCCGGGTTCCTGATCGGGCTTCGCGGTCTGCGATTGAATTGGAACGGTCTGGATATTCTGTCCGTCGTGCTCACGATCGTTGTCTTCCTGTCATGGTTCGCATGGAAAGGCTTACGCGTTGAACGGAAAGACATCGCTGATTTCTGTCTGCTCTTTGCGCTCGTGGGCGGATTCGTTCTTGGCTGGCCGGCCCTCGCGCTCGTGCTTGCGCTCATCCTCCTTGAATACATCGCTTCCGCCCGTTTGCGGGCTCCCGTCATGGCCGTTTCGGCGGGTCTTTTGGCTGCCTTGGGAGGCACGGTTGCGCTTCGGAGTGCGGTTTTGACTCAAGGGGTCTTCGATATCCTCGTCATCTGGGGACTCCTGACCGCTGCGATGATCATCTTCGAAAAAAAGATAGATTCTTGGCTTCGTTACGGCTTTTTTGTCTTCATCGGCCTGGGTTGGGCCCTCACGTTGATCCGCTTTGGCATGAACGGATGAGGGAGGGACGGGTAGGTCTTGACGGTTACCCCTGTTCGCTGTTATATTTCCGCCACATTCCCAGGGAAAAGATTCCGTGATTTCGTGGTTGAAATCCGGGCTTTGACCCTCATCCATTCTTAAAAAACCTTGATTTCCGCATGCCTACCGTAAACCAGTTGGTTCGCCACCCGCGTCGCGCCACCAAGACCAAGTCCAAGAGCCCGGCCCTCCAGTCGCGTCTCGACACGCTTCACCGCAAGCGCTCGACCCTCCGTCGCGGCGCTGCGTTCATGCGCGGCGTGTGCACCAAGGTCACAACCATGACTCCGAAGAAGCCGAACTCGGCTCTCCGGAAGATTGCGCGTATCCGCCTCTCGAACGGCATGGAAGTCACGGCCTACATTCCGGGCGAAGGACACAACCTCCAGGAACACTCCATCGTGCTCATCCGCGGTGGACGCGTGAAGGACCTTCCGGGTGTGCGCTACCACATCGTTCGCGGCGTGTACGACACACAGGGTGTCTCCAGCCGTCGTCGTAGCCGCTCGCTTTACGGAAACAAGCGCCCGAAGGCAGGGAAGTAATTGCTGATTCTGAATTGAACTGACTATGCGCGGCAAACAAGCTCCCAAACGAAAGATTTTGAGCGACGGCAAATACAACTCGCCGGTCGTTTCGAAATTCGTGAACTACGTCATGAAAGACGGTAAGAAGTCGACGGCTCAAAAAGTCGTTTACGCGGCATTCGAAGTGATGGAAGAAAAAACCAAGAAGCCGGCTCTCGAAGTCTTCACCGAAGCGATCAACAACGTCTCGCCGCTCCTCGAAGTCAAATCGAAGCGCGTCGGTGGCGCCAACTATCAGATCCCGATGCAGGTTCGCGCCGAACGCCGCTTGCAACTCGCGTTCCGCTGGATCCTTCTTGCGGCCCGCTCGAAAAAGGGAAAGCCGATGGCCGAAAAACTCGCCACCGAACTCCTCGCCGCCGCTGAAAACCAGGGCGACGCCGTCAAAAAGAAACTCGACGTGCAGCGCATGGCCGAAGCGAACCGCGCTTTCGCCCACTTCGCCCGGTAAGTCATCTATGGATGACTCCGGTCCTGTCCGCAGAATTGTCATTTCGAGCGTGTCGAGAAATCTTCGCCGTGAAGATCTCTCTGCGACGGTCGGGATGACATTTTGATTTTTCCAACAATTTTTAACACATATGCCCCGCGAATACTCCATCAAACAGACCCGTAACTTCGGGATCATCGCCCACATCGACGCTGGAAAGACGACCGTCTCCGAGCGTGTGTTGTTCTACACCGGCCGCAAGCATAAGATCGGTGAAGTGCACGAAGGCGAAGCCACCATGGACTGGATGGCGCAGGAACGCGAGCGCGGTATCACGATCACGGCCGCCGCGACGACCTGTTTTTGGAAGGATCATCGCATGAACTTGATCGACACGCCGGGACACATCGACTTCACCATCGAAGTGCAGCGTTCGCTTCGCGTGCTCGATGGCGCCGTCACCGTGTTCGACGGTGTTGCCGGTGTCGAACCGCAATCCGAAACCGTGTGGCGCCAGGCGGACAAGTACAAAGTGCCGCGCATCTGTTTCGTGAACAAGCTCGACCGCATGGGCGCGGACTTCATGAAGGACGTCGAGTCGATCCGCACGCGTCTCAACAAACGCGCGTATCCGATCCAGCTCCCGATCGGTGCCGAAGGAAACTTCAAAGGCATCATCGACCTCATCACCATGAAGGCCGAAATGTATTTGGATGAACTCGGTCAGCAGATCGAAGAGTCCGAAGTCCCGGCCGAGATGATGGAGAACGCCAAGATGATGCGTAACGAATTCCTCGAAGCATTGTCCGAGACGGATGAAAATTTGATGAATAAATACCTCGCGGGTACGGAACTTTCTGTCGAAGAAATCCGCGCTGCGCTCCGCAAGGCCGTGATCTCGATGGATATGTTCCCGATCATGTGCGGCTCCGCGCTCAAGAACAAGGGCGTGCAATTCCTCCTCGACGCCGTGACCTATTACCTCCCGTCGCCGCTCGATGTTCCAGCGATCAAAGGATTCACCCCGGACCATCCAGAGCAGATTGAAGAACGCCCGTCGTCCGACGAAGAACCGTTCTCCGCACTCGCGTTCAAAGTCATGTCCGATCCGTTCGTCGGCAAGCTCGTGTTCTTCCGCGTGTACTCCGGCAACCTCGCCGCGGGTTCATACGTCTACAACACGACGACCGGTGAACGCGAACGCATCAGCCGCATCGTGCGCATGCACTCGAACGCGCGCGAAGACGTAGACCATGTGTACGCCGGTGAAATCGCCGCGGCCGTCGGTCTCAAGGCGACCTTCACGGGACACACGCTCTGCGACGAAGAACATCCGATCGTCCTCGAATCGATCACGATTCCGGAACCGGTTATTTCCGTTGCCATCGAACCGAAGACCAAGGCTGACCAGGAAAAGATGGGTGTCGCGCTCCAGAAGCTCGGCGAAGAAGATCCGTCGTTCCGCGTCCGCACCGACGAAGAAACCCTCCAGACGATCATCGCGGGCATGGGAGAACTCCACCTCGACATCATCGTCGACCGCATGAAACGCGAGTTCAACGTCGAAGCGAACGTCGGCAAACCGCAAGTTGCATACAAAGAATCACTCAAGAGCTCAGCCGAAGCGCAGGGTAAATTCGTGCGCCAGTCCGGTGGTCGCGGTCAGTACGGTGACTGTTGGCTCCGCGTCGAACCGCTCGAACGCGGCAAGGGTTATGAATTCGTCGACGAGATCAAGGGTGGTGTGATTCCGCGCGAATACATCACGCCGATCAACAAGGGTGTGCAGGAAGCCATGACGCGCGGTGTCATCGCCGGATACCCGCTCATCGACATCAAGGCCACCGTCTTCGACGGTTCGTACCACGATGTCGACTCGTCGGAAGCTGCGTTTAAGATCGCCGCCTCGATGGCCTTCCAGGAAGCCTGTCGCAAGGGTGGCGTCGCGCTCCTCGAACCGATCATGAAAGTCGAAGTCGTGACTCCCGAACAGTACATGGGTGACGTCATTGGAGACTTGAACTCCAAGCGCGGACAGATCAACGAAATGACCGAACGCTCCGGCGCCAAAGTCATCGACGCATTCGTCCCGCTCTCCGAAATGTTCGGCTACGCCACGAGCCTCCGCTCCATGACCCAAGGCCGCTCGTCATACTCCATGGAATTCGCGCACTACGCCGAAGCTCCCCAGAACGTGACCGCCGCGATCGTCGAAGGACGCGCAAAGAAGTAAAGAGAAAAGAATAGAAAAAAAGATCCGCATCCGGCGGATCTTTTTTGTTCATCTTCTTGCTCCCTCCCTCATTTTATGTTGATATTCCCGCGGAGGAAAAATGGAAAAGCTCATTCGACATTGGGATCCTGACAAGAAGTTCAAGGGCGCGGTCCTCAAGGTGTACGACCATTGGTCACTCGAAGTTTCGTGGCAACAGCACACGCTCGGCTGCTACATCATCTTCTGCCGTCGCGAGGGCGTGCGGCTCATGTCCGAGCTCCTCATCGACGAGCTTGATGAGTTGAAAGTCTTGATGCGCGACACGGAAGCGAAATTTCGCGAGAGAGATGATTTTCGTCCCGATCATTTCAATTACTGGCAGATGGGAAATGCACTTCCGCTTCTTCATCTTCATGGTATCCCGCGTTACGAAACCGCGAGACCACTCTCGAAAGAACTTCTGGGTCGTGACGTCACCGATCCGACCTGGGGTCATCTTCCGCCGTGGACAAACGAGAAGATCTCACGAGAGCAAATGGAGAAACTCCATGACCTCATGATAGGGGTTCTCGGCCTCAAACAGCCCAACATTGCAGAACGAGAAAATCCTTTCTACAAAGGGATCAGAGAAGCCATTGAATCCGCGTGAGAGCAGACTTTTCCCCGACACGCTGTCGGGATTTTTTTTCTGGATAAAAAGAAACTCCCTGACGCATTCGTCAGGGAGTCAGGAGAAAGTGTGGGGAGTGCGACTGGCGGTGAGACCTCTGGGGTGGGGGGATAGAGATCTCAGATGTCACACTCCCCACGCCAAATCTTTAACATTTTTATGAGTTTCCGTCAAGAGATGGTTGCACCAAGGGTGCGGGACCTTTACCCTATGAGTATATGCTTAAAGGAATGGAGTCTCATGGTCATCCGACGGAAGGTGAGGCAGGAACAGCGAAACGTTCGGTATTCGACCGGGCTCGTTCGTATGTAAAGCGTCTCACAGAGATGTCGTATGAGGACGTTCAGAGTTCGATTTCGAGCGAAATGAAAAAACGCGAAGACGCTTCCGGTCTTATGGACTACGCCCACGAAGTGCTTCGCGAGCACGGGGAGAACGCATCACCTGCCGTGAATCGCGTGATGGAAAAAGCGTTCCATGCAGCAAAGGATAATCCGCTCATGCAAGCGCAGATTGCGAGCGAGATGATGGAGAACGGAAAATATGCGATCGCCCGTACGGCGTATCAGGAACTGCTTTTCAATGACAAAGAAAATCTAGAAGCAAAGCAGGGATACGCGGATGCGATCGTAAAAAGTACGGAGCAACTGTTGAAAGAACCGCGCAACGCGGAGCTTCGCGATTCGTTTGTGGATGATGTGAAAAAAGCGGAGCACATTTACGACGAACTCATCGCTGCGGCGGGGGAGGAAGATGCGGGAGAATTGAAAGCGAGCAAACGCGAAGCGGAAGGGCTTCGTCAATCCATCGAACAGAAGCAATAAAAAAACACGATCGTGAGGATCGTGTAGAGACAGGCTCGGCGCGTGTCAGCAGCCGAGATTTTTTTCGCTGATTTCGCCACAGGCGACAGCGCAGAAGAAGCGATGGAGAACCTCCGCGAGAACGGTTTTGTCGTCGGCGGTGAGGCCAAGATCTCCGAGCTCCGTGGGGCTCGTCTCTTCGATGGCGTTTTCCACAACCGCCGGGATGACGAAAGCTGCTTCATGTCGCGAGACTTCATTCATCGATGCTTCGATGGTGCGCCGGGCGTGAGATCGAATGGAGATTTCACCCATCCAGTGGCGCAGACCGAAAGGATGTTCGATCTTTTCGGCATACCTGCGAAACGCCTCGTCGGAGAAGACGAGTGCGCTGACGGGTCGACGTGGATGCGAGTTGAGATGTTCGTTGGATCCGTAGCGCTCCAGAAAGCGAAACGCGTTCAGGAGCTGGTCCCCGCGAATCGTGGGACCACGGGTGTCGGGTTCATCGGTCAAAGTTCACCTCCGTTGCGCAGAAAACCATTTTTGGAATGAGCGGTCAATCCCGCAAGGGATGTTTTATTTTGTTGCCTCCTTCTTCATCGCTGCGAGCTGCGCGTCGGGGAAGCAGGACATCGTGACGTTTTCGCCAGGATGAAGCGCCGTCCAGCACGTCATTTCCCTGACATCGTCGTGTATGACGAGGAACTCGTAGGCATAGATCGTTTCCTTGTTGTCCACACCCCCAATGTACTTCTTGTCGAGAATACGAAGATTGCTGGCGGATTTTTCTGAATTGTTTCTCGCGACCAAGCGGCTCACTCCCGTTTCCCGCTTCGGTTCGCCGCAGGAAAGGATGAAAGGAGCGAAGCACAAGATCGTAGCAACGATGTTTCTCATTTGTTCCTCCGCCTGTCATATAACAAAAATATCGTTTTTTGTCCATCCTTGCGCCCTCGCCGTCGATCCGCTTAGATGGGTTCACTATGTCACTTCAACGTGTTTTGGAAACAGCGCGACGCACGGGAATGCCGGTGATTGTGACCGATGTGGCCGGACGCGAACCGATGGTCGTGTTGCCGCTCGAGCAATTTGAGGCTCTCACGGGCGATGCTTCGCCCTCAAACAAGCCCTCCCCAAAGCTCAAAGCCAACGGCGATGACGCTTCTGTGCGCGAGCTCGAAGAGATTATTGCCGAACAAGCAAGGGCCAGAGCAGAGGAGTCCGTCCTCCAAATTCAGACGCTCCAGGCCGAGCTTCCGACTGATTCTGATCTGACATTGGAGGAGCGGTTCTATTTGGAGCCCCTAGAAGACAAGTCCAAGGATGGATAAAAAGGCCTATTTTAGCCAAAAAAAGGCGCACGATCCTACCGCTGGTATGGGTCTTGCGCCCTTTTTTTACTTCTGATATAGTCCTCCTGCTTTAAAAAGCCTTAATTTTAAGGGCCTATTTTACCGGCCCGACGTATTGAAGAGACTCTATGGCGGAAATGTTTGATCGCTCAAAGCCCCACGTAAACGTCGGGACCATTGGTCACGTCGACCACGGAAAGACCACCACCACCGCAGCAATCCTCGCGGTGCTTGCGGCACACGGTCAGAAAGCTCAGACCAAGGGCATTGATGACCTCGACAAGGCTCCGGAATCCAAGACCCGCGGTATTACGATTGCCACGGCTCACACGGAGTACGAGTCGGAAAAGCGCCACTACGCGCACGTCGACTGTCCAGGTCACGCTGACTACATCAAGAACATGATCACGGGTGCCGCCCAGATGGACGGTGCAATCTTGGTCGTGTCCGCTGCGGACGGTCCTATGCCGCAGACCCGCGAACACATTTTGCTCGCCCGCCAAGTCGGCGTGCCGGCGATCATCGTCTTCCTGAACAAGGTGGACATGGTGGATGACGCGGAACTGATCGACCTTGTCGAACAGGAAGTTCGCGATCTTTTGAAGAAATACGAATACGACGGCGACAACGTGCCGGTGATCCGCGGTTCCGCCTCCAAGGCGCTCGCGAACCCGTCCGACGAAGCCGCTTCGAAGCCGATTCTCGATCTCGTGAAGGCTCTCGACGAATACATCCCGGACCCGGTCCGCGAAATCGACAAACCGTTGCTCATGCCGGTTGAAGACGTGTTCTCGATCGAAGGTCGTGGCACCGTCGTCACGGGTCGCATCGAGCGCGGTATGGTCAAGATCAACGAAGAAATCGAAATTGTCGGTCTCGGTGAAAGCCGCAAGACCGTCGTGACCGGTATCGAAATGTTCAACAAGCAGTTGAACGAAGGTATGGCCGGCGACAACGCAGGTCTCCTCCTTCGCGGTATCAAGAAGGAAGATGTCGAGCGCGGTATGGTGCTCGCCAAGCCAGGTTCGATCACCCCGCACACCGAGTTCGAAGCGGAAGTGTACGCCCTCGCCAAGGAAGAAGGCGGTCGTCACAAGCCGTTCCTCACGGGTTACAAGCCGCAATTCTACATCCGCACGACAGACGTGACGGGTGAAGTGAAGCTGCCGGAATCCGTCGCGATGGTGAACCCGGGCGACACGGTCAACATGACGGTCACCCTCATCACTCCGGTTGCCATGGAAGACAAGATGCGTTTCTCCATCCGTGAAGGTGGAAAGACGGTCGGCGCCGGTGTCGTTATCAAGATCATTAAATAAGATTTAGGCTAACGGGACCGACATGACTGAAGCTCCAGCCAAAAAAGCGGCCGCCTCGAAAGAGGTCGCCAGCTCGCGCGTACGGATCAAGATCCGCGCGTACGATCACAAGGTTATCGACCAATCCACACGTACGATCATCGATACGGCGGAACGGACGGGAGCCAAAGTGGTCGGTCCCGTGCCTCTTCCGACGGAAAAGAAGAAGTGGACCGTCAACCGTTCCACCTTCGTCCACAAGAACGCCCGCGAACAGTTCGAGATGTGGATCCACAAACGCATCGTCGACATCCTCGACCCCAACGCGAAGACCATCGACGCGCTGACCAGTCTGAACTTGCCCGCCGGTGTCGATGTGGAGATCAAGATGTAAGGAAGAGGTCGATTAAAACCAACGCATAAAATTCGTTCCCCGCAGGAACGGTTCCCAAGGAGTAAGTTGCCCCGAGATCATCTCGGTAATCCCCACAAGCGATGTGGACCTACGGCATAACCTCCATGACGTGAAACCGGAATCGCGGATGTTCTACAATTGATGTGCCTTTGATCGCTCAGAGGCCAGAGATGTTGTATCGATTCCAAAATCGGTGCCGCATCTCTGGCTTTTGCGTTCTATGCACCGCCAGCCTTCTCTAACCCCGAACTGACTCCGAACCATCCGGAGCGACAGTCAACGCTATGAAATTCATTCTTGCCAAAAAACTCGAGATGTCACAGGTCTTCCGTCCCGATGGGACGGTTGTTCCCGTAACCCTTCTCCAGGCCGGCCCTTGCGTCGTGACGCAGGTGAAGTCCACGGAGAACGACGGATACCAGGCCGTTCAGGTCGGATTTTTGACCGCGAAGCGCGTGTCGAAGCCGCTTGAAGGTCACTTGAAGGATTTGCCGAAGATGCGCGAACTCCGTGAGTTCCGCATGAAAGAGGACATCACTCTCAAGCGCGGCGACTCCCTTGAAGCCACTCTTTTCGTGCCCGGCGACGTTATCGACGTCACGGGAGTTTCGAAGGGAAAAGGATTCCAAGGTGTCGTGAAGCGCCACCACTTCCACGGAGCTCCGAAGACGCACGGTCACAAGGACCAAGAGCGTATGCCGGGTTCTTCGGGAGCCGGTGGTCCGCAACACGTCTTTAAAGGCGTCCGCAAACCGGGACACATGGGTGGTGACACCGTGACCGTGAAGAATCTCGAAGTGATCGAGGTTCGTGACGGTGGCGTGCTCGCCGTGAAGGGCGCCGTGCCTGGAGCGCGTAACGCTGTGGTTGAAATCCGTACCGTCTAACGATATGAGCAAGATTAACGTCTACAACCAAGAAGGAACAGTCGTCGGCGACCTCGAATTGAACGCCAAACATTTCGGCGTGAAGGTCGATCCGGCACTCGTGCACGAAGTGATCGTGGCTGCGCAGGCAAATGCCCGCACCAACACGGGACACACCAAGACCAAGGGTGAAGTTCGCGGCGGAGGCAAGAAGCCGTGGAAGCAAAAGGGAACCGGTCGCGCCCGTCAGGGTTCGACGCGTAACCCGCACTGGGTCGGCGGTGGTGTCGCACACGGTCCGCGCAAAGAACGCAATTACGAAGTGAAGGTCAACCGCAAGGTTCGCCAGAAGGCCCTCTTCATGGCGCTCTCCGACAAGGTCGCGAGTGAAAAGTTCGTCGTGCTCGAATCGCTTTCGACCGACACCGCAAAGACCAAGGTCGCCGCGAAGATGCTCACGAAGCTCCCGATCGGACGCCGCACGCTCTACGTGATCCCGGCCTCGAATCCGCTCAAGCTTCGCATGGTGAAAAATCTCAAGAACGTGAAGCTCGTGACCGTAAACTCGCTCTCGATCATCGACATTGTCGGCTTTCCGACCGTGATGTTTGAGAAGGAATCCGTGCCGGCTTTCGAAACCCTCTACCGTAACGCCTAACCTCTATGGGAATCTTTGATCGCATCAAGAAGCCTGCCTCGACCAACGTCGCGGCCAAGGCCGACAAGAAGCAGAAGCCCGTCGAGAAGGCTTCGGAAGACACGATCGTGTCTCCGAAGGTCGCCGGCGGTTCGTCGTCGCGCATGCTCGTCTCGCCGCGCGTCAGCGAAAAGGCCGCCATCCTGGCGTCCAAGGGAACCTACGTGTTCAACGTGCCGCTTTCTGCCAACAAGGTTGAAGTGCGCAAGGCCGTCGAAGCGCTCTACAAGGTCCACGTG
This sequence comes from Patescibacteria group bacterium, assembly GCA_041660225.1. GTDB lineage: Bacteria > Patescibacteriota > Patescibacteriia > 2-12-FULL-60-25 > 2-12-FULL-60-25 > JBAZWV01. Next base: position 288,777 of record JBAZWV010000001.1, on the reverse strand, counting down.
AACGATGTTCGCATGGTTCGCGGCAAGGGCAAGATCGTCACGCGCGCCCGCATTGCCGGAGCTCGCAAGGACTGGAAGAAAGCTCTCGTCACGCTCAAGAAGGGTGAAACACTCGACCTCTACGCAGGCGTCTAAATAAAAATCCTATGCCTATCAAGAAATACCGCCCAGTTACCAAAGGGCGCCGCAATTCCTCGGTGCAGGATTTTTCCGATGTCACGCGAAATGAACCGGAGAAAACGTTGATCATTCCGCGCAAGCAATTCGCGGGCCGCACCAACGGCAAGATCACCGTTCGCCACAAGGGCGGCGGCGTGAAGCGCTACATCCGCATCGTTGATTTCGTGCGCGGCAAGTTTGATATTCCGGCCAAGGTCGACTCGATCGAGTACGACCCGGGTCGCGGCGCACGCATCTCACTCGTCATCTATAAGGACGGCGAAAAGCGTTACATCGTTGCTCCGGATGGTCTCAAGGTCGGCGACACGATCGTCTCCTCGAAGAACACCGTCGACATCAACGTCGGCAACCGCATGCCGCTCGACAAAATGCCGGTCGGTATCACGGTCCACTCGATCGAACTCCAGCCTGAAAAGGGCGGACAGATCGGACGCGGCGCCGGTACCGCAATCCAGCTCATGGCCGTCGAAGGTGCCTACGCCACGCTCAAGCTTCCGTCCGGTGAAATGCGCAACGTGCCGAAAGGCTGCATGGCAACCGTCGGAACCGTTTCGAACCCTGACTGGCGCCTCGTGCGCTGGGGCAAGGCCGGCCGCATGCGTCTCCGCGGAATCAAGCCGACCGTTCGCGGAAAGGCAATGAACCCGGTTGATCACCCACACGGAGGTGGTGAAGGAAAGCATCCGATCGGTATGAAGTACGCCAAGACGAAGTGGGGCAAGCACGCGATGGGCGTAAAGACCCGCAAGAAGAACCGCGCCTCGAGTGCCTTGATCATCCAACATCGCAAGAAGCGCTAATCACACGACTATGTCACGAAGTCTCAAAAAGGGTCCGTTTACGGAACCCAAACTCCTGGAAAAGATGGCGAAGATCAAGCCGGGCGAGAAGGTCGTTATCAAGACCTGGTACCGCTCCTCGACCATCACGCCGGCCATGGTTGGCCATACGTTTGGCGTGCACAACGGCAAGATCCACATTCCGGTGTATGTTGTCGAAAATATGGTCGGACACAAGCTCGGTGAATTTTCCCCGACGCGCAAGTTCGTTCGTCACGGCGGCAAGATGTTGAAGGATGACGCCAAGCCAGGCGCCGCGCCTGCCGCGGCTGCTCCTGCTCCGAAGCCCAAGAAATAATATATGGATGTTCACGCCTCTCTCCGCCATCTCCACATGGCGCCTCGCAAAGTCCGGCTGGTCGTTGACCTGATCCGCGGTCTTTCTGTTGCCGAAGCCGAAACGCGTCTCACCTTTTTGAAGCGCGATGCGGCCACTCCGGTTCTGAAACTCCTGCGCTCGGCCATCGCCAACGCCGAACACAATTTTAAGCTTGATCGCACAACGTTGGTCGTGAAAACGATCACCGCCGACGGTGGTGTGACGATGAAGCGCTTCCGCCCTCGCGCCATGGGTCGTGCAGCCCCGATTCGCAAGCGTACGACGCACGTCAACTTGATTCTCGCGCCGCTTTCGGAAATGACGTACGGCAAGAAGAAAGCCAAGAAGATGGCCGCGATCAAGAAGCACGGTCCGAAGAGCGAAGCCGCCAAAAAGAACCCTCGCGCTAAGAAGACGGCACCTGCCGCTGAATCCGCAACCGCCTAATATGGGACACAAAGTTCATCCCAAAGTTTTCCGCCTCGGAACGACCACGACCTGGCCGTCCCGTTGGTTTGCCCGTGACGCGGCCTACCGCGATCACCTTCAGCAGGACGTTCGCATTCGTGTCTTCTTGAAGAAAGAACTCAAGGACGCACAGGTGAGCAATATCTTGATCGAACGCTCGCGCGGTTCGCTCGCCGTCACGATCCAAACCGGAAAGCCGGGTCTCGTGATTGGTCGCTCCGGCGCTGGCATTGAGGATCTCAAGAAAAAGTTTTTGAAAACGTTCTTCCCGGGCAAGAAGGTCCAATTCCAATTGAACGTTCTCGAAGTCGCGAAGGCATCGCTCGAATCCGCCATCGTGGCCCAACAGGTCGCGCAGGATCTCGAACGCCGCATGGCCTTCCGCCGCGTCCTCAAGATGTCGATGGAACGCGTCAAGAAAGCCGGCGCGCTCGGCGTCAAAATCGCTGTCAGCGGTCGTTTGAACGGTGCAGAAATCGCCCGTCGCGAATGGCTCGGCTGGGGCAAGATCCCGCTCACAAACCTCCGTGCCGATATCGACTACGCGCAGGAAACGGCCAAAACCATGGCTGGTGCCATCGGTGTGAAAGTCTGGATCTACCGTGGTGACATTTTCGAACAAGATCGTTTGCAACAGTATCAGCCGACCACCCCGTCACGTCGCGGCGACCGCCGCCCGCCGATGGGAGCTCCGGCCCGTACCAACGCCTAACCTACACATATGTTGATTCCCAAAAAGGTTAAGCACCGCAAACATCACAAAGGTCGCGCTCGCAACATCCGCCACGCGACCGACAAGATCGAACTCGCGTTTGGCTCGTACGGCCTCAAGGCCATGACCCCCGCCTGGGTGTCGGCCCGGCAGATCGAAGCAGCCCGCCGCGTGCTCACGCGCTACACCAAGCGCGGAGGCAAAATCTGGATCCGCATCTTCGCGGACAAGCCGATTACGAAGAAGGGGAATGAAGTGCCGATGGGTTCCGGAAAAGGAGCCGTTGATCACTACATCGCCGTCGTAAAGCCCGGAACCATCCTGTTCGAAATGGACGGCATCACGGAAGCTGTGGCCAAGGAGGCGCTCGAGCTCTCCCGCTACAAACTGGCCTGCCGCGCAAACTTCGTCACCAAGCACCCCGTCTAGCGTATGATCAACCCCAACGAACTGGCACAAAAAACGCACGACGAACTCGCCAAGATGGCGACCGACGTGAACGCCGAGATCCGCGATCTGCGCTTCAAGGTAGCAACCCGACAACACGCCAAGGTCCGCTCACTTCGCCACGCGAAGCGCGATCTGGCCCGCATCATGACAGGTCTTAACGCGAAGAAGTCTACCAGCTAACCCATATGACGACCGCCAAAACCACAACGAAAGACACGGCCCGTCAGACGGGTCAGCGCCGTCGCCTCCAGGGCACGGTGGTTTCGACGTCCATGGCCAAGACCATTGTCGTCAAGATCGACCGACGCATCGCCCATGCGAAGTACGGAAAGTTCTTCACCATTTCCAAAAAGTTCAAAACCCACGATGAGCACGGCAAGGGCAAGATCGGTGACGTCGTTGTCATCGAAGAAACCCGCCCGATCTCCAAAGATAAGCGCTGGCGTTATATCGAAACGGTGAAAGCCGCCGTCTAATCTCTATGGTCCAACATCGCACAATGCTGAAGGTCGCAGATAATACCGGAGCCAAAAAGCTCCAGTGTATTCGCGTCCTCGGCGGCTATCAAAAGCGCACGGCCGGTCTCGCGGACATCGTCACCTGCGTGGTGAAGGAATGCGCCCCGCATGGCACCGTGAAGAAGGCAGACGTCGTCCACGCCGTTCTCGTTCGTGTCCACAAGGAGACGCGCCGTCCGGACGGAACGTACATCCGTTTTGACGACAACGCAGCCGTCATCGTCGACCGCAAAACCAAGGAACCCAAAGGCAGCCGTATCTTCGGTCCGGTGGCGCGCGAATTGCGCACCAAGGGATTTGCGAAGATCGTTTCCTTGGCCCCCGAAGTCCTGTAATTCTATGATCAAACTCCGCATTAAAACCGGCGACCTCGTGAAGGTCCTGACCGGCAAGGACAAGGGAAAGACGGGAAAGGTTCTCCAGACCTTCCCGGCTCTTCAGCGTGTCGTCGTGGAAGGCGTCAACGTATCGAAGCGCCACATCAAAACGCGTCGCCAAGGTGAAAAGGGTCAGGTGATCGAATTCTCGATGCCGATCCACGCCTCGAACGTGTTACCAGTGAACGAAGCTGGCGCCACGATCCGTCACGATGACAAGGCGACGGCTTCCGAGAAGAAACCGGCTAAGAAGGCTGCCGCCACAAAGGCCTAACCGTATGACGCTCAAAGAACGCTATCAAAAAGAGATCGCTCCTGGTTTGACCAAGGAGTTCGGCATCAAGAATCCGCTCGCCGTTCCGAAAGTGACGGCCGTGACGGTGTCGATCGGTGCCTCGCAAGGCCTCAAGGATGCCAAGTTTTTGGACATCGCCGAAGAAACGCTTGTTCGCATCACGGGCCAAAAGCCGGTGCGCACGAAGGCCAAGAAATCCATCGCGAGCTTCAAGATTCGTGAAGGCATGGTGGTCGGGTTGCGCGTCACGCTCCGCGGACCGCGCATGTGGCACTTCCTCGAGAAGCTGCTCAAGATCACCTTCCCGCGTATCCGCGACTTCCGCGGTATTTCACCCAAGATGATCGACCAAGAGGGGAACGTCTCCGTCGGCTTCCGTGAATTCCTTCCCTTCCCTGAAATCCGTCCCGACGAAGTCGAACGCGTGCACGGTCTCCAGGTGACAGTCTCGACAACCGCGCATGATCGCGACAAGGGCCGCGCACTTCTTACCGCCCTTGGTTTCCCCTTCAAAGACTAATCTATGGCAACCGAATCCCAAATCGCCAAGTCGAAACGTACGCCGAAGTACTCGTCGCGCATTGTGCGCCGATGCTGGCGCTGCGGCCGTAAGCACGGCTACATGCGCGACTTCGACCTGTGCCGCATCTGCTTCCGCGAACTCGCGAACCGCGGTGAACTCCCGGGCGTGACCAAAGCCAGCTGGTAACCTTCATTGTTATGCATACCGATCCCATTAGTGACTTCCTGACGCGTCTCCGTAACGGACAGAGCGCTCATCTTGATGTCGTGAAGTCTCCTTCTTCACGCATGAAGTTTGTCATTGCCAAAATTCTCGAACGTGAAGGATATGTCGGCGAAGTCTCCGAAAGCGCCGACGGCGCCAAGAAGACGATCGTTGTCGCGCTCAAGTACGACAACCGTCAGCCCATCATCCGCAACATCAAGCGCATTTCGACCCCAGGCCGTCGCGTCTACCGCGGCGCCGACGAGTTGCCGCGCGTCCTCTCCGATATTGGTATCGCCATCATCTCGACCTCGGCCGGCGTGATGACGAACAAAGAGGCACGCAAGCGCAAGCTCGGCGGTGAAGTTCTCTGCGAAATCTACTAATATGTCCCGCATTGGAAAAAAGCTCATCCCTCTCCCGAATGGCGTCGAAGCGACCATTGCTTCGTCGTCCGTGACGGTGAAGGGCCCCAAAGGTACGCTCACCGTGCCGCTCCATGCCGTGGTTTCGGTCACGCTTGAGAACGATCCCAAGGGTCTCCAGGTCCACGTGCAGGATCAGGAAAGCGTCCAACAGAAGGCGCTCTGGGGACTCATGCGTCAATTGATCGGCAACGCCGTCGAAGGCGTTCAGAAGCCGTTTGAAAAGGCGCTCGAATTTGTCGGCGTCGGCTATAAAGTCGCGCTCGCCGGTCGCACGCTGAACGTTGAAGCCGGTTTTTCACACCCCGTTCCGTTCGCGCTTCCGGAAGGTATCGACGCCAAGGTTGAGAAGCAGATCGTGACGCTCTCCGGTATCGACAAGCATCTCGTCGGCGAAACCGCCGCGCAGATCCGTCGCATCCGTCCGCCGGAGCCGTATAAGGGCAAGGGGATTAAATACACGACGGAAACCATCCGCCGCAAGGCCGGTAAGACCGCCGCGAAGGGCGCGTAATCCAACGACTATGAACCGAGAAACGTTGAAGCAACAAACCCGTACGCGCCGCACCGCTCGCGTGCGCGCCAAGGTCGCAGGGACGAACGAACGTCCTCGTCTTGCCGTTCGCCGTTCGCTTTCGCACACCTACGCGCAGATCATCGACGACACGCTCGGCAAAACGATTGCCGCTGCTTCGGATGCCGATGTGGATGTGAAGGGCGAAAAGAAGTCCAAGACGGACATCGCCTTTTTGGTCGGCAAGACGCTCGCGGAGCGTGCCAAGGCCAAGGGTGTCGAGAAGGTCGTTTTTGATCGCCGAGATAAGAAATACCACGGCCGCGTGAAAGCGGTGGCCGAAGGTGCCCGCGAAGGCGGTCTCCAATTCTAACCATATGTCTGACGAAATTTTGAAGGAAGAAACGACCCCGGAAGCGACTCCCGCTCCCGTCGAGCCCACGGCGGCTCCGGAAGCTCCGGTTGCAGCTTCAGCTCCGGCAGCACCTGCACCGGCAGCCGCTGCTCCTCGCGGCAACGCAGGAGGTCCGCGTGGCCAAGCTGGCCGCGGCGGTTTTGGTGGTCGCGGAGGCGGCGGTGGATTCGGCGGACGTGGTGGTCGCGGAGGCGGCGGTCGACCTGGTGGTCGCGGCGGACGTCCGGGCGACATGCAGGTTGAATCCGACTACGAAGAAAAGAACCTCGAAGTCGCGCGCGTCACGCGCGTGACCAAGGGTGGAAAGCGCATGCGCTTCCGCGTCTTGTCCGTCATCGGCAACCGCAAGGGCCGAGTCGGATACGGACTCGCGAAGGGTCTCGACGTCGCCGGTGCCAGCACCAAGGCAACAGCACAGGCTCGAAAGTCGCTCATCACGATCCCGCTCGTCAACGAAACGATCCCGTACGCGGTCGAGGCGAAGTTCGCTGCTGCTGTCGTGCTCCTGAAACCGGCCCCGAAAGGAACCGGAATCAAGGCCGGCGGAACGGTGCGCAATGTGCTCGAACTTGCAGGCGTTCCGAACGTGACATCAAAAATTCTCGGCTCCAAAAACAAGATCAACAACGTGAAAGCGACGTTCAAAGCGCTTCGCATGCTCAAGGCTCCAGTGAAGGCGACGAAAGAAGAAACGCCTCGCACGGCCAAGCCTGAATAAATTCTATGTCACTCTCTCTCCACACCATCGCGCCCAAGAAGGGTTCGCGCGCCAAGAAGTTCCGTATCGGTCGCGGATATGCGACCGGCCGCGGTACGACAGCCGGCCGCGGTACCAAGGGTCAGCGCGCCCGTACGGGCGGTCGCAAGCGCTTGAAGCTCAAGGGTCTCAAGCAGATGCTTTTGGGTTTTCCGAAGTCACGCGGCTTTAAGAGCATGTACCCCACGGTGTATGCTGTTCCGGTTGGTCGCGTTGCTGCGGTCTTCACCGCCAGTGATCGTATCGATCTCGATGCGCTCAAAGCGAAGCGTCTCATCCCGAAGAGCGCCGTCCTCGCCAAGATGATTGGCGGAGGCGAGATCGACAAAAAGCTCACCTTCGTTGGCATCATGTCGACAGCTTCGGTCAAAGAAGCGGTTGAAAAGGCTGGCGGATCATTTGAAAAAGCCAACGTCGATTACAAGAAGAAGGATGAAAAGACCAAGGGCGGGAAAGCCAAGACCAAGGGCAAGAAAGCCTAATCGTTAACCAAACACCTGTATGTGGGAAAAACTCCAGGCCGCGTGGCGCATCAAGGAGATCCGAGGCGGCTTTCTGTTCGTGTTCGCTGCCATGGTGCTCTTCCGCGTCGTGGCCCACATCCCGCTCCCGGGCGTTGACCTCGTCGCGCTCAAGAATTTCTTCGAAGCCAACCAGGTGCTCGGTCTCCTGAATATGTTTTCGGGCGGCACGATCAGCAAGTTTTCGGTCGTGGCTCTCGGCGTGGCTCCCTACATCACCGCCTCCATTATCTTCCAGTTGCTCGCGATGATTATCCCGAGCCTCGAAGCGATTCAGAAAGATGGGGAAGCGGGACAAAAGCGTATCAGCCAGTGGACGCGTATCCTGACCGTTCCGCTCGGCATCCTGCAGTCGTTCGCGCTCCTCTCGATCTTGCGCCAATCGCAGTTCCAGATTCTGACGGTCACGAATCCGATCAATCTCATCGCTCTCATTGCGACGGTGACGGCCGGAACGATCTTCCTGATGTGGCTCGGTGAACTGATCTCCGAAAAGAAAGTGGGGAACGGTATTTCACTCCTCATCTTCGCCGGTATTTTGGCCGGACTTCCGACGCAGTTCTCGCAACTCCTCGTCAGCTACGATTCATCGCAGCTTCTGACGTGGTTCGTATACGGATTCATCGCACTCCTCACAATCGTTGGTGTGGTGTTCGTGACCGAAGCGCAACGGAACGTGCCGGTGCAATATGCCCGCCAGTCGCGCGGACAAGGTGCGCTTTCGGGCGGCGTCTCCTCCAATCTTCCGCTTCGCGTCAACATGTCCGGTGTGATCCCGATTATTTTCGCGATTTCGATTCTCTTGTTCCCCTCGATCGTCGCGCAATTCTTCGTGAGCGCGCGAACGGTATGGGTCGCGGATGTCGCGCGTTGGGTGATCACGACGATGCAGAACCAGGTCGTCTACGGCGGCTTGTATTTCATCCTCGTGTTCGCGTTCACGTTCTTCTACACCGCCGTCGTCTTCCATCCGGATAAGATCGCGGAGAACCTCCAGAAGCAAGGCGGCTTTATTCCGGGCATCCGTCCGGGCAAGCCGACCTCCGACTATTTGAGCGCGGTGATCAATCGTCTCAACGTGTTCGGCGCGACGTTCCTCGGCATCATCGCGGTCCTTCCGATTCTTGCCCAAGGCGCAGGTGGCTCACAGCTCCTCGCCGTTGGTGGCACCTCGCTCCTCATTGTCGTTTCGGTTGTTATCGAATCGGTGAAGCAGGTCGAATCGCAAATCACGATGCGCGAGTACGACGCGTACTAGTCAACGAAACAAGACATACAAAAAGACCCCGCATGGGGTCTTTTGATGTTTCCGACAAAACGTCAGGGGGAGGGTAATTGGACTAAACCGCAGATATAACCTTTACGGGAACTGACCTACCTTCCACTGACGTTACGTAAGAAACAACCTCATAAAGCTACCATATTTCGGTGGTTTTGTCAAGGGTGCTACCCTAATAAGCGAAATGAAGCGAGCGTCACGCCTCCTTATCTACCCCGCGGCGATCCTTGGAACGGGCGGCCTTTCGATCCTTGTCGCCTATCTGCTCATCAACGAGATCGGGTATGGCGTGGTTGCATACTGGATCGTTTGGCAGTTCGTGATGCTCGCGATCTTCGTTTGCGGAATGCTGCTCTCCTTCGTTCGAAAATGGGATGCACGCGTCGCGTGGGAAGGAACATGTGCCATTGCGGCACTGGCAGGAATCTGGGCGCTTCCAGCATACGTGCTGCCGGTTTGGGCGGCGATCGTGTTGTCATCGATCGTGACGCTTCTCGCCGTTCGATTTCACACCCTGCGAAACGTCGCGTCCGTGATCGGTTCTGCGGGGATCGCATTCGTCTTCGCGAGCTGGCTGCCAATCGAGGCGATCCTCGCAGGATTGGCCGCGCTCATGGTGTATGATATGGTCTCCGGATCTCACGGTCATGCCGTGCGCTCGCTCGTCGAACGCACGCCGGAGCGTACCTTTCTGCCGCGTCTTGAGATCAGCATGGATGACGGGAAGGTGATCATCGGCGTCGCCGAACTCGCTGTACCCGCAGCCGTCGCGCTCTCGCTCGTTCAGATCAATATATGGTCGGCCGGCATCGTGCTTGCGAGCGCGGTGGCGGGCGCACTGTATGCGGCATTTCGTCCCGGCACGTCAATCCATACACAAGTCGCCGCCGCAACGACCGCGCTTTCCGCGATCGTCATCCTTCTTCTTGCCTACGTGTGAGCAACAAACGATTACGCGCCATCATTTTCGGTCCACAGGGTTCCGGCAAAGGAACGCAAGCGCAGCTGCTCGCGGATCGTTTTGACATTCCGCTCATCGGCGCCGGCGAATTGTTCCGCGCAGAGATTGCGGACGGAACGCAATTGGGAAAAATCGCGAAGAAATACGTTGAGAGCGGTGCGCTTGCGCCGGACGAGATCATCAATGCGATCATCGGTCAGCAGCTGAAGAAGTATGACTTGTCACGCGGGTTCCTCCTCGACGGGTATCCGCGCAACGTCGAGCAGGCGCATCATTTGGATCGCATCACGCGCATCAACCTCGCACTTCAAATCCGTATTTCAGACGCAGAAGCGATTCGTCGCCTCACGGGTCGCGTGCAATGCGTTGGCTGCAAACAGGTCTACCATCTGACCGATGCGCCACCGATCCGCCCGGGCATCTGTGCGCTGTGCGGCAAAAAACTCGTTCGACGCGACGACGATACCGAGGATCTGATCCGTACACGTCTTGCGACGTATCATTTTATGACCGAACCGCTCGCGTCCTACTATCGTCAGCGCGGGGTACTCCTCACGGTGAACGGAGAGCAGGCGATCCCGTATGTCTTCGAGGATATCTCCAAAAAACTGGCCAAACTTCGATTTACGATGTAAGAAACACGCATGTCACTCATCAAAACACCGGAAGAAATCGAGAAGCTGAAACGCGGCGGGGAAATCCTCTCGCGCGTGCTTCGGCATGCCGCGGAAGCGTGCGTCGTGGGTGCTTCGACCGAAGCGATCGACAAGCTCGCGCATGATGAGATCGTGGCCGCCGGCGGCAGACCGTCATTTTTAGGTCATCGTATTTCTCCGGAAGATCCGGCATTTCCATCCACGTTGTGTATTTCCATCAATGAAGAAGTCGTTCACGGCCTCGCGAAACCCGATCGGACGATCAAAGACGGCGATATCGTCGGTCTTGATATCGGCATGTGGTACGAAGGGCTTGCAACCGATATGGCGACAACGGTCATGGTCGGAGATGTGCGTCCGGAGGTGCGTGAGCTCGTGAAGGCTACGCGTGAATCTCTCAAGCAAGGTATCTCGGTCATCGTTGCCGGTGGTTGGGTCAGCGATATCGGTGCTGCGGTTGAAGACGCGCTCAAACCGAAAGGCTACGGCATCGTGAAAGATCTCGTCGGTCATGGCGTCGGTCACGCGGTCCATGAAGAGCCGCAAGTTCCGAATTATCGCGAACCGCGCGCGCCGAAGATTCAACTTCAAGAAGGAATGGTTCTTGCGATCGAACCGATGGTGACGCTCGGAAGCTGGAAAGTCACGATGAAAGATGATGGTTGGACGATCGTAACACTCGACGGTTCACCCGCCGCGCATTTTGAACTCACGGTCGCCGTCACGAAAAGCGGATTTGATCTCGTAACGCCCTGGCCGGACGCATAATTATGCGGATGCTCGGTATTGATTACGGTTCGGTTCGTGTCGGCGTTGCGCTCGGCGATACGATCACGAATCTCGCGAGTCCGTGGACGGTCATTTCTGGAACGGATCGTTTGGAATTGTTGCGTAAGCTTCACGATCTTATCGCGAACGAACACATCGAAGCCGTTGTCGTCGGAATTCCGAAGCCGCTTCACGATCGCGAACATGAAAACGATCAGGTGAAAGAAGTGAAGTTATTTATCGAAGATATGAAAGCGCAGGGAGTTGTTGTTCACGAAGAAGACGAAGCGATGTCGTCGCAGCTCGCAGCGCGTCAGGTACAGGCTGCAGGGGAGAAGGGCAAACGCGATGATCTCGCGGCCACGGTGATTTTGCAGTCGTGGCTCGATCGTCATGCCGTATCTTCGTGATCTTGCGATCGTTTTGAAGAAAGAACCGTTCCGCGAACAGGATCGGCGATACACCTTGTACGGTCGCGAGCATGGGTTGCTTCAGGCCGTCGCGCGCGGATCGTCGCTCAAGAGTGCAAAACAGGCAGGGCATCTTGAACCGTTTTCACTTGTCGACGTGATGATCGCGAAAGGAGTGACGTTTGATAAACTCGCGGTTGCACGTTCTCTCGACCGTGCTCGTCCTCTAGATCCGACACTCGGCGGCTACGCGGTCCTCGGAGCGTTCCATGATCTTGTAATTTCATTGCTTCGTCAGGGTGTGAGCGATGCGCGCATTTTCGATTTGCTTCTCGAAGTGCGTCGCGTCTGTTTTCATTTTCCGCTCGAACCAAGTTCCGAACGCGCACGCCTTCTTCTCGCTGCCGCGACGCTCAAACTTCTCGATCTGCTTGGTTTCGGTCCGCCGCTTTCGTCTTACGATGGTGAATTACCGCGCGCAGCTGCGCTCATCTCGTTCGCCCGTCGTGCTCCACTCGCCGACATTGTCCGCGTGACGGCGACCGTCGATATCTTGAATGCCGCGTCGAATTGGATCGAAGATGCTGTTCGTCAAACGCCGCTTGAAACCGCTCCACGCGGACCGTTCATGTTGCGTGCACTGCTCGCATGATTGATTGACGCGAGGTCCCATTCTTGGTGAGATGTACTCGTTCTTTTCTTATCAACCCAACCACTCCCGAGTAACGAGGGTGCATGTTTTTTAGACAAGCATTCGCTGATGTCCGACCGTCAGTCGCCCCAGGGCCGCATCGCCATTTTGGCGCACCGGACAGCGTTTTGCAGCGAGGATGGACTCCGCCGCGGGCACCGAAACGCCGCACATCGGAACCGCCAAAAGAGGAAATTCTCGAGGAGAAGATCGTCGCATTGATTCCTGCCGTTGCATCGATTCCCGAACCGGAACCGGTCCGATTCGTTGATCCGCCCATGAGCCGTGCCGCGTTTGCGAATGTGCTCAAGAAAGCGAGAAAGAAATCCGCGTTTGCGAGCAATCGTCCTCGCATTTCGTCCACGTGGACGCCGACACCAAAACGGGGTACGGCAAAAGCCGTGCCGCGCAAGGAGCCGGAACTCATCCTTTGCGAGGCTCTGTATCATGAGATGGTCGAGCGTGCGTGTCGCGTGTTCAAACCCCAGCGGGTTCTGAAATCCGAACAGGTCATGGGCGTTCTGCTTGATCCGATGGAAACGGGAGCAGGAGACCCAGACGCGCTCATCAAGGCGCATGCGCTCGATTCTTTGGAGCGTGACGTCATCATCGCTCAGGAGAAGAAAGATCCGCTCAGGCGACGCAACCTGCATTCCATGGCGACGCGAGCACTCGGTCGTCTCATCGCAACGGCGTGGGAACGCGTGAACGGTTCCCGTTCCATTCTGGATGAGCGGGCGGTCATCAACCGACTGCGTCGTGGCGGGATGAGAGGATTCGACGTCCTTCAGTACCGGGATCCGGAAGAAGGGATCGAGCTCTACTTTCTGCTCGAGACCTCGATTCGTCGGAGCAAACGAGTTCTCCACTGCGCCTGGGGACCGGTGGCATTTCAGCGCTGGCTCCGTCAGCGAAAGCGTTCCACGCGCCACTCCGCCAGGTCTTCAAAACGATAGCTCGTCTCCAAACGTTACCCTTGTCACAACAGGGGTTTTTCTTTAATATGAGCCAACTATGGTCACCTTGATTTCGAAGTTTCCGGATCACATCGGCAGCGAAGTGACGGTCAAAGGCTGGGCGCATAACGTCCGTTCATCGGGGAGTATCGCCTTTTTGCAGATCCGTGACGGGTCCGGTTTTACGCAGGCCGTCGTTGCAAAGCAGAACGTCAATGAAGCCTCGTGGAACGCGGCGGTCGAAGCGACGATCGAATCATCTGTCATCGTGACGGGAACAGTTTCGAAACATCCGAAACAGGAAGGCGTCTTCGAGCTCCAAGCAACGAAGGTCGAGTTGATCCAGAAAGCGGAAGAATATCCGATTGGCAAAAAAGAACACGGCCCGGATTTTTTGCTCGACAACCGCCATCTCTGGTTGCGTGCGCCGTCGCAGTGGGCCGTGCAGCGCGTGCGCGATGCGATCATCCACGCGACCTACGACTGGATGCGCGATCACGATTTCACGAAAATCGACGCGCCGATCTTCACGCCGAACGCCTGCGAGGGCACGACGGAATTGTTCGAAGTCGATTATTTCGAAGATCGTAAAGCGTATCTCACGCAATCCGGACAACTCTATCTCGAAGCCGCGATCGCATCTGTCGGGCGTTGTTTCGATTTCGGTCCCGTCTTCCGCGCGGAGAAATCAAAAACGCGTCGCCATCTCACCGAATTTTGGATGATGGATGCCGAAGCCGCGTTTGTGGATCACGAAGGCAACATGAAGATTCAGGAAGAGTTGATTTCGTTTATCGTGAAGCGCGTTCTCGAAACGTGTCAGCAGGAACTGAAGATTCTCGAACGCGATGTCGCGCCGCTTCAAAACGTCAGCGCGCCGTTTCCGCGACTCACACACGCCGAAGCGATCAAGAAACTTCGGGAACTCGGAAGCGACATTGGCGACATGGACGATCTTGGTGCGGACGATGAAACGTTGCTGACGAAACAATTCGACAAACCGATCTTCATCGAAAAATATCCGACGGTCGTGAAAGCGTTTTACATGAAACGCGATCCGTCCGATCCGACGCGCGTGTTGAACAGCGACTTGCTCGCACCGGAAGGCTACGGTGAAATCATCGGCGGTTCGCAGCGTGAAGACAATTACGACGCACTCCTCGAACGTGTTCGCGAACACAAGCTTCCTGAAGACGCCTTCCGTTGGTATCTCGATCTCCGCAAATACGGCTCCGTCCCGCACTCCGGTTTCGGCTACGGCCTCGAACGCATCGTCGCCTGGATCTGCGGCCTGCAGCACGTCCGCGAGACGATTCCGTTCCCGCGACTGATCAATCGATTGGAGCCGTAAAGACCGTTGCAAAAAGAGCGGCTACGTGGTATGTACCTCGTGGTCGTTTTTTGTTCTCTACATCTCACACAGAGGGGGAATCATGCATCTGCGAGGCATCAACTACGGTCACGTGATCGCGTCGTCCGGCACGCGTGGGTTCTTTGATGAAGGATACACCTATCATAAGCTCCCGATATGGAAGGGGGGTGCGGAGCATCTGAAGCAGGCGACGTTCGTTGCGAAAACGGTGACGCTTCACGAGAACGTCGGCAACATGCCGCTCACGTGGACGTATCAGCCACGCGACTTCATGCCGAAGTGCATCGTCGTGAAGCCGTTCGAAGGCGCTGTCTTGAACGCGGTCGGTCTCTCCAACTTCGGAATAAAAGCGATGCTGGCAGACAAGCGCTGGCAAGAACGGACGGATAATTTTTTCATCTCGTTCATGTGTCTGCAGAAGACTGCGCCGCTGCGCCTTGCCGAGTTGCGAACGTTCGTGACCTTTCTGATAAAAGAATTGCCCAACTTCAAGGGCAAGGTTGCACTCGAGATCAACTACTCGTGTCCGAACGTCGGATTGCATCAGGACGAACTCGTGAGCGAGGTCACAAAGGGACTCGAGATCGCCTCCGTGCTCAATATCCCGCTTGTGCCGAACTTCAACGCACTTCTTCCTGTCGAGGCAGCGATTGCCATTGCACAGCACGAAGCGTGTGATGCGGTCTCGATCGCGAACAGCATCCCGTGGGGCGCAGTGCCGGATCTGATCAATTGGGAAGGTATCTTTGGATCCAAAACATCGCCTCTCGCTCATTTGGGCGGCGGCGGACTCTCTGGAGCCCCGATCCTGAACGTGACGCTTGGCTGGCTACAGGATCTCAACACGCGACGGTATACGTTCGCCAAGCCGCTGGTGGTGGGTGGCGGCATCTTGTCTGCCGCTGACGCCGAGCTGGTGCTGAAGGGAGGGTATCCGTCCGTTCGCGCCATCAAGCTCGGGGTCGTTGCGCTCCTGCGTCCGTGGAACATCAAAGGCATCCTGCGTGGCGCCGACGCTGTTTTCCACAAGCCGGGCTTGAGCGCCCCACCCGCACCTCTCAAACACCAAGCGTCTTGATCTTCAGGACGCTTTTTTGTATTCGGCGTATGATAGGGCCATGAAAAAACGCCCGGTACGTCAAAGCGGGATGTTGGCCTTGTTTGCGACCTTTCTCGTCGTTGGCGGGGTGGTCTTCGCAGCGATCCTTGCGACACCGAAGATCGCTCCAGATGCCTATAAACCCCCATCAGCTGAGTCTCCAACGGATTCACCGGAGGCGACCTCGACCGGACGCGTCCTCGTCATTGATAATGAAGGAACGCGATTATTCGCAAACGGAGAATCAAAAACGCTATCCTGGCCGGAGGATGTGAAGTTGCTCGGTCGGGCGGTGTCGCAAATCGTTGGAGTGGATGCGTTTACGGGAGAGCGTGTGTACCTTGCAAGCGGTTTTGCGCGCGCAACATCGACAGGAATTCACTCACCTGATGGGCGTCGCTCGCTTCATCCGTCTTCCGCGCGTGCGGACGGGACGGGGAGCATCGAAGTACGTCTCGGATCCGAAAGCCGTACGTTCGTCACGCGTCTTCCGAATGGAAAAGCGATCAAAGACGTGATGCCGCTCGGATGGTGGGACAATGAAACGGTCGTGCTGGCAGGTCGCGTGACGTCTACGCGATCGCTATTTGCCGTTTCTCTCACGGGTTCCGCTTCGCTGGTCGCTTCGTTCCCAGACATGGCGCAACGCATCTCCGTCATCGACGGAGCCGTGTGGCATGTCACGGCTGAAGCAGGGGAAGGTCTCGAAGCTGTTGCGCTTCCGCCATCGGAACTCCATCGCGTCTCGCGGAACGGGAATGATGAACGCGTTATTCAGGACGGAGCGCGCGTGATTGCGATGTATACGGTGAGCGGAAATAATGTTGCGTATAGCACGGATGACGGCGAGATCAATGCGAAGACCGAGATGGGCGCACTTCTCGTCGGCAAAGGCGCGCCGCTCGCATTCATGGATCCGACGCATCTCCTGGTTCGCCAGGCGAAACGGATTTTTATGAAAGATATCGTGACGGGTCTTGAGAGTACGGTGTTCGTCCTCACCGATGACGGCGCCATCGTGTTTGTACTGCCGCCAGCTGATACCTCGACGCAGAAATAAAAAGCCCGTACCATACGCCCATATGCAACAGGAACGCACGACGGATCTCAAAATCTTGATGGGGCTCGGGATCTTCGCGATCGCCGCGATGATCATCCTTCCGTTTATCGCGATCGGCTTTATCTTCCAACGAGGAGATGAACTCAAGAAATGTATGAACGGAGAACTCACGGGAGAGATTTGTGAGAAGAGTGAACTTTGGTCTTTCCTAGAAGAGATGCCTGATTTTAAGGATGAGGTGATGGGTCCCGCGGTGCCCGAGCCGTCTCCGAAGGGTGGCGGACTTGGGTCCGAAGGGAGCGTGTGCGGGGGAGCGGATCGGTTGCCGTGTACGCCCGGGTTGGTTTGTGCGACATCGCAGGGAGAAACGATGGGAATCTGCGTGAAGGACGAGGCGGTAACGAATGGACAGTAGCCATCGCGTACGATAACGTGACGCCCAGAAATACTATGGAACAGCGCTGCATGAACCGCGAGACGGTTGACCAGGTGGGTCAGGAAGTGACGGTCAAAGGCTGGGTAAATACCCGCCGCGACATGGGAAAACTCGCGTTTTTAGACATGCGCGACCGTTCGGGTCTGTTGCAGGTCATTCTGGTTCCGTCTGAACTGTCAGAGCGCGCCAAGGCAATGATGGATCAGATCCGTCCGGAGTATTGTTTGTCGCTCACAGGACTCGTCCAGCCGCGTGGTGCGAAACAGATCAATCCGAATCTCGAAACCGGGACGGTTGAGTTGCTCGTGAAAGATATCGAGCTGCTGAATTCGGCAAAGACGCCTCCGTTCGAACTTGAAGATACATCCAACATCAACGAAGAAGTCCGTCTCAAATATCGCTATCTCGATTTGCGTTCACCACGGATGCAGAAAAATCTTCTGTTACGTGACAAGGTCACGACGTTTTTTCGTGACTTCCTTCATGGTGAAGGATTCCTTGAAATCGAAACACCAATTCTGACCAAGGGGACGCCCGAAGGATCGCGTGAATATCTCGTTCCGTCGCGTCTGCACGCGGGACAGTTTTACGTTCTTCCGCAATCCCCGCAGCAATTCAAGCAGCTCTCGATGGTCGGTGGTCTCGAGCGGTATTTTCAGATCGCGCGATGCTTCCGCGATGAAGATCAGCGCGGCGACCGTCAGCCGGAGTTCACACAGCTCGATCTTGAAATGTCTTTCGTGACGCAGGAGGACGTCTTGAAGCTCTGCGAAGAGATGTTCATTGAGATGGTGAAAAAGGTCGCACCAGAAAAGAAACTCACATTCAAAAAATTCCCGCGCATCAGCTATCAGGAGTCGATCGAGAAACACGGAAACGATAAGCCGGATCTGCGCGAAGACAAGAACGATCCGAACGAGCTCGCGTTCGCATGGATCGTGGATTTTCCGATGTTCGAAGATGACGGCGCGGGTGGACTGCAAGCGGCGCATCATCCGTTCTGCATGCCGAATCCGGAAGATATTCATCTTCTCGACACCGAGCCTACGAATGTCCGTGCCTGTTCGTACGATCTCGTGTTGAACGGTTATGAGCTTTCGTCCGGCTCCATCCGAATCCATCAGCGTGATTTGCAAAACAAGATTTTCCAACTTCTCGGTCTTCCCGACGAACTGATTCAGGCGCGGTTCGGTCACATGCTCGAAGCGTTCGAATACGGTGCGCCACCGCATGGCGGAATGGCACCGGGTATCGACCGCATTGTCATGATCCTCGCAAACGAACCCAATATCCGCGAAGTGATCGCGTTCCCGAAGACCGGTGATGCGCGCGACCTTCTCATGGGTGCCCCATCCGAAATCGAAAAGAAACGTCTCGACGAAGCACACATCTCGATCAAGAAATAAAAAAACCGTCGACTTAGAGTCGACGGTGTTCGTCTGCGCCGAGCTGGCTGGTGAGATTGAGCCGTTTGAGGAGGCTGCGATCCTCGATTTTCTTTCCGAGAAGCAGCGTCCAACCTTTCGGGGTCAATTCCGCGGCCCCGTAGACCCGCCAGTCATCAAAATCTTCCTGAAAGGCCCGTGCCGGCTTTGTGCCGACGTACAAATCCCCATCGAAGCTCACAATTGAGCCGTCTTCCAGATTCCCTTCCGGGTTCCGGTAGGTGATGTAGGCGGGGATGTTTGGCCGTAGCCAGTCCAGAAGCTCCGAAGAGGCACTGATGCCCGTCGGAGGGGTGTCAAAGATCACGATCAGGCGCATCAATTCCTCCTTTCTGCGCTGTCCATTTCCGTCTTACTCCAAAGTGGATTTCCTGTCAACCATGGGGTATCCTTGCCAGTATGGCCGTGACCTTCCGGGTTCAGGATTTCGAAGGCCCATTGGATCTCTTGCTCCAGCTTGTGGAGCAGGAGGAGCTTGATATTTCGAATATTTCGCTGGCGAAAGTTGCCGAGCAATTTTTGGATCATGTGAATGAGGCGAAGAATATCCCGCCCGAAGAGCTGGCGGATTTTTTGGTTGTTGCCGCGAAGCTCATGTACATGAAGTCGAAGTTATTGTTGCCGTCTCTCGTTGACGAAGAATTGGAAGAAGGGCCGGATCTCGAGACGCAACTGCGTGAGTATCAAAAATTCGTTGCGGCTTCGCGTGAGATCGACGCGATGTGGAAAGCGGGACATCGTTCGTTTGTGCGCGCGGATCGTCCCATGAAGCGCGTCGAGATCGGATTCGCGCCGCCGCCCGGAGTGACGAGCAATGATCTTGCCGCCATCATGCGACGCGTGATCGCGCGGATCGAGCCGATCATCCGTCTGCCGAAAGCGAGCATCGAACGCATTGTGAGTATTCAAGAAAAAATTCGCGATTTGTTCCAGCGCATCAAGTCACACGCAAAAACAACGTTCCATACGTTTTTGAAGGGGACAGAATCGCGCACCGAGGCGATCGTTTCATTCTTGGCGCTTCTCGAACTCGTGAAGCAGCGTTTCGTCCTCGTCGATCAAAAGAATTTGTTCAATGATATCGATATCAGTGCGTCGCCGGATGCGCCAGAAGCCGATCCGCTGGCACACTCCTTTGTCTAACTATGAATCTCGAAGCCCAACTTGAAGCCGTTCTGTTTGCCGCCGCAAAACCGTTTTCCGTGCGGCGTCTTGCCGAACTCACGGGACAATCGGCAAAAGACGTTGAAGCCGCGCTGGCGAGTATGATGGAATCGTTGGACGAGGCCGAGAGCGGTGTGATGTTACAGAAGAACGGAAGCGAATATGAACTCGTAACACGCCCCGAAGTCGCGGAGGTCGTGAGCCAGGTTGTGAAAGCCGAAGCGCAAGGCGAACTCAGCCGTCCGTCTCTTGAGGCACTCACGATTTTAGCGTATCGTGGGCCACTGACACGCCCCGAACTCGAACAGGTTCGCGGAGTACAGTCATCGATGATTCTGCGCAATCTCATGATACGCGGACTCGTCGAAGAGCATGAAGACGTGCGTCTCGGACAACCGACCTACGCGGTCACGTTCGCCTTCCTGAATCATCTGGGCGTTGCCTCCATCGAGTCATTGCCAGACTACGAAGTGTTGCGTGGCCATTCGGCCGTGAGCGATGTCTTGGCCCAACTCGAAGAACCAAAACCTGAATCCGTGTGATCGATTCCTTTATCGGCATGCTCGCCGCAATGAGCCTCGTGCATCCTGCTTCTGCAGCCGGTGTTTCGCGTCCGTTGCCAAGACCTGTGCCCATCGAAGCTCCGTCGCCGACGCCGCCTCCGATCGTCATTCGTCCCGTGAAAAAAGATCCGCGTCGCTTCGGCGTTGAGACGACGGGTCGCGGCGTCTTTGCCGCAGACGTAAAAACAGGAACGGTGCTGTTCGCGAAACATCCGCACGACGTCATGCCGATCGCGAGTCTCACAAAGCTCATGACCGCAATGGTGTATCTCGATACGAAACCAAATTTGGATGCGACGGTCACGATCGAAGAAGGCGACTTTGTCGACGAAGGGAAAGCGGTTTTCAATGCCGGCGATACGATGACGCAACGCGAGGCGCTTGAAGCGCTCCTCGTTGGATCCGTGAACGTGGCGGGGAATGCGCTCGCACGCGTGTCGCTCGGAAAAGAAGCGTTTATCAAAGCGATGAATGTGAAAGCGCGTGCGCTGAATCTCTCATCGCCCGTATTCGTCGAACCGACGGGTATCGATCCATTGAACCGCGCGAATGCTGCGGATGTTGCTGCAATGCTTTCGACAGCGATGTCGTATCCAGAAATCCGTCTTGAAGCGTCGAAACCGCAGTCTGTCACCAAGACGACACTCGGAAAAACATACGCCGTCCCCACGACGAACTTGCTTCTTGCATCATTTTTGAATCGCCAACCATTTCAGATCATCGGCGCCAAAACGGGATCGTTGCCCGAAGCCGGATATTGCATGGCGCAGCTGACACGCGATGCGGAAGGACATGAGATCGTGGTCGCGAGCCTTGGGAGCGCGAATCATTTTTCACGTTTTCAAGACATTAAAAATGTAACGGCTTGGGCGTTTGATGCGTACCAGTGGAAGTGAGTCACGGGGCGATTGATTTTTCAAGCTGCGGAACTCGCTCAACGCTTCGCTAGATCGCTCTATCAGTCCTCGCTTTGAAAAATCAATCGCCCCGCTCCGTGAGCGGAAAAGAACAGGATATGATTATCGGTATTGATCTTCGGTGTCTTCCAACCGACGGCTCGCAGGGAGCGGGAGTGGCGCATGCCGCTCGTTTTTTGACGGAAGAGTTGGTTATTCGGAATGTGCCGTGGACGTGGAAATTGTATGTTCCATCCGGAGCTGTGTCGATCGGAAGCGCGGGAGGGGAGCGTCGTCGTATCGTTGAGTTGCATGATGCGTCCGGAACAGCGTTACGATCCGCATTGCGCGAAGATCCCTGTGACCTTCTATTTGTTCCATCCGGCTCGATCCCGCCGAGACTTCCGGTCCGCGCCGTTCCGTGGGTCCACGACGTCGCGATCTTTCATCATCCCGAATGGTTTCCGCAGTCCTTGTTGCGACGCACTCTCACAACGAGTCTCTTTCGTCACGGCGTGAAAAGTGCTCCGTTCGTCTTTGCGGTCAGCGAAGATACGAAAGCCGAGCTTGTCTCGCGTTTCGGTCTTGATCCTGCGCGCATCATCGTGACGCTTGAAGGCGGTGATCCGTTCCTTGGTGTTTTGCACGGACACGAACTACGTGAACGCAAACGACTCGCAAAAGAACGTGTCGCCGTAAGCGGCATCACGAACGCCTTTGTGCTTGCGCTCGGCACGGTCGAACCGCGAAAAAATCTCGCGCATCTCGTCTCCTCATGGCGTCGCGCGTGTTCATCGTTCAATCGCGCTGTTGATCTTGTAATCGCCGGAAACGACGGATGGAAACTCGAAGACGTCTATGCGTCAATGCGGAAGAGCATCGTCCCCGAACGCGACGGTAGCCGTATCCATCGTTTGCAAATGCTCGATGATGATGCGCGACGCGATCTCTTGCTTGCTGCAGATCTCGTCGCGGTCCCATCCTTCCACGAAGGATTCGGCCTCACCGCCCTCGAAGCCATGCAAGCCGAAACCCCGATCATCGCCGCCCGCACTGGCGCGCTCCCAGAAGTCATCGGCGAGACTGGTGTTCTCCTCGATCCAAGCGACCAAGAGGCTTGGAGCAATGCACTTGTCGGTTTGATGAATGATGACGTTTCGCGCATCGATATCGCGCTCGCAGGAAAGTCGCGATCACAAGGAATGACCTGGGAAGGTGTGGCGATGAAGGTAGAGGAGGGGATACGTTCAATTGTCATTCCGGCGAAGGCCGGAATCTAGCATAACCAAAACGCCCCGTTGAGGGGCGTTTCGATGTGGTTGCGGGGGCCGGACTTGAACCGGCGACCTCCAGGTTATGGGCCTGGCGAGCTGCCAACTGCTCTACCCCGCGATGGGTTTTCGTGAGCGGACTATAGCCAAAATCGAAGAAAGCGTCAAGTTGCGAGGCTTGTCAGAAATGGATTTTTTGGTTACAGTCGGCGCGGAAATAGTTATGCCGAGATGGCGGAATTGGTAGACGCACGGGACTCAAAATCCCGCGATCGCAAGGTCATGAGGGTTCGATTCCCTCTCTCGGCACCATACAAAAAATCTCCCGTCGGGAGATTTTTTGATGGTACCGGGGGGCGGATTTGAACCGCCGACCTCGGGCTTATGAGTCCCACGCTCTAACCAACTGAGCTACCCCGGTATACCTTTGTCTTGAAAGCCGTTTGTAAACGCGGGAGGAGTATAGGAAATAAAGGGCATTTCGTCAATATTCACGCAGGATTCTCAACCCTTGCCGGAACGGTCTCAACGCGCGTAAAATGAGCGCGATATGGGGAGGATTATTTCGGTCGTAAACCAGAAGGGCGGCGTGGGGAAAACCACGACGGCCATCAATCTTGGCGCGTATCTGGCCGAAGCCGGGAAGTTCGTATTGATCGTGGATCTTGATCCGCAGGCGAATGCGACCTCTGGCATCGGAATTGATCACGAAGGTCTCGAACGTGGCGTGTATGAGGCGGTGCTAGGGCACGTTGGCATGCGTGACATCGTGCAACCGACGGCACACGAAACATTGCGTATTGCGCCGGCGACGAAGCATCTTGCCGGTCTGAACATCGAGCTCGTCGGAATGCCGCGCCGAGAATTCAAACTCTACGATACACTTTTGGAAGTTCGTAACGACTACGATTATATTCTGATCGATTGTCCGCCGACGCTCGGTCTGATCACCTTGAACGGGATCGTTGCGGCGGACGAAGTATTGATTCCGGTTCAAACGGAATACTACGCGCTTGAAGGTCTCGGACAGTTGCTTGAGACGGTGAATCTCGTGAAACAGAATTTGCGTGCAGAGCTCGAAGTGCTGGGTGCCGTTCTTACGATGTATGATGGGCGCAATAAGCTGTCCGACGATGTGATGCAGGAATTGTATAAATATTTTCCGAACAATATTTTTCGTTCCGTTATTCCGCGAAATGTCCGATTGGCCGAAGCTCCGTCCTTCGGTCGTTCGATCGTGAATTTTGACGGCTCATCAAAAGGCGCAAAAGCGTACGAACGGTTGGCGCGCGAAATCATCGACAGCGAAGAGCAGCACATGGCACTCCTTAGCAAGTCCTAATTTTTCTTTGTATGCTCGGACGACAATCAGGGCTGGGACGCGGACTCGGCGCGCTTATCCCGCAACGATCTCCCGCCATGAACGACATGCATCCGCCTATCCGGGCGGCAGCTTCGTCCGGTCCGGGTACCTCCGTACAGATGTTGCCGCTCGATCGGATTGATCCGAATCCGCATCAGCCACGTACGCACTTTGATCACGGTGACCTCGAAGATCTCGTCGGTTCGATCAAAGAACATGGCATCCTTCAGCCGATCGTCGTGACGGTGAAGAACGATGGTCGGTACGAGCTGATCGCGGGGGAGCGTCGCTTGCGTGCCTCAAAGATCGCAGGACTCGAAGAGATTCCGGCATTGATCCGATCCGCGACGGAACAACAGAAAATGGAGCTCGCGATCATCGAGAACGTTCAGCGTTCGGATTTGAATCCGATCGAAGAAGCGCACGCGTATCTTCGGCTTCAGAACGAATTCGGAATGACGCAGGACGAAGTTGGCGTTCGCGTTGGAAAGAGCCGCCCGCAAGTCGGAAATATTATCCGTCTGCTGCAGCTTCCGGATTTGATTCAGCGTGCGCTCATGGAAGGAACGATTTCAATGTCGAACGCGCGTACACTCCTTTCTCTTCCAACCGATCAGGAACGCCTTTCACTTTTTGAACAAATGGTCGCCGGGAATTTCACGGTCCGTCAGACGGAAGCCCGCGTCGCGCATCCACGTCGTTCCGTTGGCATCGACCCGAACCTCGCCGCGCTCGAACAGCAATTCCGTGCCGCATTTGGGACCAGAGTGACCGTCAAACGCGATGCGCGTGGCGAAGGCGAAGTCCGCATCCGTTTTTTGAACGACGAGGATCTCGAAACCATCCGAAAGAAAATCGTCGGAGAGTAATCAATTCGTTCCCAGGAGTTTTCCAACGCCTCGAATCCACGCCGTGATACCTGCACGAGCGTATTGGCGGATTTTGCTTTTCGCGTGATGGGTTTTTACAAATTTCAACCAATCAGGATTGGGCCCTTTTCGATTCTTATCCGTCATGATTTCGATGATATCTCCGCTCTTGAGTGTGCGTTCCAGCGGCGCGAGTTCGTCGTTCACCTTGGCGGAAGTGCATGTATTGCCGATATCGGTATGAATAGCATACGCAAAATCAACTGGCGTTGATTCATCCGGCAAATCGATAACATCGCCTTTCGGAGTGAACACAAAGATGCGGTCCTTGAACACGTCGATTTTGAGCTCTTCGAGCGAACTCATGTACGTTTTTTTATCTACAAGCTCCTGTTGGATATCCGCGAGTTGTCCGACCCAGTCAATGTTGGATTCCGGAGCTGGTTTCGAGGGATCAACCACTTTATAGGACCAATGGGCGGCGATACCGTATTCAGCTGCGCGATGCATCTCCGGCGTGCGGATCTGGAACTCCACGATTTCGCCGTCATCACAAAAAACCGTTGTGTGCAGTGATTGATATCCGTTCGGTTTCGGCTGCGCCATGTAATCCTTGATACGTCCTTTGAGCGGCGTCCAGCGACCATGGATGATGCCAAGCGCCGCATAACAATCGCCAACCGTGGGGACGATGACACGCATCGCCATGAGGTCATAGATGCGCGCAATGTTCCGTTCGTTTTTCAGGAGCTTGCGGTACGTCGAATACAAATGTTTCGCGCGACCATGAACTTCGACCTCCTTGAGTCCGGCTTCGACGAGGCTGTCCGTGGTTTCCCGCATGACATTGTCGAGATAGGTTTGTCGCTCGACGGCTGTCGCTTCGACGATCTTGCGCGTCCAATCGAATTCTTTGGGATAGACGTATTTGAACGCCGCGTCTTCGAGTCGGCCCTTCATTTCGCCCATGCCAAGACGACTCGCGATGGGCGCGTAGATTTCGAGACTTTCAAGCGCGACACGATACTG
Source organism: Patescibacteria group bacterium (assembly GCA_041660225.1). Classification (GTDB taxonomy): domain Bacteria; phylum Patescibacteriota; class Patescibacteriia; order 2-12-FULL-60-25; family 2-12-FULL-60-25; genus JBAZWV01. The sequence continues at coordinate 262,972 of JBAZWV010000001.1, read as the reverse complement.
TTTTTTCGGCGGGATCGCATCAAGCGTTTCGAGATTGTGCAACCGATCAGCGAATTTGATGACGACAACGCGTACGTCTTCGGCCATCGCCAAAAACATTTTGCGCAGGTTTTCGATATAGCGCTCCATCCCGCGATATTTGATTTTTCCAAGTTTGGTGATTCCCGCAACAAGCTTCGCGACTTCGGGTCCGAATTCCGTTTCGACATCTTCAAGCGTCCGTTCCGTATCTTCGGGAACATCATGCAGAATGCCGGCGACGATGATCGGGATCGGTAAACGCATTTCGGCAAGCGTTGTAGCCGTCGCCAGTGGGTGAATGATGTAGGGTTCGCCAGAAGCGCGCTTTTGGAGACGATGCGCATCGGCCGCAAACACATACGCACGTTTTACGATATCCAAATCCGCTCCGGGATACGATTCCCGAAGAATCCGATCAAGACGCTCGAAGGCGGTGTCGGCAGTCATAGCTCCATCCTATGCGCCACGCAACCGAGAGACAAGGGCGCGTACGGATGATACGCTGGCCCGCATGCCGTCCATGCAAACGCAGGACCTCCACGCCCAGGAAAAGGAGTTGGTTGATCGCGTCCGTGCGAGCAATCCCGAGCGGGTATACCGCGAACATTCGCCGGACCAGGATTTCATCCTCGGTCGCATCGGCGTGACGTATCTGCCTCAAAACCGGCCCGCCGGATATTTGCGATTATATCCGCACGATTTTTTGGTCGAAGAAATCCTGACCGACGGTCGGGTCATTCCGCTTTCCGGAGCGCCGGCGTTTCAAGATCAGGAGGATCGGCGCACGCTCTGGGCGGATCTCGTCAAAGCCGGAATCTCCGGTCCGCATGCCGTGACCGATCTCGCGGCGGCTCTCGGGATCGAAATGGATCGGATCGGATATGCGGGAATCAAGGATGCGATGGCCGTAACAAGCCAGCGCCTGAGTTTGCGCGGCGTGACGCGAGAAGAAGCGGAAGCCGTGAACCACGCACGTCTGTTTCTCCGTCCGATCGAATACGGGAGCGGCGCGCTTCAGCCCGGGGACTTGGCGGGAAACCGTTTTACGATTCTCATTCGTTCCTCCTCGGAGGATTCCATCGACGCACAACTCGATGTGTTGCAGCGACGGGGTTTTTACAATATTTTTGGTCCCCAGCGTTTTGGTACGCGCCTCATCTCGCATCGTCTTGGGCAATCGATTCTCAAAAACGACATCGAGCGTGTTCTACGCATGTATTTTGGTGAACCCGGACCGTTCGACGTTCCGCTCTTCAGTGATGTGCGCAAAGCGCTTGGAGAATCCTACGGTGATTGGGACGCGATGCTCGAAGTCGCATCCAACTTTCCGTATACGCTGCGCGACGAAATCAAGCTTTTGAAAGCGCTCCGTCAGGATCCGAAAAAAACGCGCGCCGCGCTTTCGATCATCAAAGATCAGGTGAAGCTTTGGGTGTACGCCTACGGTTCATGGCTGATGAATCGCACGCTTTCCGCACACGTCGAAAACGGCACCGAGCCGCCGCGTGATCTGCGATTGCCACTGACGCCAACAGGACCGCTTCCAGAATACGAAGCGTTGATGCGACAGGATGGAACGCTTGCGTATCGTGACGCACTCGCGATGTTTCCTTATATTCCTACATCGACGAAATCGATTCCCTCGATGGTCATTCCGGTTGATCTTGAGCAGAAACGCGTGCCGCAAGGATGGATTATTCGATTTTCACTCGGCAAAGGATCATATGCGACGTCGTGCCTCTCGCACGTTTTTAAACTCTATGAAGGATTACCCGTGCCGGAATGGGTTCCAGGAGGGGACATCGATACGTTTCAAGAGTTGGGAGAAAGTGATCTCGCTGATATCCGCGCGCGGTTCAAAGACGTTCTCGTTCGTCGTGATGTGATTCAGCAAGAAACGGGCGGCGAAGAATAATCTAAACAAAACTCCACCCCTGTCCGATTTCTCGAACAGGGGTGGTTGAGTGAGCGCAGACCGTGCACTCAGCGGGTGTTGATGGCGATGTCCTGGGAAGGAGCGATGGCTTCGGGCGTGGTGTAATCGCCGTGGTCGTCGAGACGTAGGACGCGATAGCGTCGCACGTTGCGCTCGAACTGGCCGGTGACGTTCACGGTGTCGTTCTTGTTGTTCTGCCACACGTGGCAATGAGACCAGACGCCGGACGCGAGAAACGCGCGAAACGTCTCTGTGAACTCCGGAGGGAGCTCGGTGTGGATGTCGCGTTTCAGCGCCACCACGACACGGATCGTGAACTTGTCGACGTCTTCCTGCGTTTTTTGGTCCCGTACAGAGGTCTTGTGCCAGACCTTGTAGGCAGGTTGAAAGCCTTGCGCGAGGAGATCCTCGAAGTACTGATCGAGACGAACGTGGTTGACGCCCTGCTTGCCGAACACGGCTTTCCCCGTGTCGCCGATGCCGGGGCGTAGAGGTTCCTTTTTTCGTGCACGCATTTCTTCGAGACGTCCTTCGTTGACGCGCTCCAGAGCAGCGCGATCGATCGTCTCATGCTCGTCGATGCCGAGCTCGTCGATGATTCGCTTGGCAAGGTCGGCACTCTTTGTGTGAAAGTTGATTTGGACCGGGAAATGGGCCATCGGGCCCCCTTTCGTTGGAACGTGGGTATCGTAGAGCCAAAAACGAGGAGAATCCTGTTTCAGCTACGAAGTCCGAGAATAGCATAAAATAGCCATTTTGTCAAGGCTGCTTGGCAATCAGTTATTTCCTCAATAGAGCCATTTTTTGCTATGATGTCCTTCATGTATGGCCAAAACCTCTGAAGCACTCCCCACCCTTCCTTCTCAAACAGAACGCGAATCGGGTGAATATCCAACTTCCAAGAAGCCGGATCGCGTTGAGCATCCGGAAATATCGTTTGAGGAACTGCAGGGAAACGCGTTGGAAGAGGTTGAAAAAGCAGCGCGCGAAGCGGAGGAGTATGCGGAGTCCGAAGGCGTGTCCGGTATCGCGGAATCCATTCGAGCAGAAAAAAAGAACGCAGAGCAAGAGATCCAGCGCGCGACAGAGGAAGCAAAAACAAAGATCGAGAAACCCGAACTCGTGAGGGAAGAACAACGGCAGCAGCTTGTTGAACGTGTGGATGTCGAGAATGAAAAAGCAAAGGAGCTCAAGAAAGCTCTCAAGGAATACGGAGAGGATGCCGAGAGAATGCTGCATCTCTTGGAAGATGAAAAACGACGAACGGGCAAGGAAGATGTGCGCGAGATGTCGAGATTGAAAAGCATGAAAGCGCTTTCCAAACAACTTCGACAGTCTCCAGAAGCGTTACTTGCGATGGCGGCCGTAGCAGCGATGGCTGGCGCGGATCGTCTAAAGATGGAAGACGCGATTATCGAACAGGTTGATCTAAAAGACGTGGATCCCATCGCTGTTAAATCTATTGCAGAACGGATGTACCCCGCTCCGCAAGCGGCAGAGGAAGCGCCTCCCGTTGTATCGCGGGCTGAGCCATACGAAGCACCGAAGAAAAAAGGAATTGGCGCGATCGGTATCGGCGTTGGAGCGGCCGGTGCGGCGGGTGCCGCAGGGGTATTCGGCATCGGGAGTATCTTCAATGCATTCGCAAAAACAACGGAATGGTTCGACAGAGGTCTCAAATATATGTTTGAAACGGATCTTGTCACCAAACTTAAAAATTACGCCCTGTTTCCGGAAAAGGTTCTCGATTGGATGCTGAAGCATACCGACGAAAAAGAAAAGAAATAAAAAATCCCCGGATCTTCCGGGGATTTTTTTTACTCTGCGTCTTCGCGTTCGGCTTTATAGCCGCACCCTTCGTTCGGACATACGATCTTATTTTTGCCCTTGTACGTCAATGTCGGATATTTGCATTCCGGACACGGAACTCCGCTCGGACGATCCCAGAACGCCTGATCGCAATCAGGATAGCGATTGCAGCTGAAGAAGATTTTTCCCTTCTTTGATTTGCGCTCAGTGATGTGTCCCTGCTTGCACTTGGGACAGATGATCGGATTCCCCTCGGAATCGAGAACTGGTTTTTCGATGTTCTTGATGTGCTTGCAGTCGGGATAGCGTGAACAGGAGAGGAAGGGACCAAAGCGGCCGACTTTCTTGACCATCATCGCTCCGCATTCCGGACATTTTTCGTCCGTCGGTTCGGCAGTGGGGCGTGGCGCCTCGCCTGCAAGCGGCTTCGTTCCCTTGCACTCCGGATACGCGGTGCAGGCAAGAAACTTTCCAAAGCGGCCGCGTTTTACGGACATCGGTTTTCCGCACTTCGGACAAACCTGACCTTCTGCTTCTTTTTCGGCTTCGGCTTCAAGTTCTTTTTCTTTGATCTCAAGCGTCTTCTGGAACGGACCGTAGAACGCCGTGATGAGCGGGCGCCACTCCATGATGCCTTCGGCAATGTTGTCGAGCGAGGCTTCCATGCGCGCCGTAAACTCAAGATCAACGATATCGGGGAATTGTTTTACAAGGAGATCGGTGACGTCGAAAGCGATATCGGTCGGGCCAAGACGCTTTTTATCGTCACGTTCCACGTAGCCGCGATCAATGATCGTCGAGATCGTTGAAGCGTACGTCGACGGACGTCCGATGCCGAATTCTTCAAGCTCTTTAACGAGCGTGGCGTCCGAATAGCGCGCTGGCGGTTCGGTGAAGTGCTGCTTGCCTTCGATCGTTTCGGCGATGACGGACGAGCCCTGTGTGAGTTGTGGCAAAAACTTGTCTTTATCCTGATCCGGATACAGTTTGAGATATCCCTCAAACGTCACTTGCTGGCCTGTTGCGCGAAACATTGCGCGGCCCGAAACGAGGTCGGCGGATGTGCCCAGCAATTTTGCATCCGGCATCTGGGTTGCGAGTGCACGTTGCCAGATCAAACGATAGAGTTTGAGTTGACCCGGATCGAGATACGCGGCGACCTCATCAGGCGTGCGTGCCGGATCCGTCGGACGAATAGCTTCGTGGGCTTCTTGCGCGCCCTTGCTCTTCGTTTTGTATTTGCGCACTTCATCGAGAACGTATTCCTTGCCGTACGCTTCACTCAAAAACGCGGTCGCATCCTTCAAAAATCGATCAGCGAGGTTAACCGAGTCGGTACGCATGTAGGTGATAAGACCGACGGCACCCTGGGTTCCGACCTCCATACCTTCATACAGTTTTTGCGCGATCGTCATCGTCTGCTTCGCAGAAAATCCGAGACGACGATTCGCTTCCTGCTGCAACGTCGACGTCGTAAACGGCGCCGGAGGGGAGGCCTTTTTTTCTTTCGACTCAACCGTTTCCACCTTGAACGATCCTCCCGTTAGTTCAGTAACGAGTTTGTCGGCTTCTTCTTTCGTTCCGATCGCCATCTTATCGAGCGATTTTCCGTCGAGCGCGTGAAGCTTTGCATCAAACATATCCTCTGAAGCCTTCGTTTTAAACGAACCTTCGATGCTCCAATATTCTTGCGGAATGAACGCCTTAATTTCGCGTTCACGATCAACGATGATACGCACGGCCACGGATTGCACGCGACCCGCGGAGAGTCCGCGACGAACCTTGCGCCACAAAAAAGGGGAGAGTTTATATCCGACAAGACGGTCCATGATGCGACGTGCTTGTTGGGCTTCTACAAGATGAAGATCAAGCGCCCGCGGATTCTCAATCGCGTGCGTGATGGCTTCTTCCGTAATTTCGTGAAACGTAATGCGCTTCAGTTTTTCCGGTTCCTGATCCAAAATCTGCGCCAAATGCCACGAGATGGCCTCGCCTTCTCGGTCTTCGTCCGTTGCGAACAGGATGGCGTCGGCTTTCTTGGCCGCGTCTTTAATTTCTTTGACCTTCGTTTTGTGGTCAGCCGAGACGGTATATGTCGGTTCAAATCCGTGTTCAATATCAACGCCAAGCTTGGACTTGGGAAGATCACGGACGTGTCCAAAGCTGGCGAGGACCTTGTAATCCTTGCCCAAAAAACGCGTGATGGTTTTGGCTTTGGTTGGCGATTCGACAATAACCAGTTTCATACAATGCTACGGAAGATAATCTGAAATGAGAGGATTGTCAATCAGATATATATAAGGAAGGGGAAAAGGGGAGACTATTCGGTTTCTACGGCAGCCCGTCCCATCGCGCTTCGTGCGTACATATCGCCACTTTGTTGCTCAACGCAGCCATGAAGCACGAGGACGGCGAGGCGGCTCGTGATCGTTGCTGTCGGGAGTTCGAGAGTGCGGATGATGTCGTCGATATGAAATGGACGCTCGAGGAGCTGGAGAAGATCGAGATCCTCTTCGGAGAGCGGAGGCGGTTTTGGAGGCGGGGAGACGTTTTTTCCAAAGAGGGACAAGACGTCCTGAGCGTTCAAGCAAGGCGTCGCCCCGTGGACGAGGAGGCGGTTTGTCCCCGCAGATTGCTCGCTTGTGATGGGGCCGGGGACCGCAAAAACGTCTCGGTTTTCTTCGAGGGCGAGTTTTGCAGTGACGAGTGAGCCCGAAGATTCCGCGGCTTCGACCACGATCGTCACCGTGCTCATCGAAGCGATAATCCTGTTCCGGAGTGGGAAGAGATGGCGCAGGCTTTCGGTTCCAGGCGGAAATTCACTGACGATCGATCCGCCTTCTTCCAGAATGCGCGCCGCGAGTCGAAGATGGTTGCGCGGATAAATCGCATCATCGTTTATCCCACCGGCAAGCACGGCGATCGTCCTTGCACCGGCATCAAGCGCGGCGCGATGAGCCATCCCATCAATTCCAAGCGCGAGCCCGGAAATAATTTCACAACCGGCTCTCGCCAATTCTCCGACCAGAAGCTTGGTTGCTGTTGCGCCATAGTGCGTCATGGCACGCGTTCCGATGACAGCCACGGGACGCGTCAGCACAATCGGGGCACCACGAATAAAGAGACTCTCCGGCGGATCACTCGCATGGAGAAGATACGAGGGATATTCATCATCCGGAGGCAAAACGAAGCGGATGCTCTCCGCATCAAGCCGCCGCATCAGCATGTCTGGATCTACCTTGCTTCGAAAAGCGAGATAGCCGTCGCTCGCACGTTCCGTGATCCCACAGTGCAGGAGCTGTTTCCGCGTTGCCTTCATCGCACGCACGCCATCACCGTCAAAACGACGACGCAGTTTACGCAGCGTTCTGGATCCGAATCCGCTGAACCACGCAAGCGTGAGCCAGCCTTTGCGATCGTCATCCCACATATATCTACCGCTGCCAAAAATAAAACGACCCGTCAAGCGGGTCGTTATGCTGGGGAATTGTCCTAGTTCCACTCGTTCATTGCTTTTACGAGACTCCCGTTGATCCATGTTTCGATGGCGGGAACGGCAGACTGGATCGTTTCCGCGATCTTTGTCCGATCCTCTCCTTCAGGTCGCATCAGAACCCAATCTTCTTTTTCGATGGGTCCAACGGGTCGGCCAACACCGAGTCGCAGTCTGGCGATTTCGTTTGTACCAAGGCGTTCTTGAATATCGCGTACGCCGTTGTGACCCGCGTGTCCGGCTTTTCCAATGAATGCGAGACGCCCTGCTTCCAAATCCATTTCATCATGGACGATCAGAACGTCTTCGGGAGCGATGTGGAAAAAACTGATAAACCCCTGGACCGATGCTCCCGACTCGTTCATGAACGTTTGCGGCTTTACGAGCAATATCGTTTCATCGTTCATGGTCGTTTGTGCCAAGAGCGCATGACGCCGCACTTCTTTTTTCCATTCAAGACCGTATTCGGCGACAAACGTATCAAGCGCCATGAATCCCGCGTTGTGACGCGTGAGTTCATATTCTTTGCCCGGATTTCCCAATCCTACGACGAGTTTCATATTAGTATCGTCCGACGCGGCGTCCGATCGGTTTGCGTTTGCGCGCCCACGGATGCTTCTTCGGTTTTTGTCCCGTCTTATCCATCACGCGGGGTTTGCCGAGTTGGACGTTGCGTGCCTTTACGATGATCGGCGTTCCTTCGTAGCCGAATTTTTCACGAAGACGGTTTTCAAAATAACGCAGCCATGACGGATGCACGGATTCCTTATTTCCACGCACGGTGATGAGGAAGGAGGGCGGTTCAATGCCAACCTGTTCCACATCATGGAGATACGGCGATGCAGGTCCAAGTGATGCGATCGGTTTCTTGCGTGCGACGACGGTTTTGAGGAAACGTTGCAGCGCGTTGTAGATGATACGGCGTCGGCGTTCTTCACGAACCTTGAATGCGAGATCGAGCAGCTTATCGGTGCGCTGATGTTCTTTCGCAGAGATAAACACCATCGGCGCCCAGCTCAAGAACGGAAAGAGTTGGCGGATGCTTTGTTCATAGGCCTTCGTTGATCCCGTCGCTTTGTTTTCGACAAGATCCCATTTATTCGCGACGAGGATCAGTCCGCGTCCCGCATCTTCCAAAAGTCCGGCGAGATGGCGGTCTTGCGTTGTGGGATCTTCGCTCGCGTCGAACAGGAGAATCGCGACGTCGGCTTGCATGAGCGCCTGGCGGTTGCGTTCGATGCCCGCGTCTTCCAATCCTTTTTCGATCTTACTGCGCTTGCGCATACCGGCAGTGTCAACGAGCGTGACGCGTTCGCCGTTCCAATCGAAACTTGTGTCTTGTGGTTCGCGCGTCGTGTGGGCGATAGGGGAGACGATGACACGCTCTTCGCCCATGATCGCGTTCACGAGTGATGATTTGCCGACGTTCGGACGACCCATGACGACGATCTTGAGTCCCTTATTATCTTCAATCGGTTGCGGCGGCTTGTTGCGTTTCGCAAGTTCACTGTAAATCCGATCGAGAAGATCTCCAACGCCGCGACCGATGCCTGCCGAGATACCGACAGGTTCGCCAAGCCCCATGCTCCACATGTCTTCGGTGACCGCGAGCGTGAGTTGCTTTGGTTGATCGATTTTATTTGCAACGGGAAGAATATTCTTGTTCAACGCACGCGTGTATTTTGCGAGATCCTTGTCTTGCGGCAATACGCCGTCCTTTCCATCCACGACGAAGAGCACGAGGTCCGCTTCTTTGATCGCGAGCGCTGCCTGCTGCAAAATGCCGCGTCCGATCGAGGATCCCTGATCCGCATCCATGCCTCCGGTGTCGACGACTTCGATGCCTTCGCCACGCCAAATCACGAGACCGAAATTACGGTCACGTGTCGTGTGCGGAACGTTCGACACAAGTGCGCGCGTGGTTTCGGTCAAGCGGTTCCACAGTGTGGATTTTCCGACGTTGGCCCGGCCCACGATGGCGACGAGCGGGAAATTTTTCAGTCTCTTGGCGGGCATAGCGGTTATGGTTGGATGAATCCGAGCGTTGATTCGCCAAGGATGATCAGGAATTCACTGGAGGTGGCGCTGATCGGTTCTGCAGTTAGGCCTTCGGAATAGACGACGCGAGTGGCGGCATCGCCGGAAAGCCACGCGGGGAGGACAGATGACACGTTGGCATCGAGAAGTTTTTTGAGACGTGCGAGTTCGGTGGATTTTTTACCTCCGGTGAGGTCAAAGATGACGGTTCGCTCGTACCCGCGTTGCACGGCGTTGCCCGTCGAGGTCACGAGGTAGCCCTTCTTTTTCAGTTCATCAGCCACCTGACCGGCGAATCCGGTGCGGATGGTTCCGTTCTTTACTTCGACGCGGACATCTTCGCTTGGACGTTCGCGAGCTTCCGTTTCTTCTTTCGTTTCAAACGGATTGGCAGCGACGGCGCGGACTTCGGACCAATCCGGTTTTTTCGGGAAGAGCATGTAGCCTGCGCCTTCCACGTTGGCATCGTAGAGTTCGCCGTCCGCATCATTCGAGAGAACGCGGGTCACGATGTGATCGCGATCAAAGCGCGAGGCGAGCGGTGCGAGTTTGACGGCATCCCATGGCGAGATGTTGGTTTGGACGTGACTTGAGACGACGCCCCAGAGTTCGGCGAGCTTTCCTGGATTTGCCAGTACGCCGAGAGAGAGCAACTTGTCGCGCACCGCCGAGATCACGAGCTGCTGACGATAACTGCGCGAGAAGTCACCACCTTCGCCATTCGAGCCGTGACGCGAGCGGGCATAGATGAGTGCTTGCGCTCCATTCATGTGCTGACGTCCTTTTTTGAAGCTGATTGTTTGCCAGCCCTCGTCTTCGGTCGGATATTGCGTGTCGGTGAATGCGCGCTCGACGTCGATATCGATCCCGCCCATCGCGTCGATGAATTTTTCGAATCCGGCAAAATCGATTTTGATCGCATGATCAATCCGGACGCCGAGAAGCTTGCCGATCGAATTTGCAGCGACGATCGCACCTTGGCCGGGATTTTCTTGCTCCGCGTAGGCGTTCACCGCGTTGATTTTTTGGAAGCGCGTGCCGCCGAGCGGATACGCCATGTCGCGCGGAATCGAAAGGAGTCCGACGCGCTCGCCTTTGAGATCCACCGATGCGAGCATGATGGTGTCTGTCAGCTGTGAGCCGTCATGACCCGCACCACCAACACCGAAGAGCATGATATTGAGACGTCCATCCGGAGTTGCGGTTGGATCCTGTGCATTCGCATCGCTTCCGAGAACGAGCTTGCGGATATCCGCGATCACCGGCAGATTGCCGATTTCACCGAGGACGCCGGTGCCGTTCGAGGCCGAGCGGTATGAAGCGCCTGCTCCGATTGCAGCTAAAAGTCCCACGAATAGCGTAAAAGCCGCCGCGACGGTCACCGTCGTACGGCGGGCAACTCGCTCCTGGGAGCCATTCAGAAAATCAACCTTCATGCGACTATCTTTCTTGTGTGATCTTAGCAGGGATTAAGCCTTGTGTCACCCCGACCCCCTGTCATCCCGAGCGAAGTCCGACGCAGTTGAGGGATCTGTTTTTTTCGATCGAATTCAAGCAGATTCCTCCACTCGTCGCAGAGCCTCCTCGGTCGGAATGACAGAGGGTGAATGTGGTATACTTCTTGCAATGAAATTAGGAGGATTACGCGCCATGGGGGAACGCGTATTGACGACGGTTGCTTCGAGGCGCGGACAAGCGACGCTTCTCTCTGTTTTTTTGGTCATCGGTATTCTTGGTGTGACGCGCGCGGCTTCTGCGGATGCACTGGATGATCTTTCGAATTGGATCTTCGGTCAGATCGGTACGCTCCTTGCGATCGTCATTGATTTTCTCGGCAAGCTCGTTATTTTGCTCGTCAACATTCTGATCGAGCTCGCAAGCTACAACAATTTCGTCAAAGCCGCACCGGTTGTGATCGGATGGGTGCTCGTACGCGACGTGGTCAACATGTTCTTTATCGTCATCCTGCTCGTTTCCGCTTTTTCGACGATCATCGGGTACGGCGAGCTCAAATACGACAAAGTGTTGCCGAAACTTTTGCTCATGGCGGTCCTGATCAACTTTTCCAAAACGTTGATCGGGCTCATGATCGACTTTTCGCAGGTGATCATGTTGACGTTCGTGAATGCGTTCAAGCCGGCAGCCGGAGGAAACTTTATCAACCTGCTAAAGCTCAATAAAGTAACGCAGTTGAATAAGGAGCTGACGGACCTTGATGCGGGGAGTCTGACGAACCTGCTCGTTGCATCGATGCTTGCCATCATGATGCTCGGGATCGTGCTGACGATTCTCGTGATCATGATCGCGTTCATCCTTTATCGCATCATCGGACTCTGGATGATTCTCATCATGTCGCCGATGGCGTTTTTTGCCCTCGCGCTTCCAGGAAAACTTTCGAAGGCGATGTCGGCGTTCACGGACGATTTTTGGAAGAACCTCAGCAGCATGTTGATTGGCGGGCCGGTGATGGCGTTTTTCTTATGGCTGGCACTTGCGATTGCGCAAGGCGGCAGCGGATTTGATGATTTATATAACAAAACCGATTCTACGGAGGTCAGTAGTATCAATGAGTTTATTTCTGAAGTAGGAAACGCAAAGGACATCGCGACGTTCATGGTCGCCGTCGCCTTCCTGCTCGCAGGCGTGCAGTTCGCGGTGAAAACATCCGCAGGGCTCTCATCAAGCCTCGGAAGTTTTGCAAAGGGCGTCAGTTCCGGTGGAGGGATCGCTGTGCAGGGTGCTCGGCTTGCCGCGCGTTTGACCGGGAAATCGGCGCGCATCGCAGGCAGGACGGCTGGCGCTGCGGGATCAGCCGGATTTAACGCGATTGATAGAGGTGTGAATATTCGGGGTCTTGCCGGTCGCGCGGGACTCGCCGCTTCATCACGTCTTGGTGGTGCCGGACAAGAAACGTTTGCCGCGTTGGCGGGATATCAGGGTGCACAGGCAGGTGCAAAACGAAAAGCACAGTACGCTGCGCAGACCAAGGTTGCAGAAAGTCTGGATCCGGCCGGTGCGGATGCGTATTTCCGTCGCATGAGCAAGGGAAGCGGCGCGGCGGCTGATGCGGCGAAGCTCCGTCTTGCGGAAAGCGCGACGAATGGCATTGGGTTGAAAGCTCGTACCAGAAACATGAAGGCAGAAATCGCGAAAGACAATCCGGAGCTTGCCAAGGATGGGGTCCGTCTTGCGGCATACGCCGAAGCGATGGCGCTCGATCGCGCCGCGCAAGACGTGAAGGGCGGAATGGAGCTTGCTGAGCGCATCGGAGATGATGGGAAATACGAGAAGTATAAGGAAGCGATGGAAAAGAATCCGAGCCTGCGCAAGGATTGGAAAGAATTCGGTTCGATCATGGGTGCGAGCGTCGAAGATCCGAAGAAGTATCTCGAAAAGATTCCGACCAACGCCATGCGCGACGGTCGAACCGCGATTGCTCATGCGCGTGCGCTTGGGTTGGTTGATGATCAGGGGAATAGGATTCAGAACGAAGGCAACGCAAAGACGTGGGAAATGGTACAGAAGGGCGATCGTGGAAAATATTTCATGGCCAACCTCGACGCGATGAAGCCTGAGCAGATCGCTGTACAGCTTGCCGCGATGGGCGGAAACAAAGATTCGATTGCGGCAGCGGATGCGGCACGATACTTCGTTTCGAAAGACGAAGCCGGGAAAGTTGGCGGCGTCTTCGTTGCGAATGTGAAACAGGATTTCAAATCGGCGGTCACGAACAACGCGCGGAATGAAGCGGCGATTGCGGAAGGCCGTCAGCGACTCGCCTCGTTCCGCGATGACAGTCCCGAAGCGGATGCGGCGCGTGTGGCGATGGCCGGAGCCGGCGCATCCCTTGTCGAAGCGTTCAAATTCAATCAGGCCGGTGTCTTTGAGAACGAGGCGAATCGCAATTCGTTTAGCCAGGCGATGCAGGGAGCTGCAAAGGGATTACGCGAGGACAACGATGAAAGTTTGAAATGGATCGCGAATCTTGATACGGCGAGCCTCGCCAAGAATCCGAACGGGTTGAATGAAGCCCGTCAAAAGGCGGCGATCGCGGTCACGAATGATGCGCTCATAAATGGATATGTACGCGCAGAATCACAGGGGAATACGGCAGCGCAAAAGAAATTGCGTGAGCTCGTTGACTTGATTGATGCCGAAGGAAAACGTCTTGAAAAACAATTCGCGAGTCTCCAGATCAGCAAAGAAGAATACGCGGGAGTCGCGACGAATCCGACATCGCCGGAATCCAGAGCCGTTATCCAACGTATGCGATCAGGTGGCATCGACAATCCGGTAGATGCCGCGACAACGGCGACGCGCGCGTGGGATTTGCGGAACGATCAAAAAGCATATGGTCTGCGGAATAACGTTGCGACGCGCGCAGCTTCCTCGGTGGGCGGAACAGCGCGATCAGCAGGAGGTGCTGTCTCCGGAGCTGCGAGCCGTGCCGCTGGGACCGTTCGCGAGATGCGTTCGCGAACTCCAGAACAGAAGATGGAAAAGGATCTCGACAAAAAGGCCTCGAAACAGGCCCGCAAGGGGGATGTTCCACCGGATATCGAACCGCCGCGCGGAGGAGGTAATGCCTAGTCTATGACTCCGGACATAACGTCAACCGGACCCGGGCTCGCAGCGTCTGTGGGTGTGCAACCGCCTCCAGCCCCATCCGCACCAACACCACCTGTTCCCGAAGCGATCGTCGAGCCGAGTCCGGTCGTGCCCGTTCCCGCGGCGGCGCCTGCGGAGCCTCCGTCAACGGAGAACGTGGACCTCGACCCCGCCGCGCTGCAGTTTTTTTTGTCACCGCGCTACGCAGCGTCATCCACATCGGTCCAGAAAAACTTTTCGTTAAGCGACGATGATCGAATCCTCCTCGAGGACCTCGATCGTCTTGTTCTTGGTGGAAAAACCGATCTTGAGGGATATCTTGTTGCCCTCGAAGAAGAATTCGGATCGCGTCTCAGCGAGGAACAGCGCGATACGATGTACGCACAGCTTCTCGCGGAGCGTTTTTTGCCGTTCGGTGATCGTCTGAAACCGAACGCAATGGAAGTGGCGCGTGCGGAAAACCTGAAGCTGCCGCCGGTTTCGCATTATCAGATCTATGTGAAACCGTTGACGTATTCCGGAGCTGCGACGGAAGTCGCATCTTCCGCCGGATTTTCTCTCATGGGTGGACCGATACGTGAGCGGTTGCGCGAACTTATTTTAAGCAAAGCAAAAGGCGTGCGCGCCGATGTGCAAGTATTGGACGCGCTGACACGCAGTATCGACGTGGGCGGACTCGGGCTTGATCGTCCCACGGCGGACAAGGCGCTCGCGGCAATGAACGACATTATTTCACGCGCAAACGTGATGTCGGAAGACGAATACGCGAATTGGTTGTCGGATGAAGCACGGAAGAAGGCGGCTCCGGTCGCTCCGCCTGTTATCGCGCAGGATGTTCCGCTTTCACCGGATGAAGCAGAAATTGCGGCGATTCAGGCACGGATGCCGAAACCCGGTCCATCAAGCGAGCTCGATAAAGCCATCGAAGCCACGGTGCAAACGCTGACGTACAAACCGGATGACGAATATATCTCCAAACGGTTACGCAATGTGATCTCATCGCGTCTTCGGAATGTGCGCAGTCAGATGGAGCTCAAGCAGTTGCTCATGCGCGATACGAAAGTCGGCGGGATGGGCATGGACGCGACGCAGGCCGAAGGTCTCGCGAAGCAGATTGAGCAGGCGTATCTGCAGTTTCACGAAACGATCGCACAGGAAGAAAAGAGCAAGATCGATACGCAACTTGAAGAACAGAAACGCAAGATCGAGGATCGGCGCAAGCGCGAGGCTGAAGAGCACGCCAAATGGTTTGAAGACAAGATTCGTACGCGCAAAACCGGCGAGGCGCAAAAGTCGCAGGTTGTCGAAGATATGCGTCGCGTGATGGGCGGACAAACAAGTCCGGTTGCGCCTGCACATCCGGTCGACGCGAAAGAAGAACGGGTGCAGACCGCGAAATTCGGTCCGCTCGTCCCCGTGACGCAGCCGTTGCAAAAAAAGGACGTGCCGACGCAGGTCAAAGTTTCTCCCGCAACAATAGAGCTCGCGCAAAAGGCGCCGTCACGACCGAGTCTCGACGGGATGTCATACGGCGGACCGCAACTCGTCGGCCTCGTCGGAGAGCTGAAGGCGTTATCTGTTGCGGAATTCCGCCGACTTTCAAAGAATCCCCAGGAGGCGGCCATGAAAATCCGCCAAAAAATCGAGACATTGGAGCAGGAATCATTTGATAAGAAAGTCGACGGGATTCGTGCGTTTCAGGAGAGCAAGTTGCAGGGGGCGTATATGGCCTTGGTCGGCGAAAGCTTCCGCACCATGAAGCCGGTTGTGGCGCTGGCCGAGGAAAAACGCAAAGCCGGATCGGATACGCTATCGCCCGATGAAATCGCGGCTATCGTTGCGCTCAATTCTGCGCTACACTTCTAACCAAATCCATGCCGGAGAAGTTCATCGTGCCTCAATTCATCGACAAGGAAGACCAGATCCTTGGTCCGGTTACGGTTCGTCAATTTTTGATCGCACTCGTGACGCTCTTCAGCGCGTTTATCGAATACAAGCTGTTTAGCTTCATCTATTTTATTCCGATCGGACTTCTGACGATCACGATCGGTGCCGTCTTCGGCTTCGTGAAGATCAATGGACAACCGTTTCACATTTTTTTCGCCAACTTCGTCCAGACATCGACACGCGCGAAACTCCGGGTGTGGGATAAAAATCCGCTCGATGCGGAACTGCGCGCCTGGATTAAGCCGCAAGCTCCCGTCATCGTTCAAACCACGCCACATAAGGAACGGCCACCGTCGAGCCGTCTCCGCGACCTTTCGCTCACCGTGAATACGGGGGGAGTGTATAAAGCGGAAGAATAATATGCAGAGCAAAAAGCTTGCCGGATCAAAACCGGGCGTTCCCAGCCAGCGCTACTTGGATATCGCCGAAATCAAGGAAGATGTTGTCGTGTTGAAAGACGGAACACTTCGCGGCGTCCTGCTCGTCTCGAGCATCAACTTCGCGCTCAAGTCCGTCGACGAACAAAACGCGATTGTGCAAGCGTACATGCAATTTTTGAACGGACTCGAATTTCCGATTCAGGTGGTGATTCAGTCACGCCGCATGAACATCGACGATTATTTGATGAAGCTTCGTGATTCCGAAAAAGGGCAAACAAACGAGCTGCTGCGCCGACAGATTCTCGATTATCGCGACTACGTGAAGCAACTGGTGGATCTGGGGGAGATCATGCAGAAACGGTTCTACGTCGTTGTTCCACTTGATCCTTCGACCGACAAGCAAAAGGGATTCTTTGCGCGCATGTCTGAAATCCTGACGCCGTCGGTTGCCATCCGTTTGTCCGAAGATCGATTCCGCAAGAACAAAGAAACGCTCATGTTGCGTGTGAGCCAGGTGATGAGCGGACTCCAGTCGATGTCGCTCAACGCCGTGATGCTTGATACGCAGGCACTGATCGAGCTTTATTACACGGTCTATAATCCGGAGCTGTTTGAATCCCAGCGCATGACGGATGTAGGAAAACTTCAACTTGAAGGATGATATGGCTATCGAAATAGACAAAAAGAAAGAGTTTGACGCGTCGGCCCTTACCGCCGGCGGCGTTGGATTGAAAAAGGGACCTGGTCAGGTCGAACAAAAACGGAAACTCGCCGAAGAACGCGTCGCGCTCGAAGAAGAGCGTGTCTATCGTAAGGGCGTCGCAACGATCAAGGATTTGATCGCACCGTCCTCCATGAGAGTCGAGCCGGGATTCGTACGACTTGGTGACGTGCTTGTGCGTACGCTGTTCATCGTGACCTATCCACGCTACGTGACGGTCGGCTGGGCGTCGCCGATCATCAACCTGAACGCGACGATGGATACGGCCATGTTCTTTTATCCGATCAAGGCCGACGTGGTGCTTAAGCAACTCAAAAAGAAAGTCGGTATTCTTGAAGCACAGATCACGAGCGACTCCGAAAGCGGCAAACCGCGCGATCCGATCTCCGAAACGGCGCTCCGCGACATCGAACAGTTGCGTGATGATCTTACGCAGGGGATTGAGCACTTTTTTCAATTCGCGTTTTACGTCACCTTTTATACGACGTCCGAAGAAGAACTCGAACGACTCACATCGACCGTCGAATCAACGTTCGGATCGATGTTGATCTACACGAAACGCGCCTTCTTCCAGGCGGAGCAGGGGTTCAACTCCACGCTGCCACTTGGGAATGATGAACTGCTCATTACGTTCAACATGAGCACGTCGCCGATCGCGTCGTCCTTCCCGTTCACGTCCGCTGAACTTACGAGCGATAACGGTATTCTCTACGGCGTGAACCGTCACAACAACTCGCTCATTTTGTTCGACCGCTTCTCGCTGCAAAACGCAAACGCCGTCATTTTTGCAACGTCGGGTGCGGGAAAATCGTATGCGGTCAAACTTGAGATTTTGCGTTCGATGATGCTTGGAACCGACGTCATCGTCATCGACCCGGAAATGGAATACAAACATCTGTCCGACGCCGTCGGCGGAACGTACGTCAATATTTCGTTGGCTTCACAATCCAGAATCAACCCGTTTGATCTGCCGCGACCATCGGGTGAAGCCGTATCCGTCGAAGATATCATCCGTAGTGCCGTCATCACGCTCAAGGGTCTTCTTCGTCTCATGTTGGGGAAAGTTACGGTCGCTGAAGACTCGATTCTCGATCGTGCGCTTCTCGAAACGTATGCGAAAAAAGATATCGTGCCGGGCGCGGATCTGACGACCGTTGAACCGCCGGTGCTGCAGGATTTTCAGGATGTGCTCGAAGGAATGGAAGGCACGGGCGATCTCGTTGTGCGTCTCAAGAAATATACCGAAGGCACATTTGCCGGTCTTCTCAACTCTCCAACAACGGTGCGTGTGGATAACCAGATGGTGACCTTCTCCGTCCGCGATCTTGAAGACGAACTTCGTCCGATGGCAATCTACACGATTGTGAACTTCATCTGGAACGTCGTCCGATCCTCACGCAAAAAGCGCATCCTCGTGATCGACGAAGCCTGGTGGTTGATGCAATCCGAAGATTCAGCGAAATTTATTTTCGCGCTCGTCAAACGCTGTCGCAAATATTATCTCGGCGTCACAACCATCACGCAGGACGTGAACGACTTTTTGACATCGCCCTACGGACAAGCAATTGTGACCAACTCGTCGCTCCAGTTGTTGCTCAAACAGAGTCCGGCATCAATCGATCTTATCGCGCGCGTCTTCTTGCTTACACAGTCGGAAAAATATCTGCTCCTCGAATCCGGACGCGGCGAAGGAATTTTCTTCGCGGGACAAAAGCATGCGGCCATTCAAGTTGTGGCCTCGTATACGGAAGATCAGATCGTTACCACCGATCCGAAACAGTTGTTGCAGATTGAACAGTCGCGAAAAGAATTCCAGGAAAAACTCGCCGCGGATCAAGGCGGCATCAAGACCTAACCCTCATCTATGGAACGACGCACAAAACTCGGCCTCCTGATTCTGCTCGCCCTGCTCATCCTGGCGTTCGGCATTTGGTATCTCTTGCAACCATTTTTTAAGACGGTCGAACAACCCCCGCAACTCCCCGGACAGGTCACCCCTGGAACCAATCTTCCTGCGACATCAACCATCCCACTCGGAGGAAGCTCAGCTGGTGTCGCCCCAGATGTGAAGCGTCTTCAGGATCTTGCAGGCATCTTCGTGTCGCGTTTGGGATCGGGCGCGAGCGGCGAAGGATTCCGCGGATATAATGACGTGTTGATCAACGCCACGGTTTCCTATCGTGAAACGCTCCTCAGCGAACAGAACGCCATGATCGCCGCGCACCCATCTGCGGGCCCGCATTTTGGCGTTCTTACGCGTGTGGTTGCAACGGACATCGTCTCGGCTGCAGCCGGAGCTTCGGAAATGACATTCCGCGTTCAGGTTCAGCAAGCGGAAGACGCTGGAGATCCATCCAAACCGACACGCATCCTCTATAAAGAAGCCACGGTCACGTTCCAGCGGCAGGCGGACAACACCTATCTCGTGAGTAACGTGGTGTGGAAGGATATCGAGCGCTAATTCTTGACGCGCTCTTCCCGCGCCGCTGCGTCGGTTGCGGAACTTTCGGTTTGTGGTGCTGCGATGAATGTCGAGGAAAGATCGAGCTCGCCCGTCGCGATCAAGATATCGAAGGACTTGATGGCGTTGCCGTCATCGGGTTTTATCATGATCCCGTCTGGCGCAAACTTATCCACGGCCTCAAATATGACAGCGCGACGGACTTGATCCACGCGATCGGACCGGTCATTGCTCGCGCCAAAGAAGAACGGAACGCGCCGTGGCCGTGGGCAGGGGAGGAGTCGATTGTGATCCAGTCCGTCATTGGTTCGACAGAACGTGTCCGGGCACGTGGCTTTGATCAAGCCGACGTCATCCGCGATCTCATGAAACAAGAGCTGCTTTCATGGGCAACGGAAGGGGATCTTCTCGAACGGGCTTCTTCCTCCATCCAGCCTCAAGCTGAGCTCGAACCCGGACCGCTTCGTAGCGCGAACGTGCATGATGCGTTTCGCGTCCGGCCAAATCTAAAAGATATTCCATGCACCGTTATTCTGATCGACGACGTCATCACGACCGGATCAACCATGCGCGAAGCCGCCCGTGTGTTGCGGGAAGCAGGAGTTGAAAAAATATACGGCGTTGCGCTCGCCGTTGGGAAGTGATTATTCCAACGGGGGAGGATTCCGTAGACACGCTGTCAGTTCTGCCGTCTGTGTCCATCCGCAATCACCGCTCGTTTGTCGTTCGCACGTCGCGCCGTTATAGCACGCGTACTCGGCACGAAATTCACAGGTCGAGACGATCGGTTCGCCGGTGTCGTCAACACAGAGCTGGGAGCTGCATCCGCCAATGATACATGTTCCGGTCTTTGGATCAGGTGTCGGGGGCTGTGTCGGTGGGACGACCTTCACGTCTTCGACAAACAGTTTTCCTTCTTTACTACGACACTGTCGCGGATACGATTCCATGATCGGATTTCCTTGAGCGGCACATTCTTCGAAGTTTGTCGGCGCGGATCCACCCGTTTCGTTCCATGGATACACGAAACGTCCGATCAGTACGGCGACGATGAGGGTGGCGATACCGACCAAGATGAGCTTGTGCGTGTTGTTCATATCTAGAGTTTTCCTAATTCTTTTAAATCACGATCCGGAAGATAGAGAATGAGAAGTCCCGCGAGAATGCCTCCGATCGCCGTCGCTGCATGATCGCCTCCGAAAAACCGTTCATCGACGATATCGAAGAGATACCAGATCCCTCGCCAAACAAGAAGAATCCCCAGCGCGATGGAGAAATTTCGAAACAATTTTCCGATAGCGCTTTGTTTCATATCGTCATCGTATCACACAAGACGTCACAATAAAGCAAAAACCGCATCCTTAGAATGCGGTTTTTTTGCATGGCGGAGAGAGAGGGATTCGAACCCTCGCGGGGCTTGTGACCCCCTAGGAGATTAGCAATCTCCCCCCTTCAGCCTCTTGGGTACCTCTCCACAAGAGCGCCCACATCCTATCGTAGGACACGCGTTTCGTCGAGTGTTGGCATAGAGTGGACAAAACCCGTTATATACGCTACAACGCGTGCAGGTCTTTTTACCCACGCCCCACGAAAGGAGGCGTCATGTCCATTCCCAAAGAACCCAACAACGGCCAGACGCCGCTTTACCCGTTGGAGCTGGAACCGGGAGGGGAGCAGCCAACCCTGCCCCCCGTCGCCGGTGACGGGATGCTCGTCGATATTTCAGAAGAAAAAGTGGATATTTCTGATTGCTATTGCGCGACGTGCAAGGAATGTCTCGCGATCGACGACGACAAGTGTCCGCGGTGCAATACGATCCGCCCACGTTGCACGAAGTGCAATGAGCCGCTTGCTGCGCACATACGCTTTTGTCCGCAGTGCGGAACGAAGTGCACGGATGCGCTCCGCACGCTGACGATTCCGTACTCTCGAGCAATGACCCCGAGGGGTCTGTCGATGCCGCCGCTCCCGAAGATTCAGTCGGAGAATCTGACCCCCATTCAGACGCCACCAATGCCTCTGAAGATTCCGTCGCCTCCTCCAAAGAGATCGTCGGCGAACGCGATGCCGGTCAACCCGACGCCGGACCGTCCAAAGATACGAGGAAAGCTGCCGTCGATTCCGCGCGAAGAACCGATCTCGGAGCTTCCGGTGTCGGATCGCAACACGCCGCTCATTCCTATCGGAGAACCGAAACCAGACGGGACGCACGCGACCGTCGACCAAGAGTGGCTTCGAAAACGAAAGCCACCCCCCTCCAAGCCTTGAACGATCAAGGCTTTTTTCTTATGTTGAGCGCGACTTTGATTGCTTTTTTCGCCCACGTAACGGCCAACTCATGATCTTCAAGAACGGTTTCTGGCACCGTCCAATACGACATCGTGACGGACTTCCGATCCTTTGAAGAATAGCGGAATGGTTCGCTGCCCGCTTCTTCGAAATCTTTTTGTGTCGCCTTGTCTACCTTGAAATAGATTTTTCCATCCGCCTCAAGGGCAAACATTTTTCCGCCGGAATAGAATCCGTGCCCGCCGAACATCGGACGAACGCTCGGCGTGAGTTTTGCGAGCAGATCTTCCGCGACATATTGCACGAATGCGGCGTGTTTTGAGGGCATGGCGTAAGCGTAGCATATGTTGCTACCATGCTTGGACTATGAGAGTTTGCTCCATCCTTCTCACGTCGATGCTGCTCTTCTGCATCACGCGCAGTGTCGTTCGTGCCGAAGAGATCCGTGTCATCGCGTTTTCGACCGATCCGAGCGTTGTGCTTGCTGATAATTTTGGTGAACCACGTAATGGTCACGCGCATGAGGGAATCGACATGATGGGAGATAAGATGACTCCGCTGTACGCTGCCGTCGATGGCACGGTGCGTTCGCTAAATATTCCGGAAGCTTCGTGGGGATACGCGATCACGTTGCAAGATGCGGACGGATACACCTACCATTATCTCCACGTGAATAACGATTCGCCCGGTACGGATGACGGCGCAGGAGGAACACAGAACGCGTATGCGCCAGGGATCGTGAAGAATGCCACGGTTACAAAAGGCCAGCTCATCGGTTGGTTGGGAGATAGCGGCAATGCGGAAGAAGCCGGATCCCATCTCCACTTCGAAATCCGTCTGGACGATGTCGCCATGAATCCGTATGCGAGTCTCGTCGCGGCGTTGTATCCGGGGAGCTATGATCCCGTCGAAGCAGCTGCCGAAAGCCCGGACATCAACACCGATCTCGCGCTTGTCTCGGATGGATCTATCGCGCCGTGCGTGTCCGGATCACTCATTAAATCCGCAACATTTTCTGCAGTCTATTATTGCGGAGCGGATGGAAAGCGTCATGCATTTCCAAATGATCGGATCTATTTCACATGGTACGTCGATTTTAAAAACGTAAAAACGATCACCGAAGCCGAACTCGCCGCGGTCCCGCTCGGGAAAAACGTGACGTATCGTCCCGGAATCAAGATGGTAAAAATCGAATCGCTCCCGAACGTCTACGCGATCGAAAAAGGCGGTACGCTTCGTTGGATCAAATCACCCGACATCGCGACGTCGATGTACGGAACAACCTGGAATAAAAAAGTCGACGACATTTCCGACGCATTCTTCACGAACTATACGATGGGGGAGGATATTACGAGCGCGCGGGGTTGACGCTATTACTTCCGCGTATCCATGTAACGCTTCGCTGCCTTCACGGCGATACTTCCGCCCGGCACAAGCATCCCAACCGCATCCGCACCGATGTCGAATAAAAAGGTTTGGTCGAGAACTTTTCCAAGATATTCGGTAAACACGCGATTACCCGGACGGCTTTCACCCGTTAATCCGTCCACTTCGAGAATCGCTTCTTTTTGTTTGGAGGCCCACGCATATTTGAACGCGTACACCGGATGATAGTAGAGATCGACGCGCGTTACTTCTACCTGTTCCGCTAAAATCGTATCGGCATGGATGCCTTTGATCATCTTCGCAAGTGAATCACGCATGATGGCAGACACACGCGCCTGCGGGGGAACAAAGATCGCGCCTTCTTCCACCTCATCTTTCAACTGACCCGTGACCTCGTGAGGTTTCATCGAAAGATACTGCTTTAGTTCCGGTGCATTCTTTCCGCTGATCCCGTCGATAATATTTTCATCCAGTTCCTCTTGCAAACAATATTCCAATACGGGGATATGAATGTTTCCGTTCATCGCTTCGTATTTAATATCGTGTACGGTAACGGTCTTCACTTCTTTCGCACTGACGGGAACCGCGTAGTTCGTCGTTCGCGTGTATTCGTATCGCGCCTTTGCGGTCACATGCCAAAACGGTTCGTAGCGATGCTCGCTGTAGACGAGTGTAAAATCTTCATCTTTCGGCTTGCTCAAAAAACTCGTGACCTTGCTGATCGCATCAAACGCGCTGACCTTCTTTTGCCAGGCTTTTTCTTTCGCTTCTTCCGGCGTGATCTGATCTTTTAAGAGCAAGATCCGCTGTGTGGCAACTTGGATTTCCATAGGTGAGGGGAGCGTAACACGGCCTGTATAATTCAAAAACAAGCTTTCCCCCTAGGAGATTGACGCGATAGAGATATATTGCTATTTTAGCAAATCGCTCTCACCGTCAAATGTCCTCTTTCCCCCCGAAAAATGTCTTCCCCAATGAAAAAACCTCCCTCCCAGCCCAAGCCAAAACCGCCGAGTATTTTTGGCATTCTTGGACCGTATCGTTCGATGATCACAGGGCTCGTGCTTCTGGCCGTCGTTGCGAACGGTCTCACGTTGTTTTTGCCGAAGTTCGTTTTGCGCGTCATCGATTCGTATCTCCACGGCTCGCTTGATCTGCAATCGCTCGCCATTCAATTCGGTGCATTTGCCGTCGGGATTTTCTTTTTTACGTATCTCCAGAGCGTCGTGCAAACGTACGCCTCAGAGCGTGTTGCGCGTGATATGCGCTCCAAACTCGTTCAAAAGATTTCGAAGCAGGGATATCGCTTTATTGAAGACAAAAATCCCTCCAAGCTGTTGACGAACATTACCTCCGACATCGATTCCATCAAGCTCTTCGTTGCAATGGCGATTGTCTCGCTGGTTTCTTCGGCGGTCATCATCATCGGCACGTCAATTATCCTTCTTACCATCGACTGGCGTCTCGCGCTTGCCGTTCTCACGATCATCCCGATCATCGGCGGAACATTTTTCTTCGTGTTCCGAATGGTTCGAGCGCTCTTCACGCAGAGTCGCGAGGTGATCGACTGGTTGAATAAGGTGATCAACGAAAGCATTCTAGGCGCGGCGCTTATCCGCGTGCTTGATTCCCAGCGCGTTGAAAAAGAAAAATTCAAGGGCGCGAACGCCCGCGCTCGAGAGATCGGCACCGGGATTCTCAAATTGTTTTCCGTCATGATTCCGATCATCACGTTTGTCTCGAGCATGGGCACGCTCATCGTGATGACATTGGGCGGCTATTACATCACGCAGGGCTCCATGACGCTCGGCTCGTTCGCCGCGTTCAATAGCTATCTCGGCATGCTTATTTTTCCGATTCTCATTCTGGGTTTCATGAGCAACGTGATCGCACAGGCGAGCGCTTCGTATGGTCGCATCCAAGAAATTCTTGATGCACCGGATGAAAAAGATGAAGGGACGATCATGGAACCGCTTCGCGGGCAGATCGATCTCAAGGATGTGACGGTCGTGTACGGCGAAAAATTTGCGCTCAAAAACGTGTCGCTTTCGATTCAGCCAGGTACCAAGACCGCCATCATCGGTCCGACCGCAGCCGGAAAAACGCAGCTCTTGAATGTGATCACGGGACTCACCATTCCGAAGAACGGGGAAGTGACGTACGACGGTCATCCGGTTGCGTCGTATGAACGCGCCTCATTTTTTCCTCAGATAGGTCTTGTCTTTCAGGACAGCGTTTTGTTCAACACGACCGTTCGTGAAAATATCGCCTTCAGCAAGACCGTGACCGATGCCTCACTTGAAAAAGCGATCGAAACGGCGGAGCTCGGAGATTTTCTTCGCACGCTTCCGCAGGGTCTCGACACCGTTGTCTCCGAACGCGGAACGTCGTTGTCCGGCGGCCAAAAGCAGCGCCTCATGCTCGCGCGTGCGCTCGCGCTCAATCCAAAGATCCTCTTCCTCGATGACTTCACCGCGCGTGTGGATGCGAATACCGAGCGCAAGATTCTCGCGAACATCGAGCGGAACTATCCGGAGCTGACCCTCGTCTCCATCACGCAGAAAATCGCTCCGATCGAGTCGTATGAGCAGATCATTTTGCTCATGGAAGGAGAAATTCTTGCTCGCGGCACGCACGAAGAGCTTATGCATAGCTCGCCAGAATACGTCCAAATCTACGATTCTCAACGTTCCACCAACACCTATGAATTACGAGCTTAACGCGGAACAACACAACAAGAAGGTTTCCGCCTGGGGAACGATGCGTAGCTTGTGGCCGCTCCTGGAAGGGGAGCGCAGCATTTTGATCTACGCCGGCATCGTGACGCTCGCGAACTCCCTGATCAACCTGTTGGCACCGCTCCTCATCGCCCACGTCGTCGATACGTTTATCATCGCCAAGCAGTTCGACGGCGTGATCAGATACGCGCTCATCCTTCTCGCGTTGTATACCACCGGCTTGTTTACGAGCTACGCACAGACGCGGCTCATGGGTGGCGTCGGGCAACGCGTGCTCTTCAATTTGCGTACGAAGATTTTTGAAAAGCTTCAGGAATTGCCCGTCGCCTTTTTCCAGGCGAATAAAACGGGTGATCTGATCTCACGCATCAACAATGATACGGACAAGCTCAACCAGTTTTTCTCGCAAACACTGGTGCAACTCGTCGGTAGTATCGTGATCATGGCCGGTGCCGCAATTTTCCTTCTCTCGATCCACTTGAAACTTGGTGCCGCGGCTCTTGCCCCGGCTGCCGTGTTGTTTGTCTTCACGCAACTTCTTTCTCCGTGGATCAAGCGAACGAACGCTGCTTCACTCGCTTCAACCGGAAGCCTCTCCGCAGAAGTTTCTGAAAGTCTTCAAAATTTCAAAGTCGTCGTCGCATTTAACCGTCGCGATTTTTTCCGCAAGCGTTTTGAAGAGACGAACGATTCCAACTACAAGGCTGCGATCCGTGCCGGAATTGCGAACAACACGTTTACTCCGATCTTCGGTTTTTCGTCGAACCTCGCACAGCTCATCGTGCTCGCATATGGCGTGACGCTCATCACGCAGGGAAACTTCACTCTCGGTCTTCTGATCAGTTTCCTTTCTTACATTCAAAACTTCTACAACCCCCTCCGTCAGCTCGCCGCGCTCTGGACGAATCTTCAAGTTGCGCTCGCAGGTTGGGATCGTATCTCCGCAATTCTCCGAATGAAAAATGAGATGAACGTCCTTCCGGTCACGGAAGCGGAGACGCAAAAAGGTCATTCTCTCCTCACCTTCAAAGATGTTTCGTTTCGCTATACGGAGGACAAGACGGTCTTGCACAACGTGAATTTCACGCTTGAAGCCGGAAAGACCTACGCTCTCGTCGGCCCGACCGGTGGCGGCAAAACGACGACCGCCTCGCTCATGGCGCGCCTCTACGATCCCACCGAGGGCACCGTCTATTTGAACGGTCGCGATATCCGAACGTACACTGTCGCGGAACGCACGCAAAAAATCGGATTTATTTTGCAGGAGCCGATGCTTTTTTCCGGAACGGTTCGCGAGAATATTCTCTACGGCAACGAAGCCTACAAAGATTTTTCAAACGAAGCGCTCGTGAATGCGATTCATGAGGCAGGTCTCGAAGGATTGCTTACGCGTTTTGATGGGGGACTCGAAGCAAAGGTCGCGACATCCGGCGACGCGCTTTCTCTCGGACAAAAGCAGCTCATCGCCTTCATGCGGAGCGTTCTTCGCAACCCAGACCTCCTTATTCTCGATGAAGCCACAGCAAACATCGACACGGTCACAGAACAGCTTCTCGAAGATATCTTGAAAAAGCTTCCCGCGCATACAACCCGCGTGATCATCGCGCACCGCTTGAACACGATTGAAAACGCCGACGAAATCTTCTTCGTCAACAGTGGCGAAGTCACGCCTGCGGGTTCGATGCAGCAAGCTGTCGATATGCTTCTTCACGGAAAGAAAGAGAGTTAATCGCATCCTTTGCGTCATGTACGAGATGTTTGTTTTGCTGGGATAAGAGTACAATCTCATGACATGAAAGATTCCGATTCGAATTTTGAAAAATTGAGTAAAGCGTTGGTCTTGGTAATCGTCCTTTTTTGTTTTGTGGGTTTTGTCGGTGGGGTAGGTATTGTTAAGGTTGGAAAATCAATACCATTCTTTTTTGGATTCCTTTCCTTGTTGGTCGTTCTTGCCTTTTGGTTGAAAAAGCTTTTAGAGGAGATTTTTTATCGGATCGATGGATTAAAAGGAGAATATAAAGTTAGTACAATCTTGAAAGAGATGTGGCCCGATGGAGTAAGAAGTGTCGATGATATTGTTTTGAGCAAAGGTCACGGAAACATTGATCATGTGGCTGTCGCAAGAACGGGGGTATGGGTTATTGAAACAAAGCATATTTCCGGCACAATCAGTTTATTGGACAGAGTACTTGCTCGTGACGGAAAAGTTTTTTCAAAGAATTTTTTACAGCAAGCCTTCGCGGAAGGAAAGGCGGTTAGAGAATATCTTCTAGCCAACGGAGTGGAAAACGTACCAATTCGTCCAATGTTGGTCTTTTCCGCTTTTTCCAAGGTTAGATTTGGTCAACGTCCCGTAGCAGGAGTGTTTGTTATTAGCAGTCTTGGGGTAAGGAAATTAATTATGGATTCGAAGTACGATGTTGCTCTCTCCGCGAAAGAAATTGAAAAAATAACGGGGCTACTCCGAGAATATCAACAATCCTAATTATGTTGAAATCCGTAAAAATACCGACTATACTCGTTTTATGGCTGAATTGAAGACGCAAAAGACCAAGGCGAGCGTCACCGCTTTTCTGAATTCCGTGGAAGACGAGCATCGTCGAGAAGACGGGAAAAAACTTCTCAAGATTTTTAAGGATGCGACCGGCATGAAGCCTGTCATGTGGGGGACGAGCATTGTCGGTTTCGGTTCGTATCACTACAAGTCGGAACGTTCAACACAAGAAGGTGATTGGATGCTCACCGGATTCTCGCCCCGCAAAGCGAATCTGACGGTCTACATCATGTCGGGATTTAAGGAATACGCAGACCTGATGAAAAAGGTAGGACGGCACAAGATCTCAGGGGGTTCCTGTCTGTATATCAATAAACTGTCCGACATCCACATCCCGACATTGGTCACACTTATCAAAAAATCTGTTACAGAAATGAAGAAGCGGCACAAAACTGCTTCCGCATCGTAGTCTTTTTTTCTTCTCAACGGTGAATACAGCCAGCCCAGCAACACGGGCGGCGCATTCCGCTTTTCATTTTTGAGAGCGCCTTCTCGATACGGATATTCCGCGTCTCTGCTTTCTTGCCATCCGTGATCCAGCAGATCCACTCATTGCGAGCGAGCGGCGTAATATCCTCCCATAGCGTTCTCACCGCCGCGGAAGCAGTAATCGCTTTTCGAAAGTCTTCCGGCATCCTGTGAACTGTTCCACTTGAGAGTCCTTTTTTAGGCATATCATTATTTCCGTAAAATCTTTTCCATTGTTCTTCCCTTTGCGAGCTCATCGATCAGCTTATCCAAGTAGCGAATTTCTTTCATCAGGGGCTCTTTGATGTCTTCCACTCGAATACCGCAGACGACGCCTGTGATCAAAGCCCGCGAAGGATTCATCTTCGGAGCTTTCGCAAAGAAGGTCTCGAAATCTGTCCGTTTTTCCAGTTGGGCTTCCAGTTTTTTCTGGCTGTACCCGGTCAGCCAACGGATGACTTCATCGACTTCCGTTTTCGTGCGTCCTTTTTTCTCCACCTTGGCAACATACAGAGGATAGACGCTTGCGAAGCTCATTGTATAGATCCGATGTTTTGTCATTGTATAACCATCCTAACACGACCCCGTGAGTCACAAAAGTGATCCGGAATAAAACGAAAACCGGCTTTTGTAAAAGCCGGTTTTCGCATCCGCTAGCCCAGGAGCCCTGCTATGCGCAGGAGGTAGAGGAAGAACCCGGTTGAGACAATGAATATTGCCCAGCCAAGAGCTAATCCAACCGGAGAGCCCCACTCATCCCATCTCCGTCTTGGAGCTTTTCGTTCCAGCCAATACCTCTCATCCGCAGAAAGACTAAGCTTGTCGTCTTCGTCTTTATCCATAAAGAAGTGCGATAGATATTTGAGTTATGCTATCCAATCGGCCTTTATTTTTGGATAATTTGGGGCCCTTGATTTTTGTTGATTGGGACTCCTTTGAGCGTCTCAAGGGTAAGACAGGAGCGCAAATTCCAATGCCCGGCACTATAACACCGTTTTCTTTTGCGGCAAATTCTTTGGCCGTTCTTTACTGAATGCGCATATAGAGGCAGCGCATTCCAGATTTAATGGAACTTTTTACCTTGTGCCATCATCGCAAGCATTTCCGACATTCGTTTTGCTCTCGTTTCGGGTTTCTTCGCCGTTTGCAATCGCCAAGCGATGGAGTAGGTATTTGTCTTATTCAGCGTCTGAAAAAATGCGTATGCTCTTTTGTCTTTCTTTACTTCTTTCAGAAAATCATCGGGTATTTTTATATTCTTTGGAGAATCATATGCACTGTCCCACCGGCCATCTTTCTTTGCGGATTCAACTTCTTTCAATCCGGCGGGTTGCATGCGCCGTTCTTTCACGAGCCGCGCGACATGCTCTTTATTCCGTTTTGACCAAATGCTTTTCGCTCTGCGATGCGTAAATTTTTGAATCCATGATTTTTCGTCATACGCCCGCTTCTGGCTATCAATCCAACCAAAACACAATGCTTCATCAAGGGCTTCGTCATAGGATATTGTTTTCTGACCAGAATCTTTTTTGAATATCCGAAGTTGTATGCCGCTTGAGGACGCATGGTTTTTAGCGAGCCACATATGCCACTTTTTGACAGTAGCAAAGGAGAGTACGGGCTGTTCTTTCATTTCTTATTCCTATTCGTTTGACGTTGGGTCAAATTCCACTGTCCACTCAATGCCAAATTTGTCTCTAAACATGGCAAAGTACGTACCCCAAGGACTGTCAGTAAGAGGCATTTCAACTTCTCCGCCTTCCGAAAGTCCGTTAAATAATTTGTCGGCTTCTTCGCGGCTTTCTGCGCGAATAGCTATTTTAGATCTGTTTTCATGTTCATTTACTCGTCCCATGCTTTCTGGAACATCATTGGCGATTAAAACATTTTTGCCAATCGGTAAAACAATGCGCATGATTTTATTCGCCTCATTTTCCGGTACGGGAAATTCAGGGCTTGCGATGTCTTTGAAACGGGTAATTGTTGCGAACTCTCCACCGAATACGGATTTATAAAACGTAAATGCTTCTTCGGCATTTCCGTTGAAGTTTATGTACGGATTGATTGTTGGCATAGTATTTATTAATGATAGTGGAACCAGGCATTGCGCGTCAATGACAAAACCGCCCCTTGAGGCGGTTTTGTTCATGGCGGGCCAGTCGAGTTAGGTAGCCAGCCGTTGTGGTGTGTTAAGGGTTTTTCCCAGGGTTGATGGTCGGATTGATTTGAGGCAAGTGGGTTTTTTTTGGGGGGCTAAAAAAGAATTCTCGCAACTGCTATAAGAGCAATGATTGCCCAAATGATGTTCAAAACTCCCGGTTGATATGCCTTCTTGTAAAAAGAGACTGTGACGATCCCTAAAGCGCCCGTCGCATTTAGAAGCTGGTAATGGATACTTGTGGGTTGCAAGAAAGAAAAGCTTACAAGTGCATATCCAAGGACAATCGCGACCGTTCCATACCATCCAACGATCTCGATGAAGCTTTTCATATGATTGGAGTATAGCAAAGCCGACCCACGTGGGTCGGCTTTGTATGGCGGGCCAGTCGAGTTAAGTACCTATATTCCTGCAATGTCTTGAAGGCTTTTTCAGGGATCGAAGTCTGAATGGACTCGAGGCGCGTGGATCGGGGTCGAAAGTTACAAAAGTGACGCAAGGAGAACCTTAATGTGACGGGCAGACTCTGTTTTAAGAGCATGGGATTAGTTGGAGACTCGGTAGCATTTCTTTCATTTTGGAATACTCATCTTTCTCAATTAGTATGTGTAACATTTCTATATTCAATGCGCGGGATACGGCTAATCTATGAGCTCCATCCGTTATCGTTATCTCTTGCTGGCCGAATTGATTAAATGGACATAGTAATGGCGGAGTAAGAGCGGTGCGTTCAGACCAAAGAAATACCACTCGAGCAGTCTTATCTTTGATGCATGCAGTCCATAGCTCTTCGGGGGACAATCGGAATGCTGAAACTAGTTTAGTATCAAGTTCGGCAAAATTGACAGTTGCAAGCAAGAGACCACTCGGGAAGTCTCGCAGTAACGCTTTTTCGGTACGCTCCGATGTAACATAACGCTGCGATCCCAAGGTCAGATCCCATAGCGGCGCAGAGAATGGCCATTCAGATGGGGGAGTCCCGATATATTTTTTTGATACTAAAGAAAGCCTAGAGTTCTCCTCCTGCTCGGCTCGGCTCAAGATAGAATCTTCAAATCCCATATATCGTGGGTATCGGGTGCTTTGGGGACAGGTGAGACCGATTTTTTGAAAAAATTAAGCGTTTTAGCTGTCCTTAAATTATTTAGGAAGACATGGGTCTTAAAAAGGTAATTTCATTTCGGCATTATCAGGCAACCCAAAATGACCAGCAAGAAATAAATTATATAAAGCTAGTAAATTTTGTATTATTCCAAAAAAAGATCCTTGTTTCGCCCATGTGGATGCAAAACGAACGCACTCTTGTTCAAATTCTGCTCTTTTGCCCGGCAAGCTCCCAAAGCCATCGATTAGCGATTTTTTTAAAGAAAGAACACGATCTGGTCTCATGATAATGATATTTTCAGCGCTTTCATACGCAACGCAAACATTCTCGGTTTGATGGGTTCCACCTGTGGCCAAGGATATGTTTAAAGAATTGAGGATTTTAATGTTTTCATCGTTCGCTAATAAAGACATCGATCTTGGTTGTCCACCCCCGATAAAGAGGGGAAGAACTGGAAATAAAAAAATAGAATAAACTAGCAACCACACGACGGATAGCATGAAATATTTCAGCAAAGGAAAATTTTTCTTTTCTGTAACGTTCAACTCGTTTATTCGAAAAAGAATTTTTAATGATGTTATAAAACTTCTTATTGCATAACGTAAAAAATAAATTAATATATAACTGATTAGAAAAAAGATAATACCCGTCAAAACAAAACGCGATCTAATTAGATCGTTCTCAATAAAACCCAAAGAATATAAATAGACATTCCAAATCAAAAAACCTGCAATAAGAGCTGCAATCGGGAAAATTAGAATAATGGAATACTTCTCCGGCGAATGAGCGCTGATCGTCTCAGTCAGCTTCTTTAAACCATCTTTATTCAACATGGAGTGCGCAAGTTACGAATTTATTCAGGTTTGATTTTTATTTGAGATTCTAAACTACGTCTCGATTCCCAGCGAGCTATGTACAGCGCCACGAGTGCACCCAAAAGAGAGCCCATTCCCCGAATTTGTACCCCCTGTTGTTGACCTGATGTATAAAGGAAAAAATATATTCCAATAAATACAATAACCCAGGAAGCACTAAGCATAATCGCGGTTCGGAATTTTTGAAAAGGAGCAATCTTGTAGCCGCTTAGAACAAAAGAAATTGATACTACAAAGGGATATAAAAGATGTTCGATGGGCTGTATATCCACTCCAGAAATAGTTTCTCCATTCGCAAGAGTAAAATACAGCATTAAGTGCAGAAGAACCGTGGCAAGTATGCTGCCGACTACGGAGCCTGGAAATAAAAAAATCCAGCGGAGTAAGTTCTTGTTCGAATCTTTCATAGGATTTAACGAAGGTAGCACGGTTTGGTGAAATACAAAACCACCCTTTCAGGCGGTTTTATGTTGGCGGAGAGGGTGAGATTCGAACTCACGGTACTGTTTAGGTACGACGGATTTCAAGTCCGTTGCCTTAAACCACTCGGCCACCTCTCCATATTCGAACGGGCCTAGACTATCGCATTTTTCGAGTTTTGTCGAGATAGGTAGATAGGGGCCTATTTGAAGAAAAAGATCTCAATAACGTACCTTCTCAGAATGCTCATTTTTTAGAGTGCGATATTATTTGTACAAGGATAAATCCTGGCAAAGCAAAGAAGATCCATGTTTCGAAAAAACCCGCCAAGCGAAAATCTGTTGGATTCTCCCAAGGCGAGGAAATATAGACGATCGCTGGAAGAGGGCGCGTAATAGTTGTAAGATCCTGTTTAACAAACCAAAAGGGAAATCCAAAATTCGTTCCCTGTACATCGCCCTGTGAACGCATTGTTTGAGGGAGAGCGAGAGAGGCTAAAGCGGTGGAAAACCCGATAGCGATTCCAAGGAGTATTTTTTTCCATTGAGTCATAGACTTAGAATAGCTTACTCTATCCGTTGCACCAAAAACGTAAATACATGAATAAAAAATATAACGCATTATTGCTCGGAGGTGGCATGCTTCTTGTCCTCGCGATGTGGACTATGAAGACGACGCCCGCAACAACTCCTGTTGATTCCCAGAATCCGCCTCGCACGTTGTCTTCTCCCACGGATCATTCCTCGTGGAAGACCTACACAAGCGAGAAGTATCGTTTTAGCATTCAGTATCCTCCACAATTCGAAGTCGAAGTGCATGAAGGTTCTACGAATGTCGAAAAAGATTTCTTGAGTCTCGACATTGGGACGAAGGAATACCTTGCAGAGTTAAGAACGGCCAACGAAGGTTCAGGATCTGGCGGGCTCCCTCTCTTCGTAAGAATGAATGCGGCTACTCCGCGTACTCCGTTAACAGCTCAAGAGGCGAGAGAGTTCAGCGACTGCAAAGAGGGTCCATACCTTACGGAGCGTATTGAGGTGAACGGCCGCGTGCTCTCAAAGTGTGAATACTCCTTAATGGGTAATTTCCCCTCGCTGTCTGTTGCGTTCGCTTCTGATGACTCTACCCGCTATGTCTTTGAGTCTCATCGTTACTCGGGAGCAGATAAGGAAACTATTGAGCAGATTCTTTCAACTCTCAAGACAAAATAAAACTCCCATTTATAGCAGCAAAAAATCCCCACATGGGGATTTTTTGTATGGTGCGACCGAGTCGATTCGAACGACTGACCTCCTCCTTCGCAGGGAGGCGCTCTATCCAGCTGAGCTACGGCCGCGCATCTATATCTTCAATAGCCGCGCAAGAATATCAGATACATGCTCTTCTTGCAAGAGCAGATCCTCGTCTAAATACTCTTTCAAATGGGTGCGAATTGCGATGGGATTCTGGGCTTCCAGCGATAAACGAAGGCGAGGCTGGTAGAACTTTTTCGAGTCAATGTAGAGGACTTTGGTCTCCGGGGGATGATAGACAATGGCGAAGGAAGCAAGATCTTTATATTCGTATAATTTCCCATCTACAACCACGCCGTTTTTTCCGATCTGAACAAGTATTTTCCCCGGAGCCTGATTGCCGGCCAAAACGAGAATGATCGCAAACAGGAGGATCAAAAAGGCGAAAAGAAAGTTGCTTGTCGCAATCGCGTAGACCACAAAGACAAGCGCGACGGCACTCATGATGAGATACCAACGCGGACCGCGGTCGCGCGCTTCACGATCCGGAGCCTCCCAGGCAAATGTATCTTGGGCTTTGACGATGTCCGTCAGAAGCTCCTGATTATAGGGCATATCTTGTAGCAGTGTAGCATGGCATTCGTCTCGACGAAATCTCACTTGTAGACTGGTGTCCGAATCGGTACCGTACCGCTATGAACCACAAAATATTTTTTATCTCTCTCGCTGCATTGCTCTTTGCCGGGGCGGGTTGTCTTCCTGCACCACGAGATGGAACAGGTATGATGGGAACGCAGCAGGGGACGGGAAGCGATGCCATGCGCGAGCATTGCAAGATGATGCCCAACATGGCCGGGTGCGAGAAATATGCAGATCAACCTGAAACGCCGTTGGCGGCGGTTGATCGCGGTATCGTTGGACTGAACGATGCGAAACAACAAACGGACGTGACGCTTCAAAACGGGGCTTCGTATGCGTTGGACGCTTCGTTCGTGAAAAAGACGATCAATGGCAAGACAATCCGCATGCTCGCGTACAACGATCAGATTCCGGGTCCGATCCTTCGCGTGAAGCAGGGTGACGCGGTGAAGGTTAATTTCACGAACAAGCTGGACGAACCGACCACGATCCATTGGCATGGACTCCGTCTCGATAACGCGAATGACGGTGTTCCCGATGTCACGCAACC
Source organism: Patescibacteria group bacterium (assembly GCA_041660225.1). Lineage (GTDB taxonomy): Bacteria > Patescibacteriota > Patescibacteriia > 2-12-FULL-60-25 > 2-12-FULL-60-25 > JBAZWV01. The sequence continues at coordinate 227,145 of JBAZWV010000001.1, read as the reverse complement.
ACCGGTCAACCCGGGTAAATCATTTGCGTACAATCTGAACTTTCCTGACGCTGGTTTGTACTGGTACCATCCGCATATCCGTGAAGACTACCAGCAGGAACTCGGGATGTATGGGTTGATGTGGGTTGAGCCGAGTGATCCAAAAACCTTTGCGCAGGTGAATCAAACGGCGTTTTTGACGCTCGATGATATTCTCCTTTCCGGAAACGACGTCGCTCCGTTCAATGAAGAACGGATCAATCACACGCTCATGGGACGTTTTGGAAATACGATGCTCGTGAATGGAAGTACGGATTACAATCTCACTGCCAAAAAAGGAGACATCGTTCGTTTCGCGATGGTCGATACGGCAAACACGCGCGTCTTTCGCGTCGGCATTCCTGGAGCGAAGATGAAATTAGTGGGAGGGGATTCTGGGGGATACAGCCACGATCAGTGGGTTGATAGCGTGATTCTTGCTCCATCCGAACGAGCGATTGTTGACGTACAATTCTCGAAATCTGGAACGTATAAGATCCGGCATCTTGGTCCGGAAATTCAGTATGATCTTGGAACGGTGACCGTCTTAGATGCTTCGACGGATCAGGATCATTCGAGTGCATTCAAGACGCTTCAGAATCGTTCCGATCAATTTGCCGATCTCGCGTCCTACGACAACAAACCGATCGACAAGGAGATCGAGCTCACGATCGATATGCCCGGCATGATGGGGAATATGGAGATGAATGGCATGATGATGGATGAGGGCGCGGATGAAGGTGGAATTGAGTGGGAAGATTCGATGGCGATGATGAATCAGCAATCAAACGATAAAGCATTGAGCTGGGTCATAAAGGATAAAGCAACGGGACGTGAGAATGACGACATCGACTATTCGTTCAAGCAGGGCGATAAGGTAAAGATCCGTATCTTGAACGATGAGAATTCGATGCATCCGATGCAACATCCCATCCACTTCCACGGAAATCGGTTCGTCGTGCTGTCGGTGAACGGAATCAAGAACACGAATCCGGTCTGGAAGGATACCGTCCTCGTTCCGATCGGCGCGAAGGTTGATATTCTGCTCGACGTTACCAATCCCGGCGCATGGATGGCGCATTGCCACATCTCGGAACACCTCCAAGATGGGATGATGTTCACATATAAGGTGGAGTAGGGGCGACATGCGCTTTCCCGCCACCGTAGGTTTTTCGCAGGAGGAGCATTGAGCGCTGCGGAGCGCTTCGGTTGCTCTCCCTGTTCTATTTCTGTACCATCCGATCATGGTGGGATGGAATGATCCTGTGGAGTTTATCCATGGTTTGACGGCGCATGAGCGCAAGGTGTTGAAGTTGCTTGATGTAAAAACGGGAGGGGATCTGCTCATGATTCTTCCGCGTCGCTACGACGATTACTCTCGACTGACCTCCATCGCGGCAATTCCGAACAACGTTCCGGTGACGATCAAAGCGAAGATCACATCGATCGGTCAGGCAAATACATTTCGTCGAAGATTCGCGCTGATCAAGGCGATCGTGTCAGACGAAACCGGGTCCATCGGCGTGACGTGGTTCAATCAGGTGTGGTTGCTCAAACAATTGAAGCCGGGAGATGAAATTTTTATTTCCGGTGTTGTGACACAGCGTCCGCGTTTCGGTCGTGGATTTACGAGTCCGCTTTGGGAGCCTGCGAATCTCGAAACGCTGGCAGCAGGAACGGTTGCGCCCGTGTATCCGCTGACAGGGCAGGTCACGCAAAAAACGCTTCGCAAACTCGTGCGTGGCGCGCTTGAAGATGTCGCCCCACCGCAAGATCCGATCCCGGAACAACTCCGGAAAGACGCGATCGTTCCTCCGTTCGCTGATGCGCTGCGATTCATCCATCGTCCGTCTTCCATCGATGAAACGGAAAAGGGGAGACGACGGATCGCGTTCGGTGAACTTCTGATGTATCAACTCGCGCTTCGTATGGCGCGACAAGAAGCCGACGCGGCAGGAGCGCCGGCGGTTTCATTCGATGAATCATTTGCGAAAACGTTCGCCTCATCGTTGCCGTTCGAGCTGACAGCGGATCAAAAAAAAGCTGTATGGTCTGCGGTGAAAGACATGGAAAGCGGCCGCTCGATGCGCCGTCTTCTTCAGGGCGACGTCGGCTCGGGAAAAACGGTTGTTGCCGCGATGCTTGCGGCGATCGTCTTCCGCGCGGGTTCATCCGCGGTGCTTATGGCGCCAACGGATTTGCTTGCAAAACAACACGCTGCAACGCTCGAACGATTCCTCGTCCCGCACGGTATTCCGGTCCTTCTGATGACATCGTCAACGCGTCGTCTTTCCGAAGGCGGAGAGACGCAAGAGATGACGGTTTCCGAAGCGCGCGAACGTGCAGCGCGAGGTCGTGTCGTTGCGGTTGGAACGCATGCGTTGCTTGAACGCGGTGCATCGCCGCCGGATCTCGCGCTCGCGATTGTGGATGAACAGCACCGCTTCGGCGTCGCGCAACGCGAAGCACTCACCGTTTCGATGCGCGGAGATGGAAAAGTGCCGCATCTGCTTTCCATGTCTGCAACGCCGATTCCGCGCTCGCTCGCGCTGACCTTCCTCGGCGATCTCGACGTTTCCATCATTCGAACCAAACCAAAGGATCGTCTCCCCGTCGAAACGATCGTTGTCCTCGGCGAAGATGGTCGCGAACGCGCCTATCAAGCGATCCGCGACGCTGTTCTCGATGGGAATCGCGCATTCGTCGTGTGTCCGCTCATCGATCCGTCCGACACACTTGGCGTGAAGAGTACCGAAGAAGAATCACGTCGCTTATCAACCGGTCCGCTGCGCGGACTTCGTATCGGCATGGTCCACGGAAAAATGTCCGCGCGTGATAAAGATGCCGCGATGGCGGCATTTGCCGCAGGGGAGAGCGACGTCCTTGTTGCAACGACCGTCGTCGAAGTCGGTGTCGACGTGCCCGAAGCAACCGTGATGATCATCGAAGGCGCGGAGCGATTCGGTCTCGCGCAACTTCACCAACTTCGCGGTCGCGTCGGACGTTCACACCGCGCCTCGCGTTGCTTCCTCATCGCTTCAGAAGATACCTGGTCGCCCGAACGTCTCCGTGTGCTCGAACGAACCAACGACGGCTTTGAAGTCGCCGAAGCGGATCTTCGTCAGCGTGGAGCCGGCAATATTCTCGGAACGCAACAAAGCGGCGTTCCGCTGTTCCGCGCCGCAAAATCAGACGATCTTGAGCTGATGACATCCGCACGTGACGCATCACAAACGCTTCTCCGTGAAGATCCTGGATTATTGAAACACGAGGTTCTACGCGAGATGATTCAAGCGATGAGAGAGACGAGCCACCGGGAATAGCTACATCACGTGAATCATCTGCAATGCTTCGCGCAGCGTTGCAGCTTCTTTGACGATCAATTCCTTCGGTGCATTTTTTCCCTGTCCTTTTGGCACGAGCGCTTGGGTAAATCCAAGTCGGAATGCTTCTTTTAAGCGCAGCTCGGGTAATCCCACGGGACGTAATTCTCCCGCGAGTCCGATTTCGCCGAAGACGAGCATACGCGGATCAAGTGGCGCATCTTTGACGGCGCTCGCGATCGCCGTTGCGAGTGCGAGATCGACGCTTGGATCATGGGCGTCGATGCCGCCGGCAGCATTTGCGTAAACGTCTTTATCAAGCGCCTGGATTCCGGCGCGTCGTGCAAGAACGGCAAGAAGCATTCCGAGTCTCGCCGTATCGATTCCCGTTGCGCGACGGATGGGCGTGCCATATCCGGCGGGGGAGACGAGCGCCTGGATTTCGAGCAGCATCGGACGATGACCTTCGACGAGGCACGTGATCGAAGAACCCGGAACGCCGACGGCGCGATCTCGAAGTAATTCCGATGACGCGTCTTCGACCGCCTCGAGTCCTTTTTCCGTCATCGAGAGCAACGCGACTTCGTCCGTAGATCCGAAACGATGTTTGAGCGCGCGTAAAATCCGATAGCGGTGCATCCGATCGCCTTCGAGAAACAGAACCGTGTCGACTAAATGTTCCAACAGTCTCGGTCCCGCAATATCTCCTTCTTTTGTCACTTGTCCCACGATCATCACGGGACGATGTGAACGCTTCGCGGCTTCGGCAATTGTCGCGGCAGACGCTTTGACCTGTGTTGTGCTTCCCGCTTCGCTTTCGATATGCGGCATTCGCATGGTTTGAATCGAGTCGATGATCGCGAGTGCCGGTTTTTCTTCTTCGATGGTTGCCGCGACCACATCCGCTTCGGTCCGATCCAAAAATCGAAGTGTTTCGGGAATCGACGGCGTCAGGCGTTCCAGGCGACGACGAATTTGCGAGGGAGACTCTTCTCCCGTCACGTATAAAACGGTGTCTCCACCGGCAGCGCGGATGAGCGCCATCTGCGCGAGCAGCGTTGATTTTCCAATTCCGGGTTCGCCGGCGATCAGCGTAACCGAGCCATCGACGATCCCGCCGCCGAGCGTCAGATCAAGCGGTGCGAATCCGCTCGGCGTGAGCTTCGCATGCGGGACGTCGGTTTTTGACGCGAATGATGCACTGGCCCCTGGTTTGGCCGGAGGATGTGCGCGACTTGGTTCGTCTCCGTTCACCGGCGTTTGGCCGATCGATCCCCAGGCACCGCACGACGTGCATCGTCCGGACCATTTTGGGAATTGCGCGTCGCATTTACTGCAGACGTAGACCGGAGCGGACTTGGACATGCCAAAATCCTGCCATGCAGTCGGAAGGATGGCTAGAGGATAACGCTTATTCCGAGGGACGCAGCTTGCAGACCTTGTCTCCGCCGCCGCATGAAACCGGCATGCGCTTGTCTGCGCAGAAGGTGTTGCACGCGGAGCCCGGCGAAATGAGACCGGCGTAGCTTCTCGCAACCTCGTCTGCGCACTGCGCCTTGTCGAGCGGAAGATCGCCGCGACAGATGATGAATTGTCCCGGATAAATGGCCTGAAGCGGATCATCAAGCTTGAAACAGCCCAGCGTTTCATTGATGCGTTTTTGTACTTCCGTTCCGCGGTAGGCGACCCACACCTGGCGGACGACATCCGGATCCGTGGCATTCCCCTTTGTCTGCTTGATCACCGCACGCACCCCAAGAGCGCCTGCGCGAATGCCGTTATAGGTCGAGAGAAGCTGCTTGCGGGTAAAACATTCGCCTTCGATGCATTTGATCGTGAAGCCCGTGAGTCCAGCGCCATGTGAGAAACGGGGATCAAATCCAAGATCATCGCGCGTAAAATCCGGCGGCGTATCGTCGTTCATGGAGTTTTCCGTGACCGGTTTTCCCTTGAAGGTGGTGCCGGCTGCCAAAAAATCCTTGCGTGCCTTGATGAGCCCGCCGCCCGCTCCGACTTTTGCCGTGACGTTTTCGTCATGACCAACCATGTTCGGCAATGCGAGATACGATTCGTGGTTGATCGCGATGATCACGTAGCACGGTGGAATGCCGATTTCTTTTGCAATCGTGAGCGCGCATTGATAGACGGATTTTACCGTCGGCAAATTCGCCTGGTTCATCGTGAGATCGCACGCGCCGTCTTTTTTGGTTGATCCCGGTTCCGGCGGGGGACCATCGGACGTTTCCTTCCAATAGGCGGCGACGGGAACGGATTCCAGGTTCGCTTTTTCCGGCACGATGAGACGCAGATTCTGATTATTGAAAGAAACCGTATCCTGATTCACGGTTTGCAAAATGATATAGGCGCCGAGAACAAGCATCAGGCCGATGACCGCATCGACGATCACCGTTTTTCCTTTTCGTACTTTCGCACCGGTCGCTCCGACGATATACAAAAAACCGCCGTACACGATCATGATGGCCGCCGCGATCGCGGAAATCACGACGAGAAGTTTATAGACCGCGGCGACGTATTGCGCGAAGAAGGGGATCTGGATGAATCCATTATCGACGATCGCCTTTTCCGAAAAGACGAGGCCGGGAATCGTGACGTTCAGTTTCGGCGCAATGAGTCCGACAGATGCTGGTGCCGCCCCGCCCTCAGACGAACTCGTGCTTCCTCCCGTGCCTTCACCTTTGTACAGGCTCTCGCTTATCGGTCCCACCGAACACTGACCGCCGCTCGAAATCGCTTTGCAGTTGGGGTTGAACGAGCAGCTTTTGAGATTTTTAATCGTGGAGTTCTGACTGACGGCAACGAGATTTGTGCACGTCGTTTCTGAAACGAGATCGATACAGACATCGGCGCTCGTACCGTTTTTTGCCGTACACGTGCAACAGCCATCTCCGCTTGTTTCGAGAGCCGCAAAGGCTGTCGGCATTGCCGAAAACAACAAACAGGATATGAATCCGATGCTCAAGACGAGACGGGAGAATCGATGCCTCACAAGCGTTGGCATAACATGCCTGCAATGCAGTCATTCTACCGTGCAGGCGGCGTATCGTATATACTTCGAGCATGAAACGCCGGACGTTGTTCGCAGGATTATTCGTGTTGGCATTTGCGTGCACGCTTGCACTCCCGATCTCCGGATCCGCGCAAACAACGATCATCGCGCCCCGATTGAACGTTCCGATTCCAGGCTTGGATTTTACCCAGCATCCGGCAACACGTGACGGGAATAAATTGACGATTCCATTTCTCGCAGCATACGTCGGCGCCTTTTATAAATACCTCGTCGGTGTTTCCGCGATTGCTGCCGCGATCATGATCGTGTACGGCGGCTTTTTATATATCGCGGGAACGTCGTTGGGTGACGTCGGTCGCGGCAAGGCGAAGATTCGCGATGCGCTGATCGGACTCATGCTGATTTTAGGCAGCTACATCCTTTTATGGACGTTGAATGCGGGGCTTGTGGAATTCAAGGGGCTTACGGTCACCGTTATTTCGCGAGAGAGCGCGAGCTGGATATTGAAAAACGGCGACATGTCGCCGACGGATCACGAACGTCTCGGCGGTCCGATTTCAGGGAGCGCAGATACGGGGAGTGTGCCGTTGCCCGTCCCGACGGACGCCTCGTTACCATCCGGAGAAGTTCCTCTCACGGGGAGCGATACGGCCTTCGGAAAAATGTGCGGAAAGGATGCGAGTATCAACGTTCCGGAAGCCCGTCCATGTGCCGATCGGGAGGGGTGTTATCAAAAATATTGTGTCGGAAGCGCGAAGATCGAAGAGGTTGCCGGATTTCCGAAAGATGAGCAGATCAAAAAGTTCGATTATTTTCCGAAGGATGCTGGCGGTCAGATCAGTGAATACGGTATCGCCTTTATCGGATCTTCGGGAATGTTTCCAGGTGTAACAAAACGCGTTTCCGATGCGAAGGTTCTTTCGTTCAGCGGCGGAACCGTCGGTGGGAAAAAGGTAACCTATTACGATCAGGACGGAAAAGGAATGTTGCCGGACGCGCACGAAGCGTTGATCCGAGCCGGAAAAATCGCCAAGTCGAAAGGGTACTTTATTATCCCGCAAGACATGACGCGTACGATGACGGCTCAGGTGACGGCGTTTTGCGCGCGCGTGAAGCAGTTGAAGGATGAGGGCAAGCCGGGAACCGGAGGACTCGCATTGCCGGGCGGGTCTAGCCATCAATTTGGATATGCGCTTGATGCCGTCCTCGCAAAATTGAACGATGATGGAACCTTTGAGATCGTGACGAATGGCGGACCGGTTTGCGACGCGAAAAGCGGAGTGAATGAAATCGATAACGCCGTTGCATATGGTCTCGAAAATGCGCGGCTCTTCCAGGCGATCATGGCACAGGCCGGATTCAAGCGTCTCTGCTCCGAGATGTGGCACTTCGACTACAAGGGCGTCTATTCGTCGGATTGTGGAGAATGTTTCTTCCCCCCGAAGATGCGTGAGGACTTGTTGAACTGCAAGGGGAGGGTTCGTTACTGCAAAGAGCACTCAACAGAAGGATCCTGCAAAGAGCTCTTGTAGGGATCTTACGGGCGGAGATTCATGCAACAGCGGAAGCCATTTTCGAGCGCGCGCCAGCCGACACCGTGATCCGTACCCCACTTCACGTCACATGTTGGTGTCGCTTTTGTGTTTGCAAGGTGAGCGATGGGTGACCAAAAGAAACCGACCCAGCGATACGGTTTCCCTTGTCCGGCCACGCTGCCCATCGCGATTCTCGAATCAAGCGTCGTGTGAAGAGCGGAGTCGGACAAAACGATTTCTTGAACGTTTGCGGTCATGTCGTACACGCCTTCATTGGTCACGCAGGGTCGCATTCCGCTCGGTTCGGCTTTATTCGTTGCCGCGCGTGCTTCTTGAACTTTATCGTACTTCGCTTTCATCTTCTCATCTTTTGCCCACGGGTTCAGCGCGTTTAACAAACTGAATTCCGGTTTTTTTGCAGCAATAAGACTGATATCGAGTGCATGTATCGCTTCGGTTAACGGAATCTGCTTTACGGTGTCGTAGTTGCAGGGCGCGGGCGGTTTGTTGGTTGTTTTGATCGAAGCTTGATTATCGATTCCGGCGCTCACGTAGGCTCCTTCGATGAAGTTCGGTCCGTATCCGTACGTATTCGTTCCTTGCGGGCCGACACATGCTCGCTGCCATTCCGAAATACCGCATAATCGTTTGCCGCGTTCGGCGCAGTACCAGTCCGCTTCCCATTCCGTCACGCCGGAGTAGGGAACTTTTCCTTTGATGTTGGGTGCTTCAAACACATCGATACAGAACGGTGAGACGGTTCCCAGATTTCCGGACTTGCTCGGAAAAATCGAGATCATGCCTGATGGACAATTGCCCTGTGCGATCAGGTTTCCGGCAGCGTCTTTTGCAATTGTGCCCGGCGGGCCGTCCGGTAAAGGAACTTCGACAAACGTCTTCGTCGATGAGGGAGAGGCGATGAGTGCTTGCGCTTCCGGATCAATGTCAATGACGGGAACATCTATTCCCATTGATCCCGATGCGATGGTTGCCGCGGCTTCTGTTTGTTTTCGGACTGCATCCGCATCATCGGCAAGCACGGTACTGATCGTTTCGAGTCGAAGCGTTGCAGGTTGCGTGAGAGCAGGGTTCAGCGTATCGAGAATGAGATACGCGCCAAGAACCAGCATCAGACCGATCAGCGCATCCGTGATGATGTCTTTTCCTTTTCGCACCTTTGCGCCGGTTTGAGCAACGATATAGAGGAATCCGCCGTAGACGATCATGATCGCCGCTGCGATTGCCGCGAAGCTGATGAGATAGCGGTAAACGGCTGCCAGATATTGGGCGAGAAAGGGGACTTCGATAATGCGTCCCCGGATCGTTGCGCTGTCTGCGAAGGTGAGACCCGGAATCGGTACGTTGAGGCGTGGCGCGATCAGTTTTCGGGTCTGGGGTGTCGCGTCCGGGTTTGCGGCAGAATATGCCTTCGCATCCATCGGGGACGACAGGCAGACACCGCTTGCGGAGGTGATTTTGGATTCACATGTCGCGCTCGCGGCTGGCGCGGTGCATGTCATCCCTTTCAGGTTGGGATATTTTTCCGGAAGCGAGCTGCAATTATTGCCGGCTTCGCCTTCATTCGCCGCCGTAAGACAGATTGCTTCATCCGTTTTTCCGGACGGATTGCACACACAGCAAACGTTATCGATCGAAACGACATCCGTGGCTGCAGCAGCAGGATACGCAGTTCCCACCAGGAACAGTGTCAAGAAAAAAACGGCCGCTCCTAATTTCATAGCGCAGCCCGTGATGCTTCAATGGCGTCGGTAATTGCTTGTGCGTCAATAAATCCATCAATCGCACGCGTCCCGATAAACAGGAACGGAGCGCTTTGTACGCCATCGGCTTTCGCCTCTTCCACATCTTTGCGGATAACAGCTTCGACATTCGGATCCTTGCGGCATGTATTCAAGAGTTCTGTATTGAGTCCGACGCGTGTGGCGATTTGGCGATACACAGCGTCATCCAGTTTCGGACTGGCCATGAGTGCATCGTAGGTGTCCCAGAATTTTCCCTGAGCGCCCGCACACCGCGCAAAAATCGCGGCAGGCATCGCTTGCTTGTGAAGATTTTCGATGGGGAAATCACGCCACACAAAACGCACCATGCCGTCATACGGCTCAAGAGCCTTTCGGATTTCGGGCGCAAGTTGGCGGCAGAATTCGCATTGAAAATCTCCAAATTCGATGACGGAAAAAACCGACGTTGCGCCGCCGTATCGCAATTGATCCGTCGTACGCACCGCGGGAGGACGCATCGATTCGAGAGGAACGTTTTTTGGCAACAATTGGTTCACGAGTTCCGGCGGCACCGAGCCCACACGAAAATGCGTATCGCTAAAATAGACTCGCCACCAAATATATCCGCCGGCAAGCGCGCCAAAAAAGGCCACGATGCCGATCAGAAGAAAAATACGCTCGCGGCTCATCATCATACGGTCGTTTAGGGGAGATCGTACTGATACAGGCGGCCTGTCACGGCATCCGTGAAGGTCAGGGTCTTTTTATCGCTAGACAGCACCGGCTGACGGATCGGATGGGTTTGGTCTGCCGTGTTGATCTTTGTAGAAACGCCCGTGCGCAAATCGACGCGATAGAGATCATCCGGAACGTTTGCAAACCGCTCTCGCGACAATCCGGCACCTGGATCCAGCGTTTGCGGAACGCCGCAGTACATTTCTGTGTCACTGCTCCACACACACTTATCCGCCCAGGTGTTGAGATTGAGGCTGCGTCGGTCCTCTCCGATGTCGTCACCTGCACCGCCGCTCACCCAGAGCGAAGGTTTCAGTTGATCACGCTCGTGATACACGCTATACAAAATCTGGCGTCCCGTCGGCGACCAGTTCGGCGTAAAGCCGCGGCCCGGGACCACGAGGGATTTGAAGTTCTCCTGGTTTTCGCCGATCAAATAGACCTCTTCCGCGCCTTCTCCCTGCGGACGTCCGGTCATGGCAAAGGCAACGACCTGATTGTTCGGTGACCAGTCTACGAGCGTCTTGCTCGCATTTTGTCCCAGCGGTTCAATAGCTCTCGCTTCGTTCCCATCTGCATTCGCAACAAACAAGAATCGGTTCGACGGATCCAATCCGATTGACTTCGCGGCAATCCGTTCATCATCCGGCGAGAAACTGAAATCCTCCCAGTGTTTTGGCAGTGTCACCTGGCGCTTGTCTTTGAAATCGTAATAGATATTGCGTCCATCGGGGAATTCGAGGATGGCCGTGTCGTCTTTGTGTGCCCAACTCACGCTATCGACGTTAAAAAACTGCTTCTCGCCAAGGGTTGAGATGGATCCATCCGGATTGACGCGGTAGAAGCGCCCGTCTTCAGGGTTATAAAAACGTGCGCCGTTTCCGTCAGCGGACGGAGTGACCGCTTGTGTGATCCCATCGCGAAGCAATCGGGTGCGTGATTCTTCGCCGATGGGTGTCGTTGTCCCTGGAGTGACCGGAACAGGTTGTGATCCCGGAAGCGTTCCTCCGCCCGGAAGTTCACCCGGGACGGTTCCACCTGTACCCGCCGTCGGAAGTTCACCGGTCGGCGTTTCTTGTCCGGGTTCGGTCACGGGTGGTGCGACGAGGGGACGGAAAAAGAAGAGATATAATCCGATGCCGATGGCCAGCGAGAGAGCAATGAAAACAATGGCAAAAAGAATCTTTTTTGTCCGATCGGTCATACCAGCACAGTGTAGCACACGAACGTCCGCACGAAACGCCCTTTTACTCAGAAGGGAATCATTTTTTTCAACGAATCAACGCCCGCCGCAGCTCCGCCAACCGTCAGCATCAGCATCAAGAGTCCGAAAAGACCGACAATGATGAGGACAAGAACGCACAGATCAAAAAATAGGACGATCATTACTTCGAATAACGACAGATCGCCGAGAAGCGTGTAGTTCTGAAACGTATGTTTATTGACGAGCTGAGCATTCACCGTTCCGAGGAGTACGAAGCCATTCAAAAGATCCCAAGAGAGGAGCGCATTGATGAGATTAAATAGACGCATGGAATTCTGTGTCGCTATTTGAACGTTCATGGCAGATGCGCCTTGTTCTGACGCGGCGCGTTCGGCAGCACGACGTTCTTCGCCGCGCGCCTGCAGCAGTGCTTGTTGTTGCAATGCAAAGAGATCCTGTGCTTGCTCAATTTCATCCGCATCGTCATCATCCATCTGTTCTTCCATTTCAAAAGACCGTTCCTGCTTCTTTTCTTGAGGCGCTCCTGTCTCCGGTCCGCGCGATCCGTCTCCCATCGTTGGGACGATCGGTGCGCCGACAAATTGCTCGCCGGTTTTTCGCATCTTGGTGTCGCGCGTCCGTTGTGCCTCCATTTCCATGAGCGTGCTCGCGGGCGCATCGTTGTCGTTGGCCGCGCCAGACGTATACGAGCGCGCAGGGAGCTCGATGGGAGACGCTTGGGTTTTTGTGAGATCGCTTGAATCAGAAAGATTCGCGAACGGATCGTCCACGTTGTCGTTCGCGGCTTGTGTGTTGCGCCGATCCTGAAACTGCAACGCGTTCAGGTTGCGTGAATAGTCTGCTTCGCGTCGGGCCGTTCCTCCTTGGGCCATACGCTAGCTCACGTTCAAGGTCTTGCCAGCCTTGAGAGTGATTTTTCGTTTTTGCGGTTTCTCGATGAGCAGACGTCCGATGGCTGACGTCACTTCGCGTTCAACGAGCCGACGGATGGCGCGAGCGCCTTCTTCGGCAGGCATCGGTTGCATCATGAGCCACTCCAGAACGTCTTCCCCGGCAGTGCAGGCAACGCGCTGCGTGCGTTCGACCTGTTCCAAAATATCTCCAAGCTGGCGACGGAGGATTTCTTTCAAGTGAACGCGTGAAAGCGGATCAAATACGACGACGCGGTCCAGGCGGTTCAAAAATTCGGGACGGAATTGCGCTTTGAGCTGATCACGAACGGCCTGATCAAAGGTGTTGAGATCGTTCCCGAAGCCGAGGGATTTTTTCCCAAGCTGATCCGATCCCACGTTCGATGTCAGGATGACGTATGAATGCCGAAACGGAATCGTGCGCCCTGTCCCATCCGACAAATGTCCGTCCTCAAGAATTTGTAGCAGAAGATTCTGAACGTCACCGTGGGCTTTTTCAAATTCATCAAAGAGGATCACGGAGTGCGGACGCTTGCGGACGGCATCGGAGAGCTTTGTGTTTTCGCGATACCCAACATACCCGGCCGGTGATCCGACGAGTTTCGAAACCGTGTGACCTTCCGAAAATTCCGACATGTCGAGTTTTACGAGCGCATCTTCGCGACCGAAGAGTTCACGTGCCAGTGCGCGGGCGCATTCCGTCTTTCCCGTTCCGGACGGTCCCACCAGGAGCAGCGCGGTTTTTGGACGACGTCCATCGGTCAGACCGAGGCGCGCGCGGCGAACCACATCCGCAACTTCACGAATCGCGCGTTCCTGTCCGATCACGGCTTTGCCAAGCACGGCTTCAAGTTGCGACAGTCGTTCGCGTTCGGTCGAGAGAATCGTCGAGAGCGGAACGTTTGCGATACGGGCAACGACATTCGCGACGTCCTGATAGGTGACGAGCGGAACGTTTTTTTCTCGCGCGAGGCGCATTTTTTTGGTGAGCCCGACATGTTCATCACGTAAACGCGATGCGTCACTCGCGGCATCGTTCGCGTCCTGGAGCCGGCCTTCTTCGACGGCCGCGCGTTTGTTTTCTTCCGCAGCTTGAATGGCGACGTCGAGCGCTGCGAGTCGTTCGATCGCATCACGCGATGTTCGTTTCGAAACGACGGAGGCCGCTGCTTCGTCCATCAGGTCAATCGCTTTATCAGGAAAAAGACGGTCCGTCAGATATCGTTCCGCGAGCTGAACCGCACCCGTGAGCGCATCAGGCGCATATTCCACGCCATGATGTTTCGCATACCGCTCTTCAAGACCCTGTAACATGAGCAGCGTCGCTTCGGCAGACGGTTCTTCGATCGACACCGTTTGGAAACGGCGTTCGAGCGCCGCATCCGGTTCGATATGTTTTTTATATTCAGCCCAGGTCGTCGCGCCGATGCAATGGATTTCGCCGCGTGCGAGAGCCGGTTTCAAAATGTTGGCGGCATCAAGAGATCCCGTCGTGGAACCTGCACCAACGATCGTGTGGATTTCATCGATGAACAGAATCACGTTCGGATCATGTTTCGCTTCTTCGACGATTTGTTTGAGTCGCGCTTCAAATTCGCCGCGGTACATCGTGCCGCAACCGTCAGCGCGAGGTCGAGCGAAAGAACGCGTTTGCCATAGAGACAATCCGGAACCTCGCCGTTCGTGAGGCGTTTTGCAAGACCTTCGACAATCGCGGTTTTGCCCACGCCCGGATCACCAAGAAGCACAGGATTGTTTTTCGTACGACGACACAAAATCTCAATCACGCGTTCAAGCTCACGTTCGCGTCCGATGACCGGATCAAGCGCTTCAGAAATTTCCGGCTTTGTCAGTTCGCGCGCAAACGATTCAAGCGCAGACGTTCGGGCTTGCCGATGCGGTTGCGGACGCAGAGACGACGGCGCGGGGCCGGGCGCCTCTTCTTCCGCGTCATCCATTTCTTGCGATGTCAGATCCGGAAAGCGTGAGGTGGACTTGAGCACGCTGATGACCTGTTCACGGAGCGGACTCATTTCGATACTCTGTGATTCGAAATAGGTCAGAAGTACGGCGTCTTCCGCGACGAGTAATGCAGAGAGCAAATGCTCCGTGCCGACGTATTTGTGTTCGTACAGATGTGCCGTCAGGACGCATTTTTCGACGATGCGTTTTACGGCTTGCGACAAATCAGGCGTCGCAACGCTCGTCGCGCCAGAGGGCGTTCCACGAAAGCGCGCTTCGGCATTTTCGATCGTGCATCCGGCTTTGCCAAGAATCTCCGCACCAATCGATCCCTTCTCGTGCAACAGACCCACGATCAAATCTCCGGGCTCCACCAACTCGCGTCCATTCGTCACGGCAAACGTCAGCGCTTTTTGGAGCGCTTCTTTCAAGTGTGTGGTGAATCGATGAAGTAGATCTGGAGAAAACATAATTCTTTTTTATCTCCCCCACAGTTTCTTTCTAAAGAGGCTGGGAAGGGAGATTTTTCAGCGAGGACCGTTGACCATGCCCTCACCCATTATTGCTCATTTGGCGCAGCTTGGCGATGCGGTCTTCGATCGGAGGATGCGTCGCGAAAAGTGCGCGCATCCGACTGCCGAAATTCGCTTTCGGTTCGGCGATCCAAAGATGGTTCGTCGCGCTCGACGTGCGTTCAAGCGGGATCGCTGCGTCGCGGATTTTTTCCAGCGCACGAGCCAGCCCTTCCGGATATCGCGTGAGAAGCGCACCGGATGCGTCCGCCAGATATTCACGCTTACGGCTGATCGCAAGTTTGACGAGTTCGCCGATGATCGGGGAGAGAATGAGGAAGGCGATCCCAACAATCATGAGAATGTTTCCGCCACCTGATCGATCACGACTTTTTCGTCCCCCGAGTCCGAATCGCAAAAATGAATCACCCAGAAGAGCGAGCGCGCCGACAAGAACGACAACGAGCATCATCACACGGATGTCGAGATTTTTGACGTGCGAAAGTTCGTGGGCGAGAACGCCTTCGAGTTCTATTTTTTCCAAACGCTGGAGCAGGCCGGTCGTAACGGCGACGGACGCATGTTCCGGATCGCGACCCGTGGCAAAGGCATTCGGCGATTCATCCTCGATCACGTAGATGCGCGGTCGCGGAACACCCGCCGTGATCGAGAGATTTTCAACCGTATTCCACAGCGTCGGGAATTGCGCGCGATCCGTCAGTTCCATGGCACCGCTCGACATGAGCGCGATCTTGTCTCCCGCAAACCAAGATACGAGCGTCATACCGATGGAGATCGTTAACGCAAACACGAGTCCCAAGGGACCCGTGTCAGTGACCACGTACCCATAGACCCAACCCGCAGCAACAACGAGGCCCGTGAAGAAAAGAATCAGGAGCCAGGATTTGCGTCGGTTGGAATCTATGTGGGAGTACATCGTTAGAATTTGACCTGCGGATTGTTGCGTTCCGCTTCGTTCGCGAGTTCAAAGAAATCGCGTTTGGTGAAGCCGAGCATTCCTCCGATCATGTTGGTCGGGAACACCTGAAGCTTCGTGTTGAAGTCGCGGACGTTGCCGTTGTAGAAGCGGCGTGACGCCTGGATCTTGTCTTCCGTGTCCGCGAGCTCCTGCTGCAAATGCATGAAGTTGGTGTTCGCCTTGAGTTCCGGGTAGGCTTCCGAAACCGCAAACAAGCTCTTCAGTGTCTGACTCAACATGTTTTCAGCGGCCGCGTGTTCCGCGACGGTCTTGGCGCCCATGGCCATGTTGCGAGCCTGTGTCACTTTTTCGAGCGTACCCGATTCGTGGGAGGCATAACCCTTCACGGCTTCGACCAGGTTCGGAATGAGGTCGTAGCGACGCTTCAGCTGAACATCGATGTCCGACCATGCTTCGTCGGTTCGATTCTTAAGCGTAATGAGCCCGTTGTAGACCATGACGGCCCACAAGGCGATAGCGGCAACAGCGATGAGAATGATCCATCCGATGGCCATAGGATTCGCAAAAAATTGCGTAGAATGAGGAATAAAATTACAATCAAATCCTAACAATACCTGCCTGAACGGTCAACCGAACTATGTCTGCTTCCGTCTTCCATGCCTACGATATCAGAGGATTGGCCCCTGGCGAGCTTGATGCCGCCTTTTCGGCCCGTTTGGCTCGTGCCGTCATCCGTGAGTTTTCACCCAAGAAGGTTCTCGTCGGCCGCGACATGCGTCTGACTTCTCCGGACCTCGAAGATGCACTTGTCAGCGAGTTCACCAAACACGGCGTGGACGTCGTTCGAATCGGTCTTTGTTCAACTCCAGTGTTCAATGTGATTGTCGGACTCGAAGACGGAGCGGTCGATTTGGGGGTCATGGTGACTGCTTCCCACAACCCCGGAAAGTACAACGGATTCAAAATGGTGAAGGGAGACATGACGCCGATCGGTCAGGGGAGTGGAATGGAACAAATCGAAAAGAGTTTTGAGGCGGATTCCGCGTTGCCGGAATCATCATCGCAAGGCTCTGTGACGGAAGATACGAATGCTGTCTCACGTTATGTCGATCATATTTTGAAACTCGCTGCGCTTCCTTCAGATATGCCGGCGATGAAGATCGGAATCGATGTTGGAAACGGAATGGCTGGTGCCGTGTTGCCGGAACTTTTGAAACGATTGCCGTGGCTTGATGCGAAGGTGTTGTACATGGAACCGGATGGAAACTTTCCGAACCACGAAGCGAATCCATTGAAGCGCGATACGCTGAAGGATCTTTCGAATCTCGTGACGAGCGAACAGCGTCTTCTCGGTGTGGCTTTCGATGGTGATGCGGATCGCGTTGGCTTCGTGGATGAAGCGGGTGTTCCCATCCCCGGCGATTTTATGACCGCCGTTCTCGCAACCGAAATTCTCGCAGAACATCCGGGGAGTTTAGTCCTCTACGATCTTCGCTCTTCCTGGTCCGTCCCCGAGGCCATTGAAGCGGCTGGCGGCACGGCAAAAATGTGTCGTGTGGGACATGCATTTATCAAGCGTCAGATGCGCGAAGAGGGTGCCGTATTTGCTGGAGAAGTCTCAATGCATTATTACTTCCGCGACATCAAAAATGTGGAATCCGGCGACCTCGTGATGCTCTTGATCCTGAAACGTCTCGCTCACGAAGGAAAACCGTTTTCTTCGCTCTGGAAGCCGCTTTTGCGCTACGTCCATTCTGGTGAAATCAACTTCGAGGTGACGGATAAAGCTGCCGCTGTGGAGCGGATCAAGGCGGCATACGGATCAAAAGCGACATCCGTGTCCGAAATCGACGGAATTCGGATGGAATTTGGTGACTGGTGGTTCAGCCTTCGTCTCTCGAATACGGAGCCTCTTATCCGCCTCAATCTTGAATCCAAAACAGAGGAAATGACGAAGCAAAAGGTTGAAGAATTGTCTGCGCTTATCAAGACATGATCGGACTCTTCGATTCCGGCATTGGCGGACTCACCGTCGTGCGTGAATTACTTCGTCACGCGCCGACGGCATCGTTTGTGTATCTCGGTGATACAGCGCGCACACCGTACGGAAACAAGAGCGCAGACACAGTGACGCGCTATTCGATCGAGAACGCGAAGTTTCTTCTTGATCGCGGCGCGACATCCATTGTCATCGCATGCAATTCTGCGAGTGCCGTTGCAACGGAAGCGCTACGAAAAGAATATCCGAACGTTCCCATCTTCGAAGTGATTGCACCCGCCGTTGAAGATGCGCTTGCAGTTACGAAAGGACGCATCGGTGTCATCGGAACGCGCGCCACGATTCTGTCCGGCGCATATGAAAGAAGACTGAAAGAACGTCGCGGCATCGACGTCACATCCATTCCGTGCCCGATGTTCGTTCCGCTTGTCGAAGAAGGGTGGTTGGAGGACGCCGAAACGAAACGTATCGGACGTCGATATCTGTCGCCTTTGAGACAGGCCGGAGTCGATACATTGATTCTCGGATGTACTCATTACCCGCTGCTCACCCCGATCATCCAACGGTACATGGGAGGGAGGGTGAACCTCATCGATTCAGGTGCCTCGGTCGTAAAACGGTTAGGGGATCTGTTGTCCGATCGTCACGAGCGGGGTCATCAGTCGTTTTACCTCACAGACGTCTCACGTCGCTCCGAAGAGATCGCCGCCTCGTGGTTAGGAAGACCTATCACGTTTGAGCCCGTGACCCTGGGCTGATACCCTCTCCACACATGTCACTCATCCTTTTTCTCCTCGTCCTCTCGGTTCTTGTCCTGATCCATGAAGCTGGTCACTATTTCGCCGCACGTCTCTTTGGAGTGAAAGCGGATGAATTCGGCTATGGATTCCCACCGCGCATCATCGGTTTCGTAAAAGACCGAGGTCGTTGGAAAAAGATCGGTCGTAAAGACAACGGAACATATCCCGGTACGGTCTGGTCCATCAACTGGCTACCGCTCGGCGGCTTTGTCCGTATCAAAGGTGAGCAGGCGGGAGAAGAGAACGGAGCCGATTCGTTTCATAACAAACCGATCTGGCAGCGCATTATCATTCTCGCGGCGGGTGTGACCATGAACTGGATTCTGGCCATCATCCTCTTTTTCATCGTTTTCACCGCCGGGGCAAACACGATTTTGGAAGATCTGCCCCCGGGCTCTATCGTTCTTGATCGCGGCGTTCGCATCACGCAGGTCCTTGTCGGATCACCCGCCGAACGCGCGGGTCTTATGCCGAACGACGTGATTGTTTCCGTCGATGGCGTCGTCCCGAAAACATACACGGAAGCGCAACATGCGATCATCGTTGCGGGGGAACGCGAGATTCCCCTTGAAATCGAGCGCGGGGGAAAAACGATTTCTATTCACGCGACACCGACGTACATCAAAGATGCTGACCGGATCGCGCTCGGCATCGCGATCGCGGACATCGGGCGCGTCCGCTTGCCGGTCGATAAAGCCGCCAAAGCCGCTGTTGTCACGACCTATCGATATTCCAAAACGATTTTGTTCACCTTCGTCGATATTTTCCGTGATCTCTTTGCCCGTCGCGGCGTATCAGAAGATATTTCCGGTCCCGTGGGCATCGCCGTCATCACCGGGCAGATCGCGCAACAGGGGATTATTCCGCTGCTGCAGTTCGCCGCCGTCCTCTCGATCAACCTCGCCGTCATTAACTTCCTCCCCATCCCCGCACTCGACGGCGGTCGCGTCCTTTTCCTCGCCATCGAAAAACTCCGTCGTAAGCCGATGAATCGAACGATTGAAGCTGCGGTGCACAATATCGCGTTCCTGTTCCTCATCGGATTGATTCTTCTCGTCACGATCCGCGACGTATCCAAATTTGGAGGAGTGATCATGGATGGAGCAAAAGGGTTGGTCGGGATGTAAAAAAAACGCATATCTGCTAGGCTACGAGTGATTATGCTCGACCAATTGAATGGATTGCGGGTGGAGATGTTTAAGGCCATCGACGGCGCGCCGGACGTTGGCACGCTTGATGCGATCGAGATCACCTTTCTTGGGCGAAAAGGACGCCTCACGGCCTTATTGAAAGGTCTCGCAGAGGTCGACGAAGCGACGCGACCAAAAATCGGCGCGCTCGCAAATCAGATCAAACAGGAAGCGGAGCATGCGCTCGCAACGAAGCGCAGTCGTTTTTCAGAAAAATCATTATCCGATCTCGCCGACCGCGAACGTGCCGACGTGACCGAGCCGGGGATTCGTCCGCCGCAGGGACACCTTCATGTGATGACGCACGCGATTCGCGAGATCACGTCGATTTTCGAGAAGATCGGATTTACGCGCACACGTTATCCCGAAGTCGATTGGGATTACTACGCGTTCGAAGCGCTCAACATGCCGAAGGATCATCCCGCGCGTGACGAGTGGGAAACGTTTTTTATGGATGCGCCGGTTTCGAAAAAAGGAAAAATGGTGCTCACGCCGCACACATCGAATGCACAGGTGCGAGAGCTTGAACGTGGTGAGCTTCCCGTTCGCATCATCAACATCGGAAAATGCTATCGCCGTCAGAGTGATGTGACACACGCGCCGATGTTTCATCAATTCGAAGGACTCTACATCGACAAAGGAGTTGCGATCACGCATCTTCGCGGCGTGCTCGATTATTTCGCGAAAAGCTTTTTCGGACCTGATCGTAAAACGCGCCTTCGTCCGTTCCATTTCCGATTCACCGAACCGTCATTCGAGATCGATATCTCCTGTGGCGTGTGCGGCGGAACGGGTCTTGGAGCGGACAGGCAAAAATGTCGCGTCTGCAAACGCGGCTGGCTCGAACTCGGCGGCACCGGCATGGTTCATCCGAACGTTCTCAAAGCAGGTGGCGTCGATCCGAAAAAATATTCCGGTTTCGCCTTCGGCTGGGGCGTTGAGCGTACCTACATGATGAAAGAAGGAATGCAGTTGGATGATATCCGTTTGCTGTATAAGAATGACGTTCGGTTTTTGAAACAGTTTTGATCCGTATGAACTCCCTGATCTCCTACGACTGGTTGAAAGAATACGTTGATCTCAAAAAGGTCACGCCGGAAGAGTTCGCGAAGCGGATGTCGCTTTCGGGTCCTGCGGTTGAGAAAATTATTCCGCAAGGCGCGGATTTGGATCGCGTTGTCATCGGCCAGGTGTTGGAGGTGAAAGCGCATCCGAATGCGGATAAATTGCGTCTTGCGCTGACGGATGTCGGATCGTCAAAAGTGACAATCGTATGCGGTGGGTCGAACCTCGCGGAAGGTCAGTGGGTCGTCGTCGCCCTCGTTGGCGCGAAGGTGCGCTGGCATGGCGAAGGAGATCTCATTGAACTTAAACCAGCGGAGATTCGTGGCGTGAAGAGTGATGGGATGATTTGTGCAGCGAATGAGATCGGACTGGCGGATGCGTTTCCGCATGCGGAGCGTGAGATTTTGGATCTTGGTGTTGCCGTTCCGGACATGAACATGAAACCGGGGACGCCGATTGCGGATGCGCTCGGTTTGTCTTCCGATGTTGTGATGGATGTCGAAGTGACATCGAACCGCGTTGATGCGATGGGAATGGTCGGGATGGCGCGCGAGGCGTCGGCAATTTTGAATAAATCGTTTACATGGAAGCCGTCGAAGTCCGTTCCGAAACCAAAAGGCAAGGCGGCAAAAGTATCCGTCGGCGTTTCTGCGAAGAAACTCTGTCCGCGATACATGGCGGTTCGCATCGATGGCGTGACCGTCGGTCCGTCGCCGTGGTGGTTGAAGCGTCGCCTTGCGTCGGCTGGACTCAACTCCATCAACAACATCGTGGACATCACGAATTTTATTCTGCTCGAACTCGCGCAGCCGATGCACGCGTTTGATGCGGCGATGATTGAAAAAGGTATCGATGTTCGTATGGCGCGAAAAGGGGAGAAGATTCACGGTCTCGACGGACGTGATCACAAACTCGACGATTCGATGCTTGTGATTGCAGATGCCTCAAAACCCGTAGCAATTGCTGGGATTATTGGCGGCCAGGCGAGCGGTGTCGCATCGAATACGACGTCAATTATTCTCGAGGCCGCGACGTTCGATTCCGTTTCGATTCGACGTACGGCGCGTACGCTCAGCGTCCAAACCGACGCGCAACTTCGTTTTGAAAAAGGATTGTCGACGCAGGGTCTGCCGGACGCACTCGCGCGCGCGGTCGAGCTCGTGTTGGAACTCGCGGGTGGACACATCGCGAGCACCATTGCGGATGTCGTCGCGGAAAAATATAAAGCACGATCGTTCACGATCTCATCAGACGAAATCGAGAGTCTCATCGGCGTGCCGCTTCCGAAACAGGAAATGATCGCGATTCTTCGTCGCCTTGGGTTCAAGGTCTCCGCGACGGGAAAAAAGATTACCGCCGTCGTTCCGTGGTGGCGCGATCACGACATTGAATTGGCTCGCGATCTCGTCGAAGAAATCGCACGGGTGTACGGCTACGCAAATATTCCGGCGGTTGTTCCAATCGGTCTTGCGCCGCGTCCGATGCAAGCTGATTTATTTTGGGAAGATCGCGTTCGTGACATCTCAAAGGGCGCCGGACTCATTGAAACCTATTCGTATTCATTCGTTTCAAAGGAGCTGATGGAAAAAGCGAGTTATGATCCATCGGGAATGCTGCATCTCCAGAACCCGCTTACGGCAGATCTCGAGATCATGCGAACGACGTTGCTCCCGTCGTTGTTGCAGGCCGCGTCCGATAACCGCGAACGCGAAGATGAAATGCGTTTGTTTGAACTCGCGAATGTTTATTATCCGAGCGCCGCAGGGTGGAAAGATCTTCCGGATGAACGCGCGGAATTTGGAGCGTTGTTTCATGGCATAAAAGAACCGTGGAAAGTTGCCAAGGGGCACGTCGAACAGATTCTCGCGGAGTGCGGAATCGAAAACGTGAGCTGGCGTCGTCTGGAAACCGATTCGTTCTGGCATCCGGGTCGTACCGTGCAGGCGTTTATCAACGGTGAACTCGTCGCAACGCTCGGAGAAGTTTCTCCGAAGATTTCTGCGCGTTTCAAGCTCGAAGGATCCGTCGCGTTGATTGATCTCGCCATGCAAACGCTGGTTGCACAGGCAGTCATCGCCAAGCAATATCGTCCGCTTTCCCCGTTTCCGCCCGCAAAGCGTGATCTCGCCGTCGTTGTTGATCAGCGCAGCGAATATGACGATCTTGCGCGGGCGATTCGTGCCGTTGATCCGCTTGTGAACGAGGTCGAATGGTTTGATACGTATCAAGGAAAAAATCTTCCGTCCGGCAAAAAATCCGTGGCGATGCATCTCACGCTGTCATCCGTTGACCGGACGCTCGAAAGCGCCGAGGTCGATGCGGTGATGGAAAAAATCGCCCTCGCACTGAAAGAAACGTTTAGAGCGGACATCCGATCGTAATCGCGTATGAAGTTCACCATCGTTTCAATTCTTGGTAATCTTTATTTTCACGCGCGCAAACGCACGGAATGGTAGCTATGGGAAAAGAGACGAGCGTACCGAAGCAATTTACCGACTTTGATAACAACGAAATTATCCGGCCCGATGAGGTCCCGCCAATCTGGCGACCGGGCGCGTATACCGTCGTGCTGAATGATAGGGATGAGATGTTGTTTCTCATTATGCCGGGGAATCCCTACCTCCATCTGCCGGGCGGAGGTATTGATCTCGGGGAGCAGGTCCAAGACGCGGTGGTACGAGAAGCGCACGAAGAAACGGGATATTCGATCGAATTGATCGATCGACATCCGTTTTACATGAAGCAAAATAACTTCTATTCGCGATGGACCGATGAGTATTTTTGCGGCCTGTCCCTCTTTTTCCGCGGGAGACTGCTTCATGACCGTCAGGATCTTTCCGCATTGAATCAGACGCAGTTTAGAGAAACGGAACAGGTCGTTTGGATTCCCCGAACCAGCATCGATCCAAAGAATGTTTTCCACTTTTTTCGAGAAGTGATTCAAGCGGTGCTGAAAGAGGTGTGATATGATCCCACTATCTATGACCACGCAGGAAATCTTTTATCTCGTCGCGTCGATTGCGCTTGGCGGAGTTGCGATCTTCTTATGTTGGGCGCTCTACGAAGTCGCAACCCTATTGCGGAAAGCGAACACGGTCGTCACGGAAACGCAGGAAAAAATTGTGCGCATCGAACGCGGCGTGATGGCGGTGAAGGAACGGCTTGAGTCTTCGGTCGGCTATCTCGGTATTTTAGCGGAAGGCGGCAAGGCGATGCTCGGAATGCTTCAGAGCCGTTGGAAGGATCGGGGCGAAGAGGACGAAGATGAGGAAGACCCAAAGCCGCGCAAAAAGAAGAAAAGCCAGCTGTTTGAGGACGCTGGGATGAACGAGTAGCTTTTTCCGTTCCCGCCCGCTAACATTTCGACAATTCAATTTTAAGAGTCTTCGCAGGCCTTGTGCCGACAGCGAAGTATTTTCTATGTCCGACGCCACCGCGCCGATCCAAAAGAGTCCGTTCGTCCACCTGCATACGCACTCGATGTATTCGTTGTTGGATGCGATGGGGGATGCTCCGGATTTGGTTGCGCGCGCAAAAGAGCTTGGATACGACGCGCTCGCGCTCACCGATCATGCCGGGTTATACGGTGCGATCGAATTTTATGAAGCGTGTCACAAGGCGGGGATAAAACCGATCCTCGGTGTCGAGGCATACGTTGCACCGAATAAGCATACGGACAAGCGTCCGCGCATCGACGATCAGATTTCGCATATCACGCTCCTCGCGGAAACCAACGAGGGATATCGAAACTTGTTGCATCTCGTTTCTCGCGCGTTTCTCGACGGATTTTATTACAAGCCGCGCATGGATAAGGACCTCTTCCGCGAGTACGGAAAGGGGATTATTGCGCTCTCCGGCTGCTTGCGCGGAGAGATTCCGAAAGCAGTGGTCGGACATGATATGGAAAAAGCCGCGGGGATTGTTCGTACGTATCAGGATATTTTCGGGAAAGACAATTTTTTTCTCGAAGTCATTCATAGTCCCGAAGCGGCGACGCAAGTCTCCGTCAACGAAGGTCTTTTTGAGCTTGCCGAGATGACGGGCGCACCGCTCGTTGCGACGAAGAACGTCCACTATCTCCGGCCGGATGACGCGGATGCGCAAGATGCGCTCCAGTGCATTCACGATGGTAAGATGCTGTCCGACAACAATCGCTACTCGATGTCCGGTATTGATCACTCGCTCTCGCCGCCGGGAGAAATGGTTGAGGCGTTTGCGAATCATCCGGAAGCGGTTCTGAACACGCGTAAGATCGCGGACCGGTGCAATGTCACGCTGGAACTTGGTAAAAACCTCCTGCCGACGTTCGATGTGCCGGAAGGAAAAACGCCAAAGAGCTATCTGCGCGAACTCTGCGAAGCGGGTCTCATCGATCGGTATCCGAGCGGGATTCCGCCGGAAGCGGTTGAACGTCTCACGTTCGAACTCGAGACGATCGGACGCATGGGATTCGAGGCGTACTTCTTGATCGTGCAGGATTATGTGAACTGGGCGAAAAATCACGGCGTCATCGTGGGTCCGGGTCGCGGTTCGGCTGCCGGTTCCGTCGTCGCGTATTCGCTGAAGATCACCAACATCGATCCGCTACAGTATGGATTGCTCTTCGAGCGCTTTTTGAATCCGGATCGTATCTCGATGCCCGATATCGACCTCGACTTCGACGACGTGAAGCGCAAGGATGTCATCGAGTACGTGTCCCAAAAATACGGACGCGATCGCGTTGCGGGCATTATTACATTTGGAACCATGGCCGCGCGTGCCGCTGTTCGCGACGTCGCACGTGTTCTTGGATGGACGTTTCAAGAAGTTGATCGTGTAGCGAAAGCGATTCCGCCGCCGGTGCAGGGGAGACACATTCCGCTCAACGTTTCGATCATCGAAAATCCAGAACTCCGTGCGATGTACGAAGGTGAGCCGCGCGTGAAACAACTCATCGATCTTGCGATCAAGCTCGAAGGAACGGCGCGCCACGCATCGCAACATGCGTGCGGCATCGTGATCGCGCCGCGTCCGCTCGTGGAATTCGCACCGCTTCAAAAAGCGCAGGGCGGCGACGTCGAACAGGTCATTCAATATTCGCTCCACTCGACCGAAGTTTCGGGGCTGCTCAAGATGGACTTCTTGGGGCTCTCAAACTTAACCGTTATCCGCGATGCGATCGAGATTATCAAGGCGGTGCACGGCGTGGATGTCGACATCGAAAAAATTCCTCTCAACGATCAGGCGACGTTCGAGCTTCTTGGTCGCGGCGAAACGACTGGCGTATTTCAACTTGAATCAGACGGGATGAAAAAGTATATCCGTGAACTGAAGCCTACAGTTATCGAAGACATCATCGCCATGGTGGCGTTGTATCGTCCGGGCCCGATGCAATTCATCGAGTCGTTTATCGATCGCAAGCACGGTCGCGAAAAAATCACCTACGCGCATCCACTTCTTGAGAACGCCCTCGGCAACACGTACGGCATTCCCGTCTATCAGGAACAGGTGATGCAAGTGTCCAAAGACATGGCCGGGTTTACCGGCGGTGAAGCTGACACCTTGCGCAAAGCGATGGGAAAGAAAATCGCCAAGCTTATGGCCGAAATGCGGGAAAAATTCATCGCAGGTTCGGTTAAAAACGGCGTCGAAAAGCACGTTGCTGAGGGAATTTTCCAACAATTCGAGGAATTTGCGGCATATGGGTTCAACAAGTCGCACGCGGCCTGTTATGCGATGATCGCGTACCAAACTGCGTATCTGAAAGCATATTGGCCCGCGTCGTTCATGGCTGCGCTGTTGAATTCCGATTCGCAGAACCTTGATCGCATCACGATCGAAGTCGAAGAGTGTCGTCGTATCAACCTCGAAGTGTTGCCGCCGGACATCAACGAATCGTTTGCGGGGTTTTCTGTCGTCAAAGATACGAATAAAATTCGATTCGGTCTTCAGGCGATCAAGGGTCTCGGCGAAGACGTTGTGCAGATCATGGTGACCGAACGCAAGAAAGACGGATCATACAAAAGCCTGGAAGATTTTGTGGCGCGCGTCCCCGGCAGAGCGATCAATAAAAAATCGCTCGAGTGTCTCATTCGTTCCGGCGCGTTGGATCGGTTCGGTGATCGCAACACGCTGTTCTTCAACATCGACGGTATTTTGGAACATCACAAACGCGTTGAGCAGGAAGCGTCGTCCGGTCAATTTAGTTTGTTCGCTTCGTCATCACCAAGTGGAACGCAGACACCGCTCAATTTCAAACCGGCGCCTCCTGCATCAAAGCGCGAATTGCTCGCGTGGGAAAAGGAACTGCTCGGTCTGTACGTTTCCGAACATCCGTTCCGCGAGTACGGTGAGCGTCTTCTGGGAGTGATCACTCCGATTGTTCAATTGCGCGAACTCAAAGCGGAGAAGAAAGTCCGCGTCGCAGGCGTCATCACATCCGCAAAAAAGATTTTGACCAAGAAAAACGAGCCGATGATGTTCTGCAAACTTGAAGATCAGACCGGTGACACGGAGATCGTCATTTTCCCGCGCGTGCTTCGTGACAATCCGGCGCTCTGGATGGAGGATCGTGCAGTCATGGTCACCGGACGCCCATCTGAAAAAGAAGGCCGCATGAACGTGCTTGTCGAAACCGGTTTCGAAATCACCCCGCAGAACATCGAAGAGATTCGCGTTCAGGAAACATCGAGTCTCCAACCTGGCACGGATGATCCCACGATGAATCCCATCCCACCCATGATTCAAGACAGCGCCGTGACGCTGTGTGTCCGCGCCAAGTTACCCGATACGATTTTGGTCAAACTACGTGCCATCCTCGACGCGCACCCGGGCGATCACGTCGTGTATTTTTTGATCGATGATGTTGACGGTCCGCGCCGCATCAAATCTTCTTCCAAGATCGCTTTCAACGATGCTGCCTGCAAAGAGCTCGAAGGGTTGCTTGGACGCGATACGGTCAAGATCGGTCGTTAGCGACTGTGCTAAAATACGACAATGGCAAACGGCATCGCAGAACAGCAACAAGATGCATCGGCGGATTCGCGTCGCGCTCGTGAAGGGAAGAACGCGCTTCTTCTTCAAGCATTGATCGAAAAGCGAGAAGCGAGCGAGCAACAGCTTCAGACGGCGCATGAAGGTGAGACGGATCCCGTCAGTCTGAAGGAAAGTGAATTGCAGGCTGGAATTGCGAGCAAGCGCGTCGAGATTTTTTTGCGTGAACATGATTCGACCGGGGCGTGGAAAGGCGAGCGCCTTGGACGTGACCTCGCGCTCGAAATGCGGGATCGTCCGTGGGAGCGCGATGCTGAAGGTCAGCTTCCGATTTTTCATGAAGACGAACGCGCACATCTTCTCATGGTGCACATGGGTGAGTTGGATCGGTTGAACGCATCCGGGGATCATGCGCTTGGAGATCAAGGTCTACGGATGACAGCGGAGCGTATCGAATCCGTCGTACGCGAGGTTCTCGGTGATGATCCGTCGCATAAAGACGAACGTCGTCTCGCCGAGTCCTACGATGTGTATCGTCATGCGGGGAATGATTTCGTCGTGAACCTTCGTGACGTTGATGCGACCGCGGCCGAAGAAATCCGTCGTCGGTTGATGCAGGAAGCCGTTGATCTTTCCGCTATTCGTCCGGGTGAAGAACCGATTCCGATTGCCGCCAGTCGTATCACGCGCGCGGACGGCCTTGAGCTTTTGAATCGTCTGGATGAACGTCCGGATGCGGTCGGGCTGACGGATCAAAAAGTTTTGATCCAGGCGATGATTGAAAAACTGCAGACGTTGAATGACATCTCGAAAGTTGAAATGCGCACGGACCGCATTCTCGATAAGATCCGTGAGGGTCAGGGAAGCGAAGCAGGTGAGACAGCCGCGCGAGTTTTGTATGATAAATTTTTACGTAAATCGTTGGGAGATGTTTTTAAGACGAACGACGCGACAGACCTGGCGGATTACGACGCGTTCCGTCGACTGATTACCGATGCGCGTGCGCTCGAAACGCCGCCTCCAAGCGAATGGACGCATCTTGTGACCGAGCGCGCGATGGGAGACGCTTTCCAGAATCTGAAGTCGCGTCGCGCCGTGGGCCGGTCCATCGAACTTCGTCTCGCGAAAAACGTTGCAGAAAGCGTGTTGAAACGGAATGAGTCGTTCGGAACCGCGAGCGAGCAAGATGATCTCCCACCGTCCACACCCGACTTTATGGCGCCCGAAGACACGCGCGGAAAGAAACGGATCAAGGAACTCGAAAAACAGCTCGAAGAGATCGTCCAGCTAGCTCCGCGCGGATCTGCGACCGAATTTGTTCGGGTCGAAGTACAGCTTGAAAAAGCGAAGCGTGACGAGCGCACAGGTTTATACGGTCGTGGTGTGTATTTTGAAACGATGGAAAAGGGACTCGCGGAAGGGAAGTCCGTCTCCACGGTTGCGCTCGACATGGCGTTCCTCAAATATTTTGATAAAGAAGGCGGACCAGAAACGGGAAATCTCGCGATCAAAAAAGCTGCGGAAGTTCTCGACAATGTCGTTATTGCGTTTGCGGCAAAGGGCGTTGAGATCGAAGCGTATCGCACGGGGGGAGACGAATTTGCGCTCACGGTGATCGGCGGCGATGAGCGAACGCTCGGTGATGTCATCGCGTCGCTTCGTGAAGGTCAGCGTGTGGCAGGACGCGTTCCTGGGACGGCGGGCGCCTCACCTCGTTATCGTTCCGAGGGTCTTCAATTCAATTACGGCATTCGCCAGGCATTGGATGCAGATTCGTTCCGCGGGGAGCTGACGACGCTCGGTATCCCGTTAAAGGATCCGTCCGATCCTGGAGCGACGAATGAGCTCGCCGATTATCTTGTCCGTTTGGCGGATAAGGAGATCGAGATTCAAAAAGGCGTGAACCGGATGATGATGTTGTTGAATCGCATGCGCGAAGGCGGGGAAGGATCAAACGTTGACGTGCTGAAAGCGTATTCCCAGAAAGCATTGTTCGGCGCGGCGGGAGAAGTGAAACTGCGTGAATTTGTGGATCGCGTCACATCTGCTTCTGATCCCGTCGTCGAGATGGGGCGTCTTCGTGGCGAAGCGACGGCGTTCGTCATTGAGCAGATTGATCTCAAAAATGAAAAGGTTGCCAATTTTGAGACATCTCTCGATCGTCGTTTGGAGGATGCGGTCCGTATTCGTTTTTTTGAACAGCGCATCGCCGAGCTTGAAGATGAAGTCAGCGATTTGCACGCCCAACTAGCCGCAGCCGGATCAAATCGGGAGATGCTTCATCAGGCGGTAAGCGCAGCAGAGGAGGAAAAACGTGCCATCGTCGAGCTTCGCGAACGGATGGGGCCAAAACGTGAGGATTCAGCCGAAAAAACGGCAAGCCAACAGGCGGCCTAACGTGGTATACTTCGCTCATTCCGCTTATGCCTATCCGTAACCCCCGCCGTCCAGAAAGCGCTCCGCGTCACGCCTTTCCGCAGCCTCCGGTTGCTCCCCGAATGTATCGTAATATTGCCCTCACCTTTTTTGGTTTGACGGTCGTCGTGATCGGCGCCGTTCTTTGGATGTCGACCGTGCGAGCAACGGTACGCGTTCAGGTAAAACGTGACGTTGCAAACATTGATTCCTTTGTCGAAATCGCGAAGAGTCCGGAGCAGGGGCAATTGCAGGGGCGCGTCGTTGAAGGCGTGTTCGATAACATTCAGGAGTTCAAGGTCAAAGAAACGACGGGCAACGTGGTGTTGAATACGACCACAACTGGCCGCGTACGAATCACAAACGGATATTCCAAGGCGCAACCGCTCGTGAAGACCACGCGACTTCTTACGGCGGACGGAAAATTGTTTCGCATCAACGCAACCGTAACGGTCTCGCCCG
Source organism: Patescibacteria group bacterium (assembly GCA_041660225.1). Classification (GTDB taxonomy): domain Bacteria; phylum Patescibacteriota; class Patescibacteriia; order 2-12-FULL-60-25; family 2-12-FULL-60-25; genus JBAZWV01. Next base: position 196,311 of record JBAZWV010000001.1, on the reverse strand, counting down.
GTGAAACGGTCGAAGTCGATGCCTATTCGGATGCTCCGGGCGCCGATTACGCGATTCCTGCCGGAACCAAGCTCGCGATTCCAGGGCTCTGGATTGATCTCCAAAAATGGATTTACGCCGAAGCGATTACGCCGTTTGCAGGTGGGATCAAGACCGTGAAGGTTGTCATGGCGTCGGATATTGCGGATGCACAGAAAACACTTGAACAGGTCGTCGTTGATCAAGCGAAGAAGACACTGATCGCCGAAGCTGCCGTTCCCGCAGACAAACTTGCGGATGACTGTCCGTCGGAAGATGCGTGTTGGAAGGCGGTCTATTTTGTCACACCAATGGAAAAGAAGAGTAATATTTCCGCGGGCCAAGAGTCTGACGCATTTCTCGCGCAGGTGAAAGTGAAAGTTACAGGCGTCTTTTATCCGCGCAAGGACATGGAGCTCCTCGTCCGCAGCAAATTGAAGGAACGGTTGCCGGAAGGCCGCGATCTCGTGGACTTCGATCCCTCCGACGTCGTCTATAAGCTTGATTCCGCAGACACAACCATCGAAAAAGCAAAGATCGGATTCAGTGTCGAAACTTCATCGCGACTCACGGAGCAAAGTTCAGCGCTGTCTCCACAGGCGATCGCCGGTCTCTCCGTTCAAGATGCGAAAGAGAAGATTGCGGCCATCGAAGGAGTGGAGTTTGTCGAAATCACGCTCCGACCGTCATGGGCGCGCAGACTCCCGGCCAAAAAGGACGCGATTGAGTTGAAGATTGAATAGCCCATCGGGCCCCTTGCGAGGAGCCCGTTTTTTTGTTGAAATTGCCCCCATGAACATCCCTGTCGAAACACGCCGTCACAGCGCGGCCCACGTGATGGCTGCTGCCGTGAAGCGTCTCTTTCCGGAGGCGAAACTCGGTGTCGGTCCGGTTGTCGAGAATGGTTTTTACTACGACATCGATATCGGCCGTGCGCTCACGCCAGAAGACATCAAGGCGATTGAGAAGGGGATCAAGCGGATCATCAAAGAAAATCCTGCGTTCGAGCGCGAAGAAATGCCGATCGATGATGCGATCAAGCTCTTCGAGGAAATGGGGCAGACGTACAAAGTCGAGCTGCTTCGTGATTTGAAGACCAAAGGAACGACGAAGCTCTCCGCAGAAGAAGCGGGAGATTTGGATCCGGAGAACGTTTCGTCGGTGACACTCTATCGCACCGGTGATTTTTTGGATTTGTGTCGCGGGCCCCATGTGGAGAGAGCGCGAGATATCGGTGTGTGGAAGCTTGATAAAGTTTCCGGCGCATACTGGCGTGGCAATCAGGAGAATGCACAAATGCAACGCGTGTACGGATTGTGTTTTGCGACGCAAGAAGAGTTGGATACGTTTCTTCACATGCGCGAGGAGGCGGAGAAACGCGATCATCGAAAGCTCGGTGCAGAACTCGATCTATTTGCCTTTTCTCCGCTCGTCGGTTCGGGTCTTCCGCTTTTTACACCGCGCGGCGTGACGGTGCGTCAATTACTCGTCGATTTTGTGTGGGAACTCATGCAGCCGCACGGGTACGAACGTGTATGGATTCCGCATCTCGCAAAAGTGGATCTCTACAAAACGTCCGGACATTGGGACAAATTCGAAGACGATCTCTTCCATGTTTCAAGCAAGAAGACGGAAGAAGCATTCGTGTTGAAGCCGATGAATTGTCCGCATCACACCCAGATTTACGCTTCACGTCCTCGCAGCTATCGCGACCTTCCTCTCCGTTACAGCGAGGTTACGACCGTGTATCGCGATGAGAACACCGGACAGCTCCAGGGCCTCTCACGCGTCCGATCCATTACGCAAGATGATGCTCACGTGTTTTGTCGTCCCGACCAGGTTCACGATGAAGCGCTTGGAATGTACCGAATCATCGAAGGATTCTACGCCGCGTTCGGCATGCCGCTCCGCGTGCGTCTTTCCGTTCGCGATGCGCAGCACCCCGAAAAGTATCTTGGTGGCGATGCGCTGTGGAACGAGGCGGAAAAGACGCTTGCGGATCTGATGAAAGAAGTTGGTCGCGACGTTGAAATTGGCGAAGGGGAAGCCGCATTCTACGGACCAAAGCTCGATTTCATCGCAAAGGACGCGATCGGTCGTGAATGGCAGCTCGCCACGATCCAGCTCGACTTCAACCAGCCCGAACGGTTCGGTCTTGAATACGCGGATGCAGAAGGATCAAAATCCCGTCCTGTCATGATCCATCGTGCGATTCTCGGTTCCGTCGAACGATTCTTCGGCATTCTGATTGAACACTACGCCGGCGCCTTTCCGGCGTGGCTCGCGCCCGTCCAAGTCACGATTCTTCCCGTCGCAGATCGTCACAACGATTTTGCGCTCGATCTCGCGAAAGAATTGAAAGCGCAGGGTTTGCGCGTTGATGTGGACACAAGTACCGAATCCGTCGGCAAGAAGATTCGCAATGCAGAAAAATCCAAAGTCCCAGCTATGCTCGTCGTCGGCGATAAAGAAGCCGCAGGTGAAGCTCTCACGGTGCGTCGCTACGGACAAGAGGAACAATTGAGTGTATCGAAAAAAGACTTTGTTGAGGGATTCATCAAAGAAGTAAAAGAACGGAAATAAAAAAACGTAGGGGCAATTCATGAATTGCCCTTACGTTTTTTATTAGAAACGGAAACGCGTGTTGCTACGGTTGGTCGTTTGTCCTCGGCTGTCTCGACCGCGCATACGATTCAATTTCGTCGGAGCTTCCGGCGCTGCTGGTGCTACGGGTGTTACTTCCGGATTCAGCATCGTATCGAGATCTTCCATGCGAAGACCGAGGAGAACGTTCCATCGTTCGATTTTCTGCATCGCCGCATCGTAGCCTGCGTTATCGCCCTGCTGCTGCGCACGCGTCGCTTCGGCTGCCGTAAAGACGTAGATCGTCGCCGGATGTTCGCGCACGTTGATGTTTGATCCTCCGATAACGACCATCACTTCCGGTTTTTTCTTCATTGCGTCTTTCACGGTCTCCCAGAGTTTTGCCGCACGTTCTTTGTGAAGAATGGTCGCCGCTTCGGCAATGTTCATCGCAGGCAGTTCCTGTTTCGCGACGTATTCCGCCGCTTTTGCTGTGATCTCTTCAGGAAGCTTCAATTCCGGGGCTGGACGGGGAGTCGCCTGACGTTCCTTTCGTGCCTTCGCGCGTTCTTCCGTTTTCTGTTCAACTGCTTTTCGTTTCCGCATCTTCGTCAGAGCCTCTTCCGGAGTTGCGAGACCGTACGCGACTTCGGCGCCTTCTTCTGTCATGCCAACGGTCGGTGTCTCAAGTTTCTGCGCAGCGACGCGGTCTTCCTCGCGTTGTTCACGACGCACGCGATCCTGCTCAAGTTCACGCGTCGGCGTCATGGCTGCCTTGCGTGGAATACCGGCACGAGCTGATTGAATGCGAGAACGATTTTCTTGCAATTGTATCGACTGAATTTCTTCCAACAGAGCACTCTGGTCAGCGTTGACACCTTCGAGACGAGCTTCGAGCTCACGAATTTCTAGCTCTTCGGTCGTTGATGCTACCCCACCAGTAATCTTCGAAAGCCAACGAAAGAATCCAATAACAGGACCTCGTCGCAGCTTTTTTCTGTTTAGCTCTTCATGGATGTTACCTTCTTCGTTGTTTTTGTCGCTGAGCTCTTCTTGGAGTTTTTGAAGCGGATCTTTCTTAACCTCCTGCTTCGGCTCTTTGATCTGCTCTCGAATATTCAAAATGACTTTTGCTTCGTGAGAGGATGTTTTGTGCACCGGAGATTTGTACGCCTCAACATGCTCTTTGCGATCATCCGCATGACGCGCCGCTTCGCGAAGATTGTGTTCGATGTCCGCTTCGGTTTCATCCTCCACAAGCTCCAAGGTCTTCTTGGGTTTCACGAGGGTTACCTCCTCATCCTCATCCATCGCGGGGTGGAAGTCGATTTCGGTATCCGCCGGACGTGATCGCCGAAGGGAAGATTCTTGTTCCGGATAAGACGGAACGCGCATTGGTTCTGACATACGATGTTGTTGAAAGTATAGCACAAAAAAAGCCCCATCGAGAGGGCTTGATGGGGCATTGGGGGTTCGTCAGCCGCTTCTCGCGGCTTGGGATCGACGTGGCAGCGACGGATCGCAGGTCGTTGCGACGATTTGGACGCGTCCGTTGAGAAACTTTTTTTCGTAGTCGAGAAGCACTTTGTCGGGCATGGAGAGTGCGAGCATGCTCATGAGAGATTCGCAGGGACTGTTGAAATCCCAGGCGATCCTGGCCGGACGGTTGAGGGTGTGGCCATCCACACGTGGCAGGATGACCTGCCAATGGGGAGTCGTTCCGTAAGGCGCTTCTTTCCAGATCTCCACATTGAAGGCGCTGATCCGTTCGTTGAGGATCGTTTCTCCCTCATCCGAAAGGGGCGCGGGGATCGCCATGAAATACTCGACAATCTTCCCGAGACAGTTTTCGGCGCGGCGATACACGTACGCGTGATCAGCCTCGCTGACGATGTCGGGCATGAACAGCAGCACAGGAGCTGGAAGCGCATGCAACCGTCTTACTTTTTGGTAATGGTTGTTCGCGCGCAGCTTGTCGAAGTATCTCCTGAAGTGCAACACGTTGCCCCCGGAGACAAAGTCTGGTTTCAGATCCGTTCGTCGGGGCTTCTGGGTCGATGTTGGATTCTGAAGGGGCGGTGTCACGAAATCTCCTCCTCCCAAGCGCAAAAAAATGCACCGTGGTTAATGCATCTTTAACATCATTTCATGCAGATGTCAAGCCTCTTTGACGTTTCTAGGAAAACCAGCCCTTCACGCGTCCCCAGATGCTTTTCTTGCTCTTCTCAATCTGTTTTGCGGACGTGTTGAATTTGTTGGCCAATGCGGCTGATTCAGCATCAATTGGACCTTTTTTGGGTACTGGGTGTGTATCAAGTGACCAGTTTTTCCCCACGGCGTCGCTTCGAAGCATTGCTTCCGCCGCGTGCACACCTTCTTCGATCGAAATGATGGCGTTGTACCCGCGCTCCAACGTGTCGCGCAGACGAGGACTGTCGGGGAGCGTCATTCCATATTGTTGAAGCTGCATCAAATGCTCCCGATCTTTTGCCAGTTCTTGCCGGAATGCCGCGAGCGAATTTCCGTCCATGCCGCCTTTTGCAACACGTTGCTTTAACTCCTGGAGTTTTTGCCAGGCGTTTTTCTGTGTGGTCACGGAGTAATCTTCAAGCTTCTTGAGATTTTCGTAATTCTCTCCGTAGTGAATGCGATCCCACGCCTCTTTACGATGTGAGCTATCTTCAATATCCGCCCGCTTCCGTACGAGCGTGATCTCTTCATCGTTTTCCAGCGCGGGAGACGAAACCGCGCGCCGTCCTTCCGGCCGATTCGTCAAACGAAACCGTTCGACGGTTTCTGCGCGTCCTTGCGGGGTCTCTTCTTTCTGATGTCGCGGAGCGGCCTCGGGAGAGGACATGTCGTTGCGAGCAGTTAGCTCCAAGGGTTTTCGTATTTGTCCGCAGGCCGATCAAGCGTTTCTTTCTGAATTTCCGCATTTCCGCTTAGGCCAAGCACCTCACTCATTTTTGAAAATTTACCCCAAGCTTCATCGTATGCTTTTGCATCAACCAAACGCGCTGCTTGATTTACGCGAGCCAACTGAAGAATATACTCCGTAATCATCTGGGCATCTTTTGCGGGAACGCGGGGCTCACGCCGGACGAGCCATTCCCACATGTCGTGAGGATTTTTCACAAAAGCATGCTTTTCCACACTCGCAATGTCCATAGGGCTGGAATGACCTCCTTCAAGGATAGGATGCAGCTCTCGCGCACGCCAAGCCAGCTCATCTATCTCAATCTGTTCTTTCGCATATCCGAGATCTTCTTTTTCGAGGTGCTGTTCGATTTCGGCATTGAGTGGGATACCGAGCGAACGATTGAGTCCCGTCAGCTGATGCAGCGCTTCTTTGCGGACCTCAACATCGCCCTTGTCGGCCGCTTTTCGATACCGTGCAAGCATGCGGACATACTGCGTTGCGAGATCGTAGCGGCGGCCGTCGAATTGGAATTCTTTTTCCTCCGTAACGGCGAGCGACATCCCGCGGACGCTGTCGTTTTTCAAAATCCCATCGACAAGCTCCCATACGCGGTCACCGTGCGGAAGAAGCTGACGCGCCTCTTCGATGGACACCTGCTTGCGGCGCTCCATTGTCTTCTGAAGATTTTCTCCGAGTTCCTGTCCTCCTTCGAGAATGCCTTCCGGGGGACGGATGAGTTGTTCTCGAAGATTGCGAATCTTTTGTTCTTCTTCACGTTCGATACGTTCTTTGGCGATGACACGCGCCATCTTCGGCTTCAGACGTGCGCTTGAAGCACGTTTTTCCTCCACCTCATCAATCACGGGAATATCGATATCCGTGTCGGCTGGTTCCGCTTTTCTGTTCTTGATTCTTCGTACTGAGCTCTGTTCTTCGGGAGTTGGAACGGGGGCCGGGATCTTGCGCGCGGCATTGCCGTCGAAGTTCATGCTGGGCCCGCCTGACATGGAGAGTTTCATATTGCGCGAAGTATAACAATAAAGATGGTTATGGACGAGTTTCAATATGTCTGCGTGCTTCGTCGAGAGTGTCTTCGATGCGTACAAGCATTTGCGTGAGACCTGCCTGGGTTCGTTTCAGGTCTTCAGATGCTGGAAGGTGATGACTCTCTCGAACGAGTCCTTCGAGTTCATCTCGGTTATTGAGCAGTCGAAAGCGATATTCTTTTTCGGCGGCCGTATCCAGTCGGCCAAGTTCGATGAAACTGTGCACGATGTTTACGTTCCGTTGCGCGCTCTCGTACGCTTCTTGTTGTCTCATCGCATAATCTTCGATGATCTTCTTCGCCGCCCGTTCCAGCGCATTGCGCCGCACCTCTTCTTGCCGTCGTTTCAACATTTCCTCCCCGTTTTTCGGCGGAACGATGTTCGGCATGCGACGACGGAGGCCGCTGACCTCATCACCGGTTTTTGGAAGCGGGGAAACGGGAGGAAGATTGAAGTTTGGTTCGCCCATAGAATTGAGGGAAGAATATCACACAAACAAAAACCCCTCCGATGGTCGGAGGGGTTTGGATTACGCTTTGACGATTTTTTCGAACACCGGGGGATAGTCGCGGGCGATCTGGGCGAGGACCTTGCGGTCGAGCTCGATCTTGCGCTTCTTGAGGTCACCCATAAGTTTCGAGAACGTGGTGCCGATTTCGCGAGCAGCCGCGTTGATGCGCATTTGGTTCAAGCCGCGGTTGTCGCGCTTCTTGAGCTTGCGGTCGCGGTACGCGTTGGCGCCCGCCTTTGTCATGGCCGTCTTGGCCAGGGTGATCTTGGATTTGCGACCCCACATCATGCCCTTCGTCCGCTTCAAGATGTTCTTGCGGCGCTTGATGTGGTGTGTGCCGCGTTTTACACGTGCCATAGAGGTAGGAGGTGAATCGGATTAATTACGAGTTGGGCATGAGGCTCTTGATGTTCTTGACGTACACGGCGGCGACACCTTGATCGCGGCGCTTCTTGCGCGTGATCTTACCGGCGTTGCGGGCGTTGAAATGGTTCTGTCCGCCGTGGAGCTTCATGAGCTTTCCACTCTTGGTGATGCGGATGCGTTTGGAGACGGTCTTGTGGGTTTTGAGTTTCGGCATAGGAGTGGGGTTATTTAGCTCTTGCGTCCGACGATGGCTGAGACGTTTCCTCCGACTTGTTTGATTTCTTGTTCGGTATACAAGGTGTACTGTTTTGAAATCGCGGCGAGGAAATCTTGGATGCGCTTCGTGGCGATTTCGCCGTGGGCTTTTTCACGCCCGCGCAGAATGATTTCGATCTTGAGCTTCTGGCCTTCCTTGAGGAAGTTCAGCGCTTGTTCGCGGCGGACCTCGAGGTCGTGTTCACCCATTTTCACCGACAGGCGAATGCCTTTGACTTCGACTTTCTTGGCGTGCGCTTTTTGCTGGCGCGTTTCTTTATCCTTTTGATATTTGAAGGCGCCGAAGTCGAGGAATTTGCAGACGGGCGGATTTTCTTTGGGGGAGACCTCGACGAGATCGTATTCCCGCTCGTTGGCGAGCGCGATGGCGTCGGCGGTCTTCAGGACACCCAAGAAGGTTCCGTTTTCGTCGATCACGCGGACTTCGGGCGACAGGATCTGGGTGTTGGCCCGATACTGTGGCGCGAGGTCGCGTTGCGGCTGCCGCCGGCGGTAGTGAATACGCATTGGATGGAAATGGTTTTTGGTGTGGTCAGGAATTTTTTTGGTGGAGATGGGGGGAATCGCACCCCCGTCCGAACGCAACAGACACAACATTCGTCACAGGCTTGGTCCGCTCAGGGATCTCGGCGAAGGGCGTTCGAGCGGACAGAACCCTTCACCTACATATCCAGCCAGTCTTCGTCACTCCGGATATGAGGGAGGACGATCAAGCCCGAACAATGACGATCCGGTCCGCAAGGTCGGGCCGCGAAGCGGGGGATCGGCTCAGCCTAGTATTAGGCGAGAGCGTAAGCCGGCGAGGAAACGCGGAACGCCGAAGCGATCGTGTTCTTCACCTTGCTCAAGACGTTGGCAGTTGTCTTGTTTGAGACGGTTTAACGAGTCATCTCGGCTCGGCCTGCATGTTGCGAAAGATACGATCGTCGAAACTGATCATCCCCGTAACTATTCATCGCGTCCATGGAGGTTGCGACGCAGTTCGCGGTCGATATCACGTCCCTTGAGTTTTTCTCGTTTATCGTAGGTTGTACGGCCACGAGAAAGGGCAAAAGAGAGCTTAATACGACGGCCGCGAGGATACAACGAAAAGGGGACGAGTGTCAAGCCTTTTTGCTGGATTTTTCCGCGTAAACTCTCGAGTTCTTTGCGGCTTATCAGGACCTTCCGATCACGGGTCGGATTATAGTCAGGGAGCGGACCGGCCTTGGAATAGGCCGAAACGTGCGCTCCCACGAGCCAAAGCTCATTTTTACGCATCGTCAAATAGGCTCCCGTGAGCTTCGCGCCGCCCGTCCGGATCGACTTGGTTTCGTGACCCAGCAATTCCAACCCGCCCTCGATGGTTTCGAGGGCATCATAATCGTGTTTTGCCTTGCGGTTTTCGGCGTACGCGGTCATTGGATTTGTTCGATGGTAGCACGCTCTGTTCGGACGGAAAACGACCGTGTAGACTGGGCTTCATGGGAAAGGAAATAGAGCGAAGCGTGACGATAAAAACGTCGACCGTCTTGAAGGTATTCGCCCTTCTCGCTTCGTTATGGTTCATGTGGCTCATTCGTGACATTTTAGGATTGCTCGCGGCCGCCGTTTTTTTGGCAGCCGTTGTTCATCCCGTCGCGCGTTGGGGAGAGAAATATAAAATTCCAAAAGGCGTCACGGTGATTCTCGTGTATGTCGCGATGTTTGCCGTGTTCGGATTGTCATTCGCGCTCATCATTCCGACGTTGCTTCAACAGGTAAACAGTTTGTCTCAAACAATCGGCTCGTCGATTACGATTTTATCGAGCGCGGTGCAGAACGTGCGTGACTTCACGGATCAATACGGACTGTCGGGAAATTTGAATGCGAGCGTCGAAACGATTGAAACACAGCTCTCGCAAACCGCTTCGAGTTTTGTCGCGGCGATCGGGGATCTCTTCGGCGGATTCGCGCGCATCGTCATCGTTCTTGCGATGGCGTTTTATATGGTCGTGCAGGATCGCGAAGCCATTCGTCTGTTCCGTAATCTGGTGCCCGATCCATATCAGGAAAAAATCGTCGGTGTGCTGCTGCAGGTCGAGGTAAAAATCAGTAAATGGTTGTCCAGCCAACTCATTTTGAGCCTCGCCATCGGCTTCCTCTATTACATCGGACTTCTTGTCCTCGGCATAGACAGCGCCCTCGCGCTCGCGATGTTCGCAGGATTTACGGAATTCATTCCGTATCTCGGTCCGATCCTTGGAGGCATTCCGATCATCATCGTGGCGTTCGGCGATTCTCCGGTGAAGGCACTTCTCGCGCTCATCCTTGTCGTCATCATCCAACAGCTTGAGAATCACATCATCGTACCGAAACTGATGCAGAAAGCGTTGGGACTGAATCCGCTTGCAAGCATTATTGCGGTGTTGATCGGTGCCAAATTATTCGGCGTTGTCGGCGCATTGGTTGCGATTCCGGTTGCGACCGCGATATCCGTTGTGCTGAGTGAGTTGTACCGCTCGCATCAGGAGCGGGGAGAGGAGAATCAAACCGTATGATTGGAAAGAATGTTTTGAGCGTCTTGAGTATTTTTGCGGCCGTCGTGTTGGTTTTGATATTGCTCGCGGCATTTGCGATCGCAAAGACGGGTCTTGTCACGATTCCCGTCTTTTCGCGTTTGTATCATGGGCCCGCTCCGACGCGCGTTGTTCGCACCCAACCGATCGAGGCGAACGCCTTCCGTGTCCTTGTGAGCGGCCGCCTCCTCGCGCAAACGAACCAGGGCGAGCTGCCTCCGTATGAAATCCGGCTGAGCGAAGCCGAACTCACGGGTGCGTTGCTGGGAGCGATTCCGCAAGCGCTTCGTGATGAACGCTGGAAGATCGAGCATGCGCAGCTCGTCGTCACGCCGTCGTACGTCGAAGCGAACGGTCGGCTTGTGAGCCGTGCCCTGCGTGCCGATCTTCGTGCCCGGTTTTTGCCGGTGATCGAAAAAGGCGGTTTGCGACTTGTGCCGGTGGATATCCGTTTCGGTGATTATCCGATTCATCCCGATCTCGCCTATCGCTTGGCAGGTCTCCTGTTTTCCCGCGACTTCGGAACGTGGATCCTGACCTTCGGCGACACACGCCTCGAATCCGTCCGTCTCGAGGACGCGTCGCTCGAACTTTCCGCATCTCCCGTACGCCCATGACGTTGTTCCGCCGCTTTTTGCCGTTTTTGATTGCTCTTCTCCAAGGCGCGCTTTTTTGGTTTCAATTGCGCCATCCGCTCGCGTATCCGTGGGTGGGTGTTTTCGGTGTGATCGCGCTTCCGCTCGCGACCGTTGTCATCGTCTGGAAGCGACTTCCGATTCGCGATGCGTTCGAGCGCATGTTGCCGTCATTCATCCTGCTTGCGTCACTCGCCTTCGCGCTGTTGCTCGTTGAAGGACCGGTTGCCACGTGGACGCTGCTCTTTTTGGCATGCGCTACGCCGCTCGTGTCTCTCGAATTGCTCTTCCTTTTGGTGTATCATCCGCCTCGCTATCCCGTGAACGGATTGTCACATGCAAATGTGGCATACGTGCCCGTCGCCGTGTGGTATGTCGCGTCGACATCGAACGGACTCCTGATCTTTCTCCACGTGCATGCGCTCTGGCATATCGCGCTCATGATCACGCTTGGCGCGCTCCTCTTCCGGACGACCGGTCACACGGGAGCAACCGCACAGGAGAAATCAATTTGGACACCCCTCGGCGTCGTCATCGGAGCGCATGTCGGTTTGCTTGGTCTGCTCTTGCCCGTCTCCATGCCCATGCATGGCATTATCGCCGCGCTTATCATGAGCGCCGCTCTCCGCGCCCGGCGCTATCTCTATGAACCTCGTCCGTCCCTCCGCCAAGCGTGGATCGAAAGTTTCGGCGCCCTCTCTTTTTTCATCTTCACGCTCGCGACCGCCAAATGGCTTTGATATGAAATCTCTCGGAACGATCATTCTCCTTTTTGTCCTGTCCGCAACCGCGGGAGCACTGGCCGGTGCCGCTGCCGCGTTTGTCGTGACGCCGCAGCTGTTGGTTCAGACCATTCCTGCGGCTTCAACAAGTACATTGCCGATCGTTCCCACAAGCACGACATCCGAACCCTCACTCATTTCCGTCGAACCGCGTCTTGCTGAACCGTTGTTCCCTTCGAATTTTTTGACCCGCCGTTCGAGTCCCGTCTCTGCCGTGTATCGAAAAGCAAAGGGTGTGACGAATGAAGAACGCACGCTGACGGATGATCGATTGCTCGGACAGGCAGTTGCCCTCACCTCTGACGGTTGGTTCGTCACCACGATCGGTGTCGTTGGCACGCTCACGCGACAGGATCTCACGATCTGGCATGACGGCACGTCGTACAGCGTCACGCGCGGTCTCATCGATCGCATCAACGGAACGGTGTATCTCAAGATCGAAGCGAGCGAACTCAGTGCGCCAGCGTTTGGTGATGTTGATCGTCTCGTTCTCGGTTCTGCCGTGTGGACCGAGCGTCTTCCGGGATCGTTTGCTCCGGGCATCATCGCATCCCTGACCGAAGGGATGGGAGCGGATCCGGTGTCGAGCGAGACGACCGTCCGCCGATTGTCACTCGTCGGAAATTCCGGAGTGGGGGAAGCAGGCTCACCCGTGTGGGATGAGCGCGGATCGTTGCTAGGTCTTATCGAAAGCATTTCCGGAAAACCACGCGTCGCGATTCCTGCATCCAGCATTGCCGCTTCATTCTCGTCCTTCCTTTCGAACGGTTCCATTCGTCACGCATCGTTCGGTGTTCGCGGGACGGATCTCTCTGTGTGGCGCATCGACGGTGATCGCGGCGCACTTCCGCTCCGCGGCATCATGTTGCGCGACGATCGCAAGACCGGAAAACCGGCAATCGTGAAAGATTCCGCCGCCGCAAAAGCAGGATTCCGTTCCGGTGACGTGATCCTGTCCGTTGAACGTGATATGCTGGATGGTAGAAGGGATCTTGGTGAAGTCATCGCCGAGTATCGCCCCGAGACGAACGTCACGTTCCGCGTGTTGCGTGCAGGTGATGAAATCCAGGTTCCTGTCCATTTCGGATCCGTGGATACCGGTGAGGTCCTCAAATAGTATTTTCTTTCTCGATATGGCTTCCTCGAACCTTATTCATGTCATGATCCGCCGCTGGCGGGTGATTGCGCTCGCGAGCCTCGTCGGGCTTGTATTGGCGTTGGGCTTCTCACTCGTCCAACCGCTTCGGTATTCCTCGAGCGTTCGCCTCCTCATCACGCAAACCAACGTGACCGGTCTCGATCCGTACACGGCCGTGAAGTCCACAGAGCGTATCGCGCAAAATTTGTCCGAAGTCATTTTCACATCAAGTTTTTTCAACGCGGTCATGTCGAGCGAAAAAATCGACCGCAACTATTTTCCCGTCGACGAAATCAAAAAACGCGCTGCGTGGCGTGATGCCATTTCAACGAGCGTCGTTCCCGGGACCGGCGTCATGACGGTCGTCGCGTATCACTCAAGCCGCGCTCAGGCCATGGAACTCGCGATCCGCGTGGCGCAGGAAATCGCCAACCAAGCCCCCAACTATTTCGGCTATTCCGTCCGTGTCCAAGTGATCGATGACCCGCTCCCATCCCGGTTCTTTGCCAAACCCGACTTCGCCCGAAACGCCATGATGGGCCTCGTCGCAGGCTTTCTTGCCGCATCCGCCTGGGTTTTAGGAAAAATGAGGGACTGATTCCCAGCCCGGCAACACCCAATACGCCTTGACAATCATGGCGTTTTTTGCTATAGCTGTAACCTGAAAACAAGGACAAAAACGGCCTTTTTCGCTCAACCGCCGGCCATGACAAGGAGACTTGACGAAATGCGTTATTTGTGGTATTGTCTTCGGTCAGTTTAAAGACCGTCTTCGTGGGGTTTTGAAGCCGTTCCACAGTGGTTTGGGGATATTCCTCCTTCCCCAAATCGCCATGGAGCGGCTCCAGATCCTCTACGGTGTCTGGCCCTCATTGGTGAGGGTAAGTCGCTATTTCCAATTTCAGGTACACCCCCCGGTTCCGTTTTAGGCGGCCCGCGGGCCGTAGGAAAGGTCACTCGAACATGCGAAAGCACACGACCATCGTTACGGTCCTCTCGGTCGTCAACGCGGCCATTCTCTGTCTCGCCACCGAGGCTCAAGCTCAGATCGATCCGGCTGACGGATCGTGCGAGGACAAGCTCGGCAAGAGCGAGGAGGCACTCAAGCAGTGCAAGGAGAAGCTCGAGAAGTGCGAGTCGGACAAGAGCATCTTGCTCTCCGACCCCGCTTGCGCCGAGGCAGCCAAGAAGCTGTCGACGCCCCCCAAGCCTCCGAAGCCCTACAACGGTCAGTGCGGGTTCGGGACCACCGGCGGGAAACCGTCGGTGCTCGATCCCAAGGTGACGGGCAGCTTCCACTGCACGTGCGCCAACACCGACCACCAACTCGTGACTGGTCCGATGGGCGCCAGCGGTAAAGTCGAGGTCTGCCTGCCGAAGGAAGATCTCGTCGGAATCGTTCAGACGCACACGAAGGACATCGCCTCCCTCAAGGAGGAGTTGGCCAAGATCAAGCAAGGTCTTGCGACCAACGACGACCTCTTCGCGGTCATCTTCGCCCGGCTCGATGAGCAGGACAAGAAGAACGCCGTGCAGGACGGTCGGCTCGATGATCACGAGCAACGTATCGGAGATCTCGAGGCGCGCAAGCTCCCCGACATCCAGCTGTACGGCGGTCTCGGCATCGACTTCGGTGGTCGCAATGGCGGCTACGTCGGTGGTGCTCTCACGGCTGGCTTGCTCGGCTGGTTCTCTCGGTACGTCGGCCTCAACGTCGACGCCACCCTGAGTGCCAACTACGAGCCGGAAGACGTGGACGATCTCGGCACGATGTTCGCGGTCGAGGGTCTCATCGGTCCGGCATTTCGTCCGATCGACGCGCTCGCGCTGTCCGTGGGGTTCCACGGCAAACAGTGGAATCGCGTCGATCACGACGGAGCCGGACTCGAGGGGAACAACCTCGGCTACCAACTTGGTGCGGGCCTCAACGCCTTCATCAAACCCTGGGAAGCTCCTGTGGCGATCAAGCTCGGCGGCAACGTCGGCTACGGATCGGTCGCAGGAACCACCGACGGACAACCTGTCGAGACCTCCATGGTCCAAGGTGGTGGCTTTCTCGGCCTCATCTTCGTGGGTGACATCAGCATCAACAAGTAGTTCTTTCAAACTCCTCCAATCCCGACGCTCGCTGTATACGGTTTATCCGCATACAACTTGAGCGTCGGGAGTCCAGGCGAATCATCGAAACATTTCGAGGATTCACCCGGGCAACGCCCGATCTACTGCCAAGGAGGTTGGGTTCGGCCCGACAGTTTATCTGCTCGTTTACAAGTTCAGAGGTTTCAGAGGTCCGCTCGATGTTCGAGCGTCTCTCATGTCGCCATGTGGCGGCGGTTTCGACCGCCTCCCGGCGGTTCTCACGGATATGGAGATACAAGACATGAAGAAGCTCGGCAAGATCATCGGTTCGCTCTCGGTGGTTTCGGTTCTCGCTCTCGGCGCGTTCAGCGGTTGTACGGCAACCGTGGGCGACAGTGACGGTTCCGGTGCCAACAACGGCAACGGCGACTGCGATGCGGACATGGACGGTTACGACCGTTCCAACTGCGACGGTTCGCAGGGTCCGTTCGACTGTGACGACCAGAACTCCAACGTCAACCCCGGTCGCAGCGAAATCTGCAACGGGCGCGACGACAACTGCACCGACGGCAGCGACGAGAACAACGTCTGCAACGGCAACCCGCCGCCTTCCGACTCGGATGGCGACGGCGACCCGGACAGCAGCGACTGCGACGACAACAACCCCAACGTGTGCAACGGCCACGTCGAGGTCTGCGGCAACGGCATCGATGACAACTGCGTCAACGGTGTCGACGAGAACTGCGGTACCAGCACTGGAAACTGCGGGAGCTGCGGCGCCGGTGGAAACGACAACCCGCCGGCAGGCGCCATGTGCACGGTCCGCTTCGAGTGGACCACGCAGGAGCTCGTGCCCACGGGCGCGGGTCACGTCTTCGGTGGGTTCAACCCCCCGAGCGCCGGCTACCAGGACCACTGGTCCAACTCCGGGCAGTGCGTTCCCAACGGCAATGGAGCCATCTGCTCCCTGTCGAAGAACGCGAACACCTGGAGCTGCAGCGCGGAGATCGAGTCGGGCACGCCGCTCGTCTTCGTTCTCGGCTTCAACTACACCCCGTCCGACACGGACTGCCTGTGGTCCTTCGATGAAGGATGCTGGGACGGCGGTGGCTGCTCTGCAGACAACGGCCTGACCCGCGTCTTCGTCGAGAACATCGAGAAGTCGGTGTTCCAGGTCGAGAACCCGGATCAGTTCCCCGAGACCGACAACGGTCGCGTCTGGGTCGAGTGCGACTAGCATCGGCCCTTCACCTCAGAAACCTCAACTGATCCGCAAGGATCCCTACCTCTCTCCCCGTCATTGCACTTGCAGTGACGGGGAGTTTGTTTTTTGCTTAACCACGGTTATGGATTGACAAAACCGTCTATTGCGTGGTATATGTCTTCTTCGTCCTTTTCATTCTTTTGAGGTTACAACCCACCACTCTTGTGAGGTCCCGATGGCCAAGGCCAAAACCACTCTTGTCTCTGTTGTCACGTTTCTCGTGGTCTCTGCCCTGGCTGCAACAGCCTCCGCCGATGACCTCGCAGACTGCTTCAAGAGCTGCGCCAACGCAGGCAAGATCGTCTGCGGAAGCGACGCGGATATCCTGACGGCCTGCAGCGCTGTCCCGGAGTGCACAAAGCTCTCTGCGGACACCGCCAAGCTCGGCAACGACTTCTGCAACGCGTGTCGCCAAAGCGAGCGCGATTGTTCGTCGCCGGCTGCGAAGTCGGAATCTAAGCCGATCATCGCGAGCAAGCCGCTCACGCCCCGTGAGCTGTGTCGCAAACAAGGTGGCGCGCTCGTCGACGGCATCTGCTACACCTATAAGCAGATCATCGATGACTTGCGGATGCTGAAGGCGGCTCTCAATAAGGATCCGTCAAAAGATCCGGTCGACATCAAGAAGCGCATCGAAGCCATCCAAGGTTCGGATGCCTCGAAAGCGGACAAGCTCTGGGTCCAGGAAGTGATCAACAAGAACATGGACTGGACCAGGCAGAAGTTCGACCGCGTCGATTTCAAGCTCGATCAAGTCGCCGAGCAGGGCCACGCGCAGTCACAGCGTCTCGATCTCCACGATCGTCAGATCGCCGACCTGAATCAAAAGGTCGGGGAGGGGAGCGGTGACCGCGTGTCGGGATTGCTCGGCTTCGAAGTTGGCTTCATCAGCGGCGTACACACGGTTCGTCCCTACGACGAAACACAGTACATCGTCGGTGTCGGTGCCGCGTGGTTGCCGGAATTCACCGAAGGACTTCACGGTCTCGTCGGTGGAGGTATCGGGTACGCGGGTGAATCCGCGAACGATGAATCGCTCGCAACGTGGCGTCTCCAGGTCGGACTGCACGGTCACCTCGTGTGGCTCTTGCATCTGTCCGGCGGATTCATCACCGATCAGACGCTCGAGAACTTCGACGTGAAGGCGCGCGAATTCTACGGCGGCTTCGCAGAACCGCAGATCTGCTTTTCGACGGGCCCCACGGCCTGCCTCGGACTTCCGATCGCTCTCGGAGCTACGCGCTTTCAATCGCGTGACTCTGACGAGATTGGAACCGTCTTCGACGCAATCTTCGGCCTCCATGCCACGTTCGCCTACTTCCCGCCGCGCTAAGCGGCTTCCCCCTCTCACACGTCGGTGTCGGAGGGGTTTTTCTTATGTGCTAATATCCTCTCATGTTTCGCATCGCCGATATTCCGAATCATGCGACACAGCTTCGCCTTCTTTCGGCGTGGGTTGAGAATCCGGCGCCGGGGTATGTGTTTATCGGGCCGGGGCATCTTGGAAAACGATTGATTGCAGAACGATTCGTCCTCGCACTTCTAGGTCTTGATCAAGATACACTGCCACAAGCGCATGCGGATCTCATCGTGCTCGAAGCGGAAGAAGGGAAGTCGATCGTGTCGGTGGAGCGTGTGCGCGAAGTGCGTGCTCGTCTTTCTGAAAAGCCGATGGTGGCATCGCGCGTCGTCGTCTATATTTCTGCGCTTGATCGATTGAATGAGGAGGGGATGAATGCGCTTCTCAAGGTTCTCGAAGAACCGCCGGCCGATGCCGTTTTTGTGTGTCTCGCGGAATCATTGCTTCGTTTGCCTGCAACGGTGCGTAGTCGTCTCGTCGTGCTGACATTTTTGCCGGGCGCGAAAGAGAAGTGGTCCGCAGCAACAGGGGAATATGAAACGCTTGCGCGCGGCTTTTTGTCCGCTAAAACCCTGGGCGAACGCCTCTCAATTCTCGACGCTCTGGTCAAAGTTTGCGATTCATCCGATAATACCGTTCAGACGTGGATAAACGCCTTGGATGAATGGAGCGATGTCTTCCGTCTTTCGCTCAAAACCGATTCCGTTCGCACGCTCGTTGCCGCACAAGGCGTGATCGTCGCGCGAACGATGGTCGGAGGTGCATTGCCTCCGCGACTGGCGCTTGATGCTGCCGCGCTCCGCTTGTCCGAAGCCGATCCGCTCTCGAATCTATTTCCATCACACCTCGCATCACCCTTTCGATCTATTTTTCTTCTTCCCACCTGACCCCCTTTTCGTACCGTATGCAATCATCTACACGTTCGTTCGCCCGTTTCGCCTTTCCCGTTCTGGCTCTTGTCCTGTTCGGCCAAGGTTGTTTCGGCGGTTCTTCGACGGCAACCGGACCCGATGGCGGTGTCTGGAAGACCACGGACCGGGGTCAGGTCTGGGCAAACAAGCGCGCGCTTGTCCAAGGTGCCAAGATCACGGCGGGCGCCGCGGCACTTTCGATCAACGACATGGCTTTTGATCCGCAAGATGCAAACGCCATTTATCTCGCCACGGCGGAAAACGGCATGGTCTATTCGCTCGATGCAGGAGACTCGTGGCAACAAGCAAAAGTGCTCAACACCGGTCGCGTGAATGCCGTTGCGGTTGATCCGAAGAACAAGTGTACCGTCTACGCGACGCGTGCCAACGAAATCTACAAGACCGAAACGTGCGGACGCGACTGGGCAAAGATTTTCTTTGATCCTCGCACCGACAAGGCGTTCACACAGATCGTTGTCGATTGGTTCAATCCGACAATTCTCTACGCGGGTACGTCAGAAGGCGACATCTTCAAATCCACGGATGCCGGACGTTCGTGGCAGGCGTCGAAGCGCATCGAAGGAACGCGCATCACGCATATGGTGATGGATCCGCGCGACTCGCGTGCGCTGTTCGTCGGCACAGGCGGCGATGGATTGTGGAAGACGGCGGATGGCGGCGTGACATGGACGCAGATCAAGAAACAATTCGGTGAAGATTTTCGCGATGCGCGCAATGTCACGAAGGTGGTTCTTGATCCGAGCGTTGCGAACGTCATCTATATCGTCTCAAAATACGGCATCATCAAATCCGACGACGGCGGAACAACATGGAAAGGATTGAATCTCACCGCGCCGCCAGGAACGATCAAGATCAACGCCCTTGTCATCGATGCGACGGATAATAAGAAGATGATCTACACCGGACCGAACACGCTCACGTTCACCTCCGACGGTGGCGTCACGTGGACCGCGAAAAAACCGCCAACAACACGCGCGGGCTCAGCTCTCCTCATTGATCCGAAGAACGGAAATATCGTGTATCTCGGGACCGTGCCGGTTGCGAAATAAAGTTGCCTGCGGGGTGGTTTGACGGAAATGCCGAAAACTGGCAAGATTTTGCTTACAATACGCACTATGGCGAACACGATTGATCAAGCCAAACCCCAGTTTTCACAGGTTATCGAACACCTCGAAAAAGAATTGCATAACCTCCGTTCCGGTCGGGCGAATGCTTCGATGGTTGAAGAGCTTCCGGTCGAAGCGTACGGCTCCATGACCGAACTCAAGGGTCTCGCCTCGATCTCTGTTCCGGATGCGCGAACGATTCAGATCGATCCGTGGGATAAAAGCATCGTGAAAGACATTGAAAAAGCCATTCAAGTTTCAAGCCTCGGACTGAATCCGAATATTTCTGGTACAACGATCCGTCTCATCATGCCGCCGATGACCGAAGAGAATCGCAAAGAGCTTGCGAAAGTCGTCGGACAAAAAGCGGAACAGGCACGCATCAGCATCCGCAACGTGCGCGAAGAAGTTCGTGAGAGCATTTCGGCTGATGAAAAAGCGAAGACGATCGGCGAAGACGATAAGTTTCGTCTCTTTGAGCAACTCGACAAACTGAACACCGACTTCAACGCGCAGATCGAAAAAATCGCAAAGGACAAGGAAGAAGAAATCATGACCATCTAACGTCGTATGCCGATCTCTCCCGAACAGAAAATGGATTTGCTGGTGTCGCTCTGCAAGCGACGCGGGTTCGTGTTTCCGGGATCGGAGATTTACGGGGGGTTCGCGAATTCATGGGACTACGGTCCGTACGGTTCGGAACTTCGGAAGAATATCAAAGATGCGTGGTGGAACCGGTTTGTCCGCGCGCGTGGCGATGTCGTTGGTCTCGAATCGCCGATCATCATGAATCCGAAGGCGTGGGAAGCCTCGGGCCACGTGCAGACATTTGCGGATCCGCTTGTTGATTGTAAAAAGTGCAAGCGCCGGTATCGCGCCGACCATTTGCTCGAAGCGAAACAGGCGGAGCCCGGATTTGATAAAGAAAAGCCACTCGACATCAAAGACATCGAATGTCCGCATTGCGGCGGGGAGCTGACCGACATCCGTTCGTTCAATTTGATGTTCAAGACGAGCGTTGGCGTGACCGATGACGCGTCGTCCATTGCATATCTTCGTCCCGAAACCGCCGGTGGCATGTTCGTCGCGTGGAAAAATGTGAAAGACGTCGTCCGCAAGCGCCTGCCATACGGGATTGCACAGATCGGAAAAGTGTTCCGCAACGAGATCACGCCGGGAAACTTTATTTTCCGTACGCGTGAATTCGAGCAGATGGAAATCGAGTATTTCGTGAAGCCTGAAGACGCACCGCGCGCATTCGAGGAATGGTTGAACGAGATGAAGCTGTGGGTTCGCGACGAGTTGAAGCTGAAGGACGCGAACGTCGTGTATCACGAAATCTCCGACGAAGAACGCGCATTTTATTCCGCGCGCACCGTCGACATCGAATATCAGTATCCGTTTGGACAAAAGGAGCTCTACGGCATCGCAAACCGCACGGATTACGATCTTTCGCGTCATCAGGAATTTTCCAAGGAAGATTTGCGTTGGCTTGATCCGGACACGAACGAAAAAATTCTTCCGTACGTCATCGAGCCGACGTGGGGCGTTGATCGTTCGGTTCTCGCCGTTCTCTCTGAACATCTCGACATCGACGAAGCAGATACGAGCGAAGAAGGGGAGAAGGAACCGAGAATGGTCCTGCGTCTCCCGCCGCGCCTCGCACCCGTTAAAGCCGCAATTTTGCCACTCACGAAGAAGGATGGTTTGCCGGAAATCGCGGAAGGTCTTATCGATGCGCTCCGCAAAGACGGCCACCTCGTCGAATACGACGAGTCCGGTTCGATCGGCAAACGCTATCGCCGTCAGGATGAGATCGGAACGCCATGGTGTTTCACGGTTGATCCGGAATCGAAAAACGATCAAAACGTCACGGTTCGCGATCGCGATGCCATGACGCAAGAACGTATTGCAATCACCGACGTTCCGGCTTGGCTCAACGAAAAACTCAAATGAAACCCAAACCACACAAGCTCAAAAACGGAATGACGGCGATCCTGGTCCCGCAAAAAGGTGCGGCCTCGATGACGATTTTCGTGATGACCAAAGTCGGATCGCGTTACGAAACGCGTGAGATCAACGGCGCGTCACACTTCATCGAACACTTGATGTTTAAGGGAACCAAGAAGCGCCCGACAACTGAGATCCTTACGCGCACGCTCGACCAATACGGCGCTGAGTTCAACGCGTTCACGGGAAAAGATTTGACCGCCTACTACATCAAGATGGATGCATCGAAGACTGCGCTTGCGATCGACATGCTTCACGACATGCTCTTCCAGTCGAAGTATGAGCAAAAAGAAATCGACCGTGAACGCGGCGTGATTATCGAAGAGATCAACATGTACGAGGACAACCCGCGCATGCACCTCGACGATCTTCTCGAAGAAGCACTCTTCCCGGATTCGACGCTTGGTTGGAATATCGCGGGTCCGCGCGAAGTTATCCGCAACATCACGCGCGATCAACTCATTGCATACCGCGACGCATACTACATTCCGGAGCGCATGACCGTCGTTGTTGCCGGAAAAATCCAACCCGGCGTGATGAAGCTTCTCCAAAAAACATTTGGCTCCGTCAAAGCGCCGAAGAAGCGCGTCGACAGTCCGTTCGCGCCGTTCCGTCCGCCGACGAAGCTCGTCAAAGCCGTTAAAATTCAAAACAAGGAAACGGAACAAGTCCAACTCGCGCTCGCATTTCACGGACTCGATATCAAGAGCACAGACATGCCGGCCGTGACGTTGCTCGCAACCATTCTCGGCGGAAGCATGTCATCGCGTCTCTTCATTCAAATCCGCGAACGCCTCGGACTTTGCTATTCCATCCGTGCCGGACACGATCCGCTCGAAGATACCGGTGTCTTCTCCATCAGCGCAGGTCTTGATAAGAAGCGGGTTCACGAAGCGATCAAGGCGATTGTGAAAGAACTCAAAGCCGTGACGCGAACGCTCGTGAAGCCCGAAGAGCTGCGTCGGGCCAAGGATCACCTCCGCGGCCGCACCATGCTCGCGTTCGAGGATTCATCCACGCAAGCCGATTGGTACGGACGGCAGTGGACGTTCCTCGGCTCGCTCAACACGCCGGAAGAAAAGATGAAACGTCTCGAAAACGTTACCGCCGCACAAATCCGGAAGGTCGCACAAAAAATCTTCCATCCCGAAAAGATGGCCGCCGCTGCAATCGGACCGTTCAAAAAACCAACTGAATTCTCGTCCATGCTCAAATGGTCGTAACGGAAGAACCTATGAAGAAACTCATCATCGCCAACTGGAAAATGCACTACGGCCCCGTGAAAGCGGGCGCCTGGATTCGCGCGTTCCGTCGTGAACGTTTGCCGAAGGACCTCGACGTCTCCGTCGCCGCGCCGTTCGTGTCGCTGGCCGCTGTAAGGTCCTCGCTCGGCCGCGCTTCGATCCCAGCTCTTGCCGCACAGGACGTGTTTTGGCAGGAAGAAGGCGCCTTCACGGGCGAAGTCGCGCCGTCCATGCTGGCTGAATTCGGTACTGCGTATTGCATCGTCGGTCACAGCGAACGCCGCCAGTATCTCGGTGAAACCGATGAGATGGTCGCAAAGAAAGCCGGTGCGCTCCAAAAAGGCGGTATCACGCCCGTGATCTGCGTCGGTGAAACGGATGCACAGCGCAAAAAAGGGGAGGCGAATAAGATCGTGCGTGCTCAGATCCAGGCTGCGATCGCAAACCTCAAAGCGGACAGCAAGAGTTTGCCTGTCATCGCCTACGAACCTGTCTGGGCCATCGGCACCGGAAAACCGTGCACGCAACTCGAAGCCAAGGAGATGCATGACGTGATCCGCGCCGCACTCAAAAAGAAATTTGGAAGCAATACGGAATCCATCCGCGTGATTTACGGCGGTTCCGTCGACCAGCGCAACATCGCCGACTACATGAGCACGACCGGCGTCGACGGCGCTCTCGTCGGTGGCGCCTCCCTCGATCCACGCGCCTTCGGTCTCCTTTGTCGCGCCGCCATCCCGGCATAACCCATGATCTACTGGATCGCATTACCTCTCGCGGGAATCGCACTCGCGGTGTTTCTCACCACGCTCTTTCGGCATTGGAAAGAAATTCGCTTGCTCGATCCGGACTCCATCAAAGAAGAACGTGTTCGTCGCAAGCGAGAAGAGATCATCAATCAGCGCTTCGACCGCGTTCGTTCTGGCGCCGTTGCTCCCCTCCAAAAGGTGATGAAGCACAGCGTGACCGCCGCCAAGAAGACCTTCCACGGCGCGTACATCAAGCTGGTCCATCTTGATCGCTTCTATAAACAAGCCAAAGCGCCGTTCGCGAGCATCGCTCCGTCGATGAAAGATAAGATCCGCACGCTCCTCGATGAAGCGCGATCGTTGGCACGCGACCTCAAATGGGCTGACGCCGAACGCCGCTATCTCGAAGTCTTGGGCATGGATGATCGCAATCTCGACGCCTACAAAGGTCTCGCCTCAATCTATCTCAAGCAAAAATTGTATCCGCAAGCCCGCGAGACGTTTGAGTTTTTAATGAAAACCAAACAAGCCGACGCCTCGTGTTACGCCGGAATGGGGGAGATCTATGAAGCTGAAGGAGATCTCGTGAAAGCCGAAGAGATGTTCCTCAAAGCCCTTGAGATGCAGCCACGCTCACCGCATCGCCACTCCCAACTCGCCGAATATTATCTCGACCTCAACGAACCCGAAAAAGCTGTCACGCTCCTCCAGCGCGCCGTCGAACTCGAACCCAAGTCCGCCAAATACCTCGAACAAGCCATCGACGCCTCCGTCCGCCTGGGCAATCGTGTCGAGGCACGGAGATACTACGATAAGTTTAGGCTGGTGTCGGAAGATCGACCGAAGTTGCAGGCCTTGAAGGATCGGATCGAAGAATTATCCGGCTAACCCCGCCTCTCTCCTGTCATCCCGAGCGAAGTCTGACGCAGTCGAGGGATCTGTTTGCTTCGACCGTTCAAACAGATTCCTCCACTCGTCGTCGAACTCCTCGGTCGGAATGACATTACAAAAACACCGACGTTGGTCGGTGTTTTTGTGGTGGGCAGGCAAGGATTCGAACCTTGGAAGGCGTGAGCCAGCAGATTTACAGTCTGCCCCGTTTGACCGCTTCGGTACCTGCCCCGCTCGGCTTATCGAACTGCATTTCGATCGGGCGCGACGCCCTCTCTTCATTCCGTTCGATGCCTCCGCTTGCTTCGCATTTGATCTGTGAATCCTGTCGGATCTTTAGATCATGGAGCCGTAGACCGGGATTGAACCGGTGACCTCATCCTTACCATGGATGTGCTCTACCAGCTGAGCTACTACGGCATGAACCCAAACGACGTCCTTTCGGACGGCGTCGTGGTTATTTCGTCTCTTTGTGCGGGGCGTGCTTTTTGCAGGCCTTGCAGAACTTACTCAGTTCGAGACGCGCCTTGATGGTCTTCTTATTCTTTGTCGAGTGGTACATCACGCGTTTGCATTCCGTACACTCGAGCTTGATCAGATTTTCCTGCGACATAGATATAATTCGGTGGACCTCCGCTCAGGGAGGATGGAGCCGGTGGTCGGATTCGAACCGACGACCTGCAGTTTACAAAACTGCTGCTCTAACCAACTGAGCTACACCGGCATGGCGTTAAAGCGTGGCCAGAGTATAGCGGAAGCTGCCCTAGCTGTCAAAGGCGGGAAAGTGGTAATTTTAAAGGAATTTGCTACTATTGGCTTGGTTATCCTACAAACAGGGTATTAGGGCTGATTCCCATCTCCACCGTCAGACGTCCAAGTTAAAACCTCAATTATAATTGAGGAGTTTTAAAAAATACACTACGTTGAATTTATCCACAGGGGATTGTGGAAATTTTTAAAATCTGTATAGTTACAGGTATATGGGAGAAGAACTTGAATCTAGATATCAAAATAATGGAAAGATAAAAGGTCAAATTTTTGGAGAATTTGAATATTTTCAGATCGGTGCTTCTACACTCAACCAACTCAAACAAGCGAAACTCATTCCAGGTAATTATGATAAAAGTTTTAGCTCTCATAAACCTGATAGATTAATCATAGACCGAGGAGGAGCTGTTCCCCTAATTATTGCGGTGATCGAAGATAAAAAAAGCGGGAAACTAAACTACGACCTGGCCAAAGATAAGGCTATTCAACAGTGCAATAACTATGCCCAGGAACTCGGCGCAAAAATGGGAATTATTACTGATGGTGTAACAACAGTCTGGATAAACCCTCATGAGGAAAATGAGGGAACAGATTATGAGGATAACGTAGCTGGAAAAACAAGAAGTTACTCTTTAATTAAAAGAGAAGACGGCGCAGAAATCACGCGCGCTTTTCAAATTACAGAGAAAAAGGATTTGGCAAATCCCGAAGACATGGGACATAAAATTTCTTTGAAGGATTAATATATATTTTCAAAGTAAAAGTAACGGTCTATTCTAAATATTTTTTTTAATCCATTTTAGGTTTCGTTATCTCCAACCACTCCCTCACCGCCCCACTAATCGCTTGTGCCGATATTTCCGGCTTCCCCACAATAATCCTCCGATCCTTCGCATTCGTAATAAACCCCGTCTCTAAAATCGCAGCTACCGTCATTGGATGAATGGAGTGTTCGTATTTGCGCCAGTTGAAGGCGTAGTAGCCGCGCATGTTGCGGGTGACGTTGGGGTCGCGGATTATGCCGGTGGCTTCGGCGTAGTGTTTTTCGAGAATATCGACGAAGGCTTGCGCCTTTCCCGTTCGGTCGCGGCGTGGGGCGGCGGTTTTGTAGCCGGAGACGCTGGTGTCGGTATTGCCGTCGGCGTGGATGGCGATAAAGACGTCGGCCCAGTAGTCAGGGGGAATCGTGACGGGGAGAATATCAACGACGATGCCGTCGACTTCGAGGAGTTTTTTTGTTTCTTCGGCGATCTTCAAATTCGTTTCCCATTCGGTCGTGCCCGCGGCGCTTGCTCCGGTGTTCACGCGTAAATTTTCTTGTTCATCCGGCGCTTCATCGGCGTGCCAGTGTCCAACTTGAAGTCCAACGCGGAGCGGTCCGTCCGGGCGCGTCCAATTGGCATACGGGTCAACGGTCTCAAGCGGAGCATCATCCATCTCTTCAAAACCGGCTTCTGTATCCGAAGCTGACATCGTGTAGCTATAACCGACTTTATTCGCGACAAACCAGCCGCCTGCGACCAGTAGAACGGCAAGCGCCGCAGCAATAACATGACGATGGGGGACCATATTCGTAATACGCGCGTGCTGTAGTTGGTCTTTCAGTGCGCCTCCGTTACACTAGCATGGTGAAAACGAAAGACTATATCGCGCTCTTTGCGGCGATCGCGATTTCCGAATCCGCAGGGCTGATTGGGTCGGCGTCTTCGATTCAGTCGATTCCTATTTGGTATACGACACTGACAAAGCCGCCACTGAATCCGCCAGGCTGGGTTTTTGGCCCGGTATGGACGCTCTTGTATGCAATCATGGGGATTGCCGCGTTCATGGTGTGGCGCAAGGGGACGCAGCATCGGGCGGTAAAGAACGCGTTGACCGTTTTCGGTCTTCAGCTTGTACTGAATGCATTGTGGAGCGTCATCTTTTTTGGCTTCCGAAGTCCTGCGGCGGCACTGATCGAGATCATTGCGCTTTGGATCGCGATCGTATGGACGATCATTCTTTTTTATAAAATCTCTCGACCTGCCGCGTGGCTTCTTCTTCCATATATCCTGTGGGTTTCGTTTGCGGTGTATCTGACCGCAGCCGTCTGGTATCTGAACTAAGTTTGGATGACAGGGGGAGAGGGTCGGGCTATACTCCAGCAAATACCATATGAACCACATCCGACCCGTCTCTATTGCCGCGCTTTCCCTTATGTTGCTTGGCGCTGGTTGCAATCCTGTGCAAAATGCTCAAGAACGAGCCATGGAAGGTCTCGTCGAAAAGGTGATTGAGAAGAACGTGAAGGATGATTCCGGCAAGAACGTGGATATTGATCTCAAGAAAGGCGGCTTTACGGTCACGGGTGAGGATGGAAAGGCGACGTTCTCGATGGGGGAGAAGGTTGAGATTCCGTCGACATTTCCGTCAGATGTTCCGCTCTACGCGGATGCAACGGCAAAGGCAGTGACAATGAGCGAAAAAGACAACGGCGCAGTCGTTGTGTTGCAGTCGGAGGATGACGCGGACAAGATTGTAGCTTGGTACAAAGAAGAGGCTTCCAAAAAAGGATGGAAGCAAAAAGCTTCGATGGAACTCGGCGAGGGCAGTTATATCCTGAGCTACGAACGCGTCGAAGACGGAAAAACAGCCAAGATGAATATCACCATCACAAGCGTGGAAGATGGCATGACCAACATCACGGTCGGGTACGAATCGTAGGATTACTTCAGCTCCGCAAGAACCAAGAATCTCTTGAGCGCCGTCCCAAGCGGATACGACGTTTGGAGTGTCAGGAGTTTTTTTGTCTTTCCTTGTTGATCGAGAACGTGGGTGTCTTTTGGTCCGACGACCTTTGTTCCTGTGACGACGTATGTGTACGCGGTTCCGTCGTGTCCGCTCACGATGATTTCATCACCTGCTTTTGCTTTTGTGAGTAACGCGAAGACCGTTTTGTAATTTCCTTTTGACCACGAGTAATCACTCGAGTGACCAAAGATGTAGACGTTTCCGGGTTCTCCGGGGAGAGCGGTGCCGGGGAAGTGGACGACGCCGTCGCGGAGAGCGATTTGGAATCCTTCTTCTGTTGTTGAGGCGGCAACGTATTTGATCGGCGCAGTAATGCCGAGGCGATCGATACGCACGGTGTCAGGTTCCGTTCTCGATCGTGAATCACCTGGAACCACAAAACCGGCAACGGGTGTTGCCGGTTTTTGAAAGGCGAAGCTTGCGTGCGCCCACAGATACCGGCCATTCAATACGATGACCAGGAGCAGGACGAGCGCGATCGGAATCGCGTGGCTTGATTTCAGTTTTACCATTCACGTCGACGGAGCAGCGCCACGAGTGGCAAGAGCGCGCTCACGGCGATTCCCGCTGGCATTCCGGTGCGGGGGAGCTGTGCGGGCACGACAGGAGCCATCGACACGCTGGAAGCGGGCGCAGGAATATCCGTAAGATCTTCATCCGTATCACCCAAGACACGTCCCTGAGACGCTACAGGAGGAGCCAGAGCTATCGTTGGAGCCGGAGTCTGGGTCTGGGGCTGAGACTGAGACTGAACAGCGATTCCGCTACCTCCACCTCCGCCACCACTACCTCCACTCGCGATTGCAGGCATTTGGTCATCATTTGTAATCACACAGATGATCGTTTGGCCGGAAGCGATCGTCCCAGAACAGTTTGCATCGATCGTGAGGAGATAATTCGCAGGAGGGGCTTGTGTGACGCTGTAGGCGCCCGGATCAAGCATTATTACGGTACCACTCGTATTCCCCAAGAAGGTCATAAATAAAGGATTCACGCTGCTCAGCATCGGGAAGAAGTCGGACGGGGGACGTCCACCGCCGTTGTCGTTGATCACAACCATTTTCACGATGAGCGTGCCTTGACGAGGAGCGAAGTGATCGTTTAAGAGAATCGAAATGTCTTCCGAAGTCTCGTTTGCCACGATGAGATCCTGATCTCCGTCATTATCCACATCAGATGCAGCGATAGAAAATGGCTTGCTCCCAACGGAGTAATTCACTGTTGTGGCAAATGTTCCGCCACCGAGGTTTTCCAGAATAGACACCGTGTCATCACCATAGTTTACCGTTGCGAGATCCAGGTCGCCATCGTTATCGACATTGATCGCGATAGCCCACCACGGGTTGATCCCCGTAGGACCGTATCCTACAGCAGCAGAGAATGTTCCCGTTCCGCTATTCAGCAGCACGGCAACATCGTTCGTGTCGTACCCTGGAGCTACGATATCTCGGAAACCGTCGCCATTAACGTCGGCTGCGATAACGGACGTGGGGCCGTCATGCGTCGGGTAATCCACTTTGGCTGCAAACGTACCGGTGCTGGTGCCGTTGCTGAGGAAGACCGAGATCGTGTCGTCGGCGCCAGCATTCGCCACAAGGAGATCCTTATAGGTATCTCCATTCAGGTTAGCAGCAGCAATGAAATAGGGTTCACTGCCAACGCTATACGTTGTCAGGACAGAAAACACGCCACTCCCATTGTTCAAGAGAATGGAAATGTCTCCACTGGAGTAGTTCGCCGTCACGAGATCCTGATCTCCGTCGCCGTCCACGTCAGCGTTGTCAATCGCCGTTGTCGCAAGGCCACCTGCGGAGTAATTTGCCGGCGCAGAGAAAACACCACTTCCATTGTTCAAGAGAATGGAAATGTTGTCGCTAAGAGAATTCGGGGTCGCGAGATCCAGGTCGCTATCACCATCCACATCAACGGCAACGACGGAATACGGGCCATCACCCGTGCCGTAACTCACCGGCGCAGAGAAAACACCATTTCCATTGTTCAGCAGAATCGACAGCGTATCTACGCTGTAGTTTACGACTACCATATCCTCATCTCCGTCGCCGTCCACGTCTGCTGGAACGCCAGAGCTCGGCGTGGCTCCTGCGAGAAGCGTCGCTCCCGGGGTAAATGCTGCCGAAGCTGATGAAGAGAGCAGGAGCATTCCTGTCAGGAAGAATAAGGCAAGAAAACCGGACTGACGGAAAACAGGGGTTGCCCCCAAATGTGTTTTCATATTGAAGAATAGAGAGGAATCAAGGTTGATGAGAGTGTATCAGCCCGTCGGTCATTGGACATGCGAATGTCAAGATAGACAGGGGGGATAGCAAAACCGGCAACGCTCGTTGCCGGTTTTGTCTTGATTGAAGGATTATTCGCGTCGGCGGAGAAGTGCGAGGAGCGGCAAGAGCGCGCTCATAGCAAGTCCCACAGGCATTCCGGTGCGGGGGAGCTCCACGGGAGCAACAGGAACGCTCGGAGCCGTCGGGATCACAGGATCTGCCGGATCTGAGGAATCGAGATCTTCGTCCGTATCACCCAAGACGCGTCCTGGAGGCGTTTCCGGAACCGGAGTGCCGCCAGAAGGCGTTCCCGGGATCGGTGTTCCACCACCTCCGCCTCCACCACCTCCGCCGCCAGGCACGTTGCCTCCGCCTCCACCCGGAGTCGTCAGGTCGTCGTTCGTAATCACACAGACGATCGTTTGGCCGCCCGCGATCGTTCCGGAGCAGTTTGCGCCGATTGTCAGAAGGTAGTTGGCCGGAATCTCCTGGCTTACGTTGTATGCGCCCGGATCAAGCATCACAACCGTACCGCTCGTATTCCCAGGGAAGGTCGTGAGCGACGGATTCACGCCACTGACGATCGGGAAGAAGTCGGACGGAGGACGTCCACCGCCGTTGTCGTTGATCACAACCATTTGCACGATGAGCGTGCCTTGGAGATCCGGACACGGATCAACTCCACCTTCCTCGAAATCGCACGGATCCGACTCACAGCCGTCTTCATCATCGCACGGATCCACCGGTTCAGGATCGTTGTATGTCATCGTACACGTTACGCTTTCATTCGCTTCCAGCTTTCCGGTACAGTCTGCGGACAGGCTGAGCGTATAACCTGTAGGAATCGTTCCACTCACACTGAATGCGGAAGGGGCAAACGTCACCGTTGTTCCGGACGCATTTCCAGGAAAGGTGGAAGTCGCGCTGTCTTCAACGAGAGTCACAGTGACGTCCGAAGCCACAGCGCTTCCGCCGTCATCGTTGATGATCTCGACGATGGTCGTGACCGTGCTCGTCGCGGGCGTGGATGTGACGGAGAATTCAATATCATCGTTCGTGACGATACAGCCAAAGACTTGTGGCTGGATATCTCCATCTCCGAAATCAATGGGCTCGCCCATCGTGCCGGAGCATTCCGGTGAAAAGGAAGCGAGATATCCTGGCGTCGGAGCCTCTGTGACGCTGAAATCGCCAAGCGGAATAAGGAAGGAGGTCAAAGCACTCCCTGGGAAATCCGTATCCAAACCCTCGCTGTCGAGAGTGAGCATGAAATCTCCCGGGACCGATGTGCCTCCATCATCGTTAATAACGGATTTAATAACGTAGAGCTGGCCTATCGGTTGAGCGGTTGAGATGAAGTGATTGGTAACAGTACAGGTTTTTGTTTCGCCGTCCGCGATCGTACCAGTGCAATCACTAGAGTAGGTCGTGAAGATACCGCCTGCACCCACACCGATCGGTTCTTCCGAAACAATGTAATTTCCAAGATTCACGACCACGGGGATACCTACAATGTTTCCAACAACAGTTGTCGAGGGTGTGGAGCTGGAGTGAACGGTGATCGAAAAATTGATGGGATTATAGCTTTGGCACGAGCTCGGAGTACAGGTCGGACCCTCAAATTCTTTGATGACGATGATCGTTCCGGTTGCCGCGGATCCATTCGGAATATCGTCATCATTCGTGATGGTACAGACGAGATTTTGGTTCGCGCCAAGCGTGATGTTTCCGTTTGCGTCACAGTCGCCGCTGAATGTTCCCGTGTATCCGGGGACAGCGGTTTCAGACACGAAGTATGATCCGACGATCTGCGTGTTCGCAACTCCATTCGTGACAGGCGCTCCATTGATAAAGAGCGCGACGGAGTTCGGATCGAGTGCTGGTCCGCCGCTGTCGGTCGTGACGACTTTATTGACGGTGATCGTGCCTGTGGTCGGAATGAGCGGAACAAATGTATTTACAAGCGTACAGGTTTCCGTTTGAGCAACAGTGTCAGACGCGAGCGTGACCGAGGCGTCGTTATTCCCGAACGTGCAGTCTCCGGTCCCGTCGGTGAAAACGTAATCAGCCGGTCCGGTGGGTTCCGTGATCGTGTAGGTGCCGGGCGGAACGTTCGGGAATGTGAACGTCGAAGAGCCAGAGGCCATCACGAAATTCGTGGTGCCGTTGATGGCCGGACTCACGTTGAACGTCCAGTTGCTTGGAGTGGCGCTGCCGCCCATGATGGATTTTTCCACGATAAGCGTCGGGAGTTCGAGGAGTTCGTTCGAAGGGATCGGAACTTGGCCGGGCCCATTGCCGTTTCCGTTGCTGGTTGACGCATGCATGCTGGAACCAGGGAATTGACCCGCATCCTGGCCAAGACGTGCGCATGCAAGAACATGGACCGTTCCGCCGGCCGGTACGTCTTCGAGGAGGATGTTGTAGTGACGATCAGCGTCGTCGGATTGAATGGGGTCTACTCCGTTATCGTTTCCGCTGTATGGTCCGCTGACGATCGCGTTGATGGGAGTCCCACTCGCGCTCGTAAACATACTCGAGGCGGTAAAATCCGAGCCCGGATATGTGAAGTCGTTCAGGTTGTCCGCATCATTCATCGGATCGGGTAGTCCGCTGAAAATGGTTTCAAGATGATCAATGCCCACGACCGGATCAGGCCCGTTGCTAAAATAATCGAAGATGAAACGGAATTCGATGTCTCCAATTGTGTCACTGTCATTTGTGACATCAATGAGCACTGGCACGCAGGAGCCTTCTGCATAGGCACCAACGTTCCCATTCGCAAAAGATCCGTTCGCCGTCGGATTTCCTGAAACCAGAGAATAGTCCTCGCTGAGAACGAATCCCCAAGTATTGATCAAAACTTCTCCCTCAGGAACGGCCGCAGAAGTGCCAAGAGGAAGGATTATTGTTAACGCCGTAAGAAGAATGGCGACGGCAATATTGCGAAACCGCGAGAAGAATCGGTACATGTCGAGAACGGTAAATTCTTAAAAAAGGAGCTTACCAAACACACAGCTCAAAAAACAGTCGAAGTGTCAACCCCCTGCCTCAGAGGAAATGCAATACCATTCCAAGGACTATAACGACGATGGCATGGGCGATCACGGAGACTTTTTGGATGTGGAATTTAACGAGAATGTTGATCAACAGTGAGGTCGCGAGGAAGAGGATGAAATAGATGTAGGTGCGATTCACTACATCGTTCAGTTTATCGAGCGTGAAGATTCCGAAGAGTTTTACATCAGGACGTGTGTCGGTGCGGAAGCCGAAAAGCTGCTGCGTATCCGACCCGGGTGCGACAAGCGCGATGGCACGTGTCTCCTGATTTCCAGCTTCGTTCGAGAATGTGAGATACATCTGTTCACCCGTTGTGGCGACCGTTGCGGTCGGAACAGAAACGGCTCCGCTCCATGTTTCCGTTTCCGGAGTTTTTGTCAGCGTTGTTGTTTTGCCGCCGACATGAACGCTCGCCTTCGTCGTGCTCGCCGATGTCAGACGCACGATGTATTGATCTTTTGTCGGCACGATGACGACCTGTGGTTCAGGCTCCGGCACCACTTCCGCTTCTGGCTCGGCTTCCGGTTTTGGTTCGACTGCGGGTTGCACCGCAATAGCCTCGATGTTTTTTGGTTGGGCAAAGTATTGGACGACGAATGTCGTAGGGACACCTTCAAAATCACCCAATGCAACGCCAACGCCGGTTTCGGTGTACCGCGGATCCACAATGTTGGTGCGATGCGAGGCGCTTGCCATCCAGCCGGTTTGAACGTCTTCGGCCTGTTCAAAATGGACGGCGAGATTTTCGGCGCTGTAGCGATATGCGTATCCCAGCGATTTTATCCAATACCACGGCGTGACTCCGGTTGGACTGTTGTGAGCGAAGTATTGGTTCACGACCATGTCTTCGGCCTTGGACTTCGCTGCCTGCGTGAGCTTTTGATTTGTCATGAGCTCTCCGAGGCCAAGGCTTTGTCGCGTGGCATTCGTGAGCATGATGATGTTCTGCGGAGTAACCGCGCTCGCGAAGAGCGTCGAGGAGGGGAGTGCGATGGATCCGGCGATCGTCACTGCCTTCAGTAATACAAGCAAGACGCTGTAGCCGAGCATGACGCGGTGCTTTAAGACGTGCGGATGATGGCCGTTTCCCTCATGGGGGATGAAGTGGTCTTTGGCGTGGCGTGCGAGGCGACGCATGAGCTGTCTGGGAGGGGTAGCCATGGGGTCGCTCCCCAGTATACACTCCCGTCATGCCGCATCGGGATTATTTGACCGCCTCTGATTTTTATCGGTTTTTACAGTGTCCGCACTGGCCCTATTTCAATCGGTTCGCGACAAAAGAAGAACAGCTCCTGAAGCGCGATATTTCGGAGCCTGAACGTTTGCGTTTGGAAAATGGCATCGCGCATGAAGAAGAGGTTGTCGCCACGTTGTTCAAAGGGGCGTCCGTCCAAGAGGTTCCCGTCACGCACGATCCGGAAAAAGATGCCGCCGCGACACTCGCGCTCATGCAGAAGGGCGTTCAGCTCATCTATCAGGGGACACTGACGTCGGGCGATTGGACCGGCCGACCCGATTTGCTCGAGCGACGCGAAGGAGAATCAAATCTCGGCGCATGGCACTACGTTCCGGTTGATGTAAAATCGTCGCACTCGCTGGAAAAATATCACAAACTGCAACTCACGTTTTATTCCATCCTTCTCGAAGAGACACAGGGGTATTTTCCCGCAGAGGCCGCAACGTTGAATCGCGACGGGGAGCGTCTCACGTTTGTTCCGCGTGAATTCGTTACGGAGTTCGAAGAATATCTCGTTGAGATAGAACGCATCCGCGTCGGAGAGTGTCCCGATCCCGTGCTACGAAAAAGCTGCTTTGACGTTGGTCCGTGGGGAGAAGCGTGCAAACGCCTCGCAGAATCACGCAACGACATCGCACTGCTTTTCAACGTCGACGTCCGTCGTTTAAAAACGTTGCGCGATCTGGGCATTCGCACGATCGACGACGCCGCGGCCATGGATCCGGTCTCGCTCGACGGCGCCGGGCCGGGGCTTCGTCTTCACGGTCTCGAAGTTGCCAAACGCCAGGCGCAGGCGTTGAAAGATCATCTTGTCATCATCCGCGATGCAGTGGCATTGCCGAAGGTCGCACTCGAAATCCACTTCGATATCGAAAGCGATCCGCCGAACGACGTTGATTATTTGTACGGCTTTTTGCTTCGCGACGAAAAAGGCGATCGGTATGTCTCCTTCGTCGCCAAGCGGTTGGAAGATGAAGGTGAGATGTGGAAGTCGTTTATCGCGTGGCTCGAAACGTTGCCAACGGACATCGTTGTCTACCATTACTCTTCGTATGAGCTGTCACGACTCGGCGTCCTCGAACGGCGCTACGGCGGCAGTCCGCGTCTCGATCAGTTCCGCCAGAACATGATTGATCTGAAAGATGTCACGACGTCGAGCGTGATCTTCCCGCTCTATTTTTACGGTCTCAAATACATCGCGCCGTTTTTGGGATTTCGTTGGACCGGCACCGTCAAAGGCGGAAGCCAATCCGTGGATGAATTTGAAAAATATCTCGCGACAAAGGATCAATCGATTCTCGATGCGATCATGCTCTACAACGAAGAAGACGTTCGCGCGACAGCCTATCTGAAAGATTGGCTGACGAAATACGCGGAGAATCACGCGGCGTATTCGGAGCCGTACGATTGGAAAAAAGGGGAGGAGCGGTCCTGAGCCTTTGTGATTGG
>JBAZWV010000001.1:0-160271 GCA_041660225.1 Patescibacteria group bacterium | reverse complement strand
CTATCAGTCCTCGCCTATCGCAAAGGCTCAGGACCGCTCTGAAGAGGAACGGTCAGGTTTGGTCATTCTCGATGCGACGAACGCAGCGAGAATCGCGGTAATTGGAACGGTGAAGATGAGACCGATGGTGCCGGAAAGAGAGCGGACAACTTCGTCGACGACGCTGTCGAAGTTGAGGAATTTGAGCCACGATCCGCCGTATTGGGTATAGAGGAGAAGCGTTGAGAGCGATGCGCCGACGTAGGCAAAGATGAGCGTGTTGGCGAGTGCACTCATATGATCGCGACCGATCACCATGCCGGAGCGGAAGAGCTCTTTGAGACTCAATCGCGAATTGTTGCGATGGACTTCGAAGACACCCGACGAAATCGAAACGGCGACGTCTTCGACAACGCCCATGGCCGCGATAATGATTCCGGCGAACATCAGGCCACGCGGATCAAGCAGGGGATTTTTCGCGAAAAACAAACGATCTTCTTCGTTCGACAATCCTTCGAGATGCGCCCATGTTGCAAACAGATGGGAGATCGCGTACGCAACAAGCACGCCACCGACCGTGCCAATAACCGTGACGAGTGTTTTTTTATTCCAGCCGGTGGATGACACCGTTGAAATTCCGACAAGGACCGCGGCAAGCACGATCGCGACCGGAATCGGATTCAGTCCGTTCAAGAATGCGGGAATGAGCACCCATCCGATGAGGAGAATTGAGATGGAAATCGACAACGCAACTTTCATTCCTTGCCAGCCTGCGAGCAGCACGAGCGTTGCGAAAAAGAGAACGACGAGCCAGAAAATGGCGCCACGTCGATCGAAGCCTTCGAGGAAAATGAGTTCACTGCCGGATTGCGCTTCACCTTGGATCAAGATCACAACGCGATCCCCAACAGACGGATTCAAATTATATGGATTCGATTCGAGATCGCTTGAGAGTGTCCGCGTTTGGCCTTTGAGTGATCCCGACAGAATTTCGACGTTGTAGTGCTGACGCTGTGTGCCGCCTGTCGGAATCGTTTCGGTTCCGAGCGAGACGCTCCGCACGATGGCACGTTCGTACACGCCATCCTGCCCAATGATCACGGAGTGTTCGTTGTTCGTCCCGGCGGACTCGTTATCCACGGGAACCGTGATGGTCGTGGTTGTCGTATCTGTTGTGGACGTCGTTTGCGCCTCCAAGCCGAAGACTGGAAGAAGGAGGGCGAACGCCGTGAACGCAAGGAAATATCGGGAAAAACGCATAGGTTATGTGCAGGGAAGCGTATCTCAAAACAGAGGATTGAGCCAGGTTTCAGGCCTTGTCTTCGATCTTTGTCTCTGATACCATCCGGCCACAAGAATATCGGGCTATAGCGCAGTTGGTAGCGCGCTTCGTTCGGGACGAAGAGGCCGTGGGTTCGAGTCCCACTAGCCCGACCACGCAAAGAATCGCCATACGGCGGTTTTTTGCTACACTGACGATATCTATGGATCTGGCTGATTTTAAGCGCGAATTCGACATCCTTTTACGTTCTTCGATTGATACGAACGTTCGAGCCGCCAAGGCGGATGCACATGATCCGTTTATCGGTTCCATCATCGAACACGCATGCTCGCTTCTTCTCGCCGGTGGAAAACGCGTTCGCCCATACGTTGCAGAACTTGCGTATCGGACGGCAGGCGGAAAAAAGACAAAAGAAGCGCGTCGCCTTTTTCTCGCGTTCGAGTTTTTTCATCTCTTTTGTCTCGTACATGATGACGTGATTGATCGCGGTCGTGAGAGGCACGGGATTCCGACGACGCATCTTTTTCTCAAACGCGAACTCGCACGCAAGCGCCGGGCGGGGGATCATGCGCACATCGCGGACGGACAAGCGGTGTTGCTCGGAGATCTTCTTTTTTTGTGGGCACAGAATGCATTCGATGACGGAATCGCAAACGCATTTCCTCGTGACAAAAACGCGCGCCGTCTTTTTTCCGAAATGATTCGCGAAGTCATCGTCGGTCAGATGATCGATGTTGATCTGATGACGCGCGAACGAACGACGACGAACCTTTTACGACGCAAGATTGAGTTAAAAACCGCACGCTACACCTTTGTGCGCCCGATGCAGATTGGCGCAACGATCGCGGGGAGCAACAAACGCTTGCTTTCTTTTTCCGAAAAACTTGGCACGGCACTCGGTATGGCATTTCAAATCCAGGATGATCTTCTCGATATTGTTTCGCATCAGACGACGCTCAAAAAAACCATCCTCTCTGATGTTCAAGATCGCCAGCATACGTTTTTTACGCAACATCTGTTTGAAAAAGGGACGCGTGCTGAACAGTCGAAATTTCGCCGTTATTTCGGGAAAGATATTCCACGGCGCGAATATTCCCATGTGATCAAACTCTTTCTGTCATCCGGTGCGATCGAAGCGGGGACACGCGAGATGAATCGTCTTTTTGATCAAAGTGAACGTCTCATCAAGGAATCTTCCATGTCGTCCGTTTACAAACGCGAATGGCGAGATCTCGTGACGCTCATTCGCGCGCGAACATCGTGAGCGTTGTGCTATACCACGTCGTTCGCGAGCGACGTGGTATACTGAGAGCAATATGGCCATGACCAAACGTTCTCTCAAGAAATCCAACGCACCCGTCCCGCCGCCAACGCAAACGGAAAATCCGTTTCGGAAAGTGTTTGCCGCTGCCGGCGTGTTGCTGATGCTCGTGCTCAGCATTCCGATGTTCTCGGACGCGGTGTACAGCCAATCCGTTCCGCAGAATCCGCTTGGTGATCAGACGACGGCTCTGATCGGTGCATTGACGACGCTTGGTTCGCAGATCGGTTTGTTGAAAGAGGATATCGTAAAACTGCGTACGCAACTTTCTGGACAAACGAGTACAACGGCGGCTGCAGGAGCCGGAACGATTGATGCCGGCATGGCGGACTGTCTGCAGTCCTGCCGTTCGCGTCTCGCCGTGTGTTTGACGCGGCAACCGGTCAGGGGGACCGCGTCCGTGAATGCGCCGCTTGATGCGTGTCGTACATCTGCGAACGATTGCATGAATCGCTGCAAGCCGCGTCCGGTCGACACCGTGACGTGTGAGGATCGATGTGCCGTTGCGCTCGGAGGTTGCGTGGTCCAGGCAGGATCTAGCGCGACAAAGCTCGACGAGTGCCGGATTCAAAACCGGAAGTGCGTCGTTGCGTCGTGCCGACCGCGAACCGATACGGGTGCTTCGGAGCGCGTTCCGTCCGACATCTGTCGTGACCAGTGCCGCCGTGACACCGAAATTTGTAAAAAAGCCGCTGCCTACGATAAAGATGAATTACTGGCGTGCGAATCCGTGGGACGAAAGTGTTTGAATGAGGTCTGTGCCAATTACGAAGCTCCGTCCCTGAGCGCGGGTCAGATCCTCTCGCAACCAATCCAACAACTCCCGCTGGGCGGATCTGAAACACCGGTGAGCAAAACGGTGAGCTGTACCGAAGACTGCACAACTTCTTTTGGTGCGTGTCGAAATGCGGCAGGTCGCGATACGGCAGCGGTTCAGACGTGCGAGGAGACATTGGGATCGTGTCAGAAAACCTGTTAATCCCAATATTCGTGTAAAATAAGGGCTCTTACGGGAGCCCTTGCTGATTGACCGCCTGATTCGTTTTCGATACGATGCCTGCTACATATGCCAACGGCGCCGCTTGATCATCTGGCCATTATCATGGACGGCAACCGCCGTTGGGCCAAGGAACGCAACCTCTTATCGAACCAGGGTCACTTGGCCGGTTATGAGCGTCTCAAGGAGATGGGAGACTGGTGTTTGGAGCGCGGAATCAAGGTGTTAACCGTCTTCGCATTCTCAACCGAGAACTGGAAACGCACCGAAGAAGAAGTCGGTTTTTTGATGGACCTGCTCGAAGTCGCGCTGACAAAAGAGTTGCAGCTGTTTCATGACAAAGGCGTACGCATGAAGATCGTGGGGCGTCGCGCCGGACTCCGCCCGTCGATCGTTCGCGCGATCGAAGCCGCCGAAGCTCTGACAAAAGACAATACGCGTGCAACGTTCGCACTCTGCATCAACTACGGCGGACGAATGGAAATCGTGGATGCGTGTCGTGCGCTTGTGGCCGCCGGAAAACGGCCCGAAGAAATCGACGAAGCTGCAATTCAGGCGCAGATGTACTGGCCGGACATGCCGGATCCGGATCTTCTTGTGCGCACCTCCGGCGAAGAACGCATCTCCGGTTTCCTTCTCTGGCAAGCTGCCTACAGTGAATTTTATTGGACCGATAAACACTGGCCGGATTTTGACGAAGGGGAACTCGATAAGGCGCTAGAAGAATACGCGAGCCGACAACGACGGTTTGGGAAGTAGGCTGTCATATCTCACTGTTTGGGCCGTTTTCGAAGCAGAGAACGATTATATGTCTGACCGAAATAAAGCATTATTTGGCCTGTTTGCTGCCATGACCCTCTTGCTCGGAGGCGGATGTTTGCCGTCGCCTGAACCCCAGGTCACCCAAATCGAGCAACCTGCATCTCCGCCGCCGATCACACCCACAGCGTCGAAGACCGTGACATCCGATAATGGATTCGCATTTACATATCCGGCCGTTTATACGATCTCGAATAATTCTTCAGCGGCTGATGAATCGTATCTGTTGATTCACGAGGACGACGTTCGTCCAGAAGGATTTGTTGGCGAAGGAGGCCCGCCGATTCAGGTCGCATTTTGGAAAAATCGCAAAGATCTCTCGCTCACCGACTGGGCGGAACAGAACAAGAATGAATCCGGATTCTATGCGGGAACGCCTGCGTACGAACAGATCTCCGTCGCGGGAAAAGATGCCATCCGTTTTGAGGCGGAGGGGCTCTATCCCATCAAATACATCCTCATCGAACACGAGAACGGTGTCCTCTTGCTCGCGGCGGCATACAGCGATACCGCGCATCCGAATCTTGAGACATTTGAGACGATGCTGAAGACGGTCACGTTCGAGCAATAAGGCACGTTCTACGAAGCTTGTTTTCTTGCTATTCTGAGACCTATGAAACGGGTCTTGTTTGTTATTCTCGGGGTTTTTTTGACCGTGGCGGTTTTTGCGTTGTGGTGGGTGTTCCGGGACACTCCCGCGTCGGTTTTGCGAGGCGGGTTTGAGCGGCTTGCTGTCGCAAAAACCGCAAGTGTTGTCACGGCGGATATCGCGTGGACGGATACAAAACTTCGGACAACGACAGGGTTCGGCGTTGCCGGTTCGCTTGATGTGACAAATCCGACAGAGTCACGATTTCTCGGTGTGCTTCGTCTTGGGGAAGGACTTGCCGGATCCGAGCAGACGGCAGATCTCATCGTCGAACGTGATCGTTTTCTTCTTCGTCCGCGCGAAGTGTCCGCATCCTCTCGAGCGCGATACATGGATCTCGTCGGAGATCCGGAAGAAGATCAATTTGCGATGATCGCGCGCGATGCCTTTTTGAATCACGAAGGCTATTCGTCCGTGATCGGCAAGGGGAGTATGGAAGATGTTCGCGCAGCGCTTCCCGTTTTGATGGACGCTGTTGTCGTAACCGGTCCGTGGGAAGAGGAAGAGAACGGAGACACGATCGTGACGGTTCCGTTCGCATTGGATCAGCGCGCGCTCGCGGTTTTTTTGAACGTCTTCATAAAAGCGTGGAACGGACGCGACCCGACGGCGCAGGATTTTTTGTGGATCAATCAAACGACTTCGGAGCTCGCTCGAGGACAATTTTGGATGACGGTAGATCGAAGAACGAACGCGCCGATTGTGTTGCGTGGAGAATGGCCGGATCTGGATACAAACGGCGCGGAACAAAAGCGCATTCGTGTTCGCATCGACCTTCAAGGGCTGAACGCACCGGTGACAATCGGTGTTCCGGATGATGCGAAAGACATCACGTCTTCTCTCGTGCCGGTTCGGACGGGAGGAAGTCTGCAGGGTTCCGGATTGCGACCACTTTCCGATCTTCCCTCGCTTCCTGCAGCGACGTCGACAGGTGCGCCGAATCGGGACAACTCCGAATTGTTCCATCAGTATCTCGAAGAGTTGGATCATCGGAATAAAGAGTACGATTAACCATGCGGCGTTTTGGTACACCTTCGCGCCGTGAGAATCGGCCCGCTCCGCAAGCCCGTTTACGGTTTCTGGGATTTTTCTTGTGTCTTCCGTTGCTTGCGGTGATGCTTCGATTGGGATATTTACAGATTCTCGAACATGGAACCTATGCAGCGCTCGCGTCTGATCAACATGATCTAGAAGCCAAGCTCCTCCCTGAACGCGGAAAGATTTATGTGCGCGACGAGGTCGACAATAAATTGTATCCGCTCGCGACGAACCGCGACTCCTGGCTGATCTACGCCGTACCGCGCAACATGAAAGATCCGGTTGCCGTTGCACACGATCTTGCGCCACTTGTCGGAAAACCGGACGTAGATCTCGTCACAATGCTCACGCGCGATCCGAACGATCCGTACGAAGTCGTTTTGAAAAATGCGACTACGGTAGTGATGCAGGCGGTAAAAGAAAAATCGTTTGAAGGTCTTGGTTTTCTGAAAGTGAGCGCGCGGTTGTATCCCGAAAAAGGCGTGAGCGGACAATTGATCGGATTTGTCGGACCGGGAGATGCGCCAAATTCACAGATCGGTAAGTACGGTATTGAAGGCGCGTTCAACGAGCTGTTGGCGGGAAAACCAGGCTCCATCGTTGCGGAAAAAGACGCAAGCGGACGACGTCTGACAATCGGCGAAAGTCACATTCAGGCAGCGGTGAACGGATCGGATGTCGTGTTGACGATTGATCGCACGATCCAATTCGAAGCCTGCAGTCAGATCAAGGAGGCTGTCGAGCGCCATCAGGCGGACGACGGTTCGATCGTGGTGATGGATCCGAACACCGGTGCGATCATGGCGATGTGTTCGTTTCCGGATTTTGATCCGACAGAATACGGCAAAGTAAAAGATATCGGTGATTTGAATAATCCCGTCGTCTTCACGGCGTACGAGCCGGGATCGATTTTTAAATCATTCACGATGGCTGCCGGCATCCACGCGGAAAAAATTGGACCGAAAACGACATACATCGATACCGGTTCGGAAGAAATTGATGACTTCACGATCCGCAACTCCGACGGAAAAGCGCACGGGTTGCAAACGATGACGCAGGCGATCGATGAATCACTGAACACCGCAACGATTTTCGTACAGCGTCTGCTCGGCAAGGATTCGTTCCGTAACTACGTTGACGCATTCGGATTCGGAAAAAGAACGGAGATCGAATTGAGTCCGGAAGGAAAGGGGAATGTCAGCTCACTGGTGAAGAAGGGGAGTATTTGGGCCGCAACTGCATCGTATGGGCAAGGAGTCACGGCGACGCCGATCCAGCTTGTCGCCGGATATGCGGCGCTTGCGAACGGCGGAAAACTGATGCGACCGTATATCGTCGACGAAATCATCCATCCTGATGGCACGCGAGAACGCACGAAGCCGCAAGTGGTAAGCACGCCGGTTGATCCGCGAACGTCGCGTCTCATTTCAGGGATGCTGGTTTCAGCCGTGGAGAACGGTCACGGAAAACGTGCCGGAGTGCCTGGCTACTGGGTTGCCGGGAAAACGGGAACCGCTCAAGTTGCACGCGGGGATGGTCTCGGATATCAAAAGGATGTGACGATCGGATCGTTCGTGGGCTTTGCGCCGGCCAGCGATCCGCGATTTATCATGTTGATCAAGATCAATCACCCCAAAGACGTGCAGTGGGCCGAGTCATCTGCGGCGCCGCTGTTTGGCACGATGGCAAAATTTTTGCTGACCTATCTAAAAGTCCCCCCCGAGCGGAATATCGCGGAACCTCCGCCCGTCGTCGTACCTGTCTCAACATCGACAAATACCGGAGCGGAGAGCTAAGATAAATGCGTATGAAGACATGGCTCATGAAGGTTCTTGCTGATTCCGCGCGCGCCGCAATCCGACGCGAAAAGCTGCGCATCATTGCGGTTGCCGGATCCGTCGGAAAATCTTCGACCAAGCAAGCCATCGCCGTTGCAAAAGGCGCGGGAGATTCCGATT
Source organism: Patescibacteria group bacterium (assembly GCA_041660225.1). Classification (GTDB taxonomy): domain Bacteria; phylum Patescibacteriota; class Patescibacteriia; order 2-12-FULL-60-25; family 2-12-FULL-60-25; genus JBAZWV01. Next base: position 152,228 of record JBAZWV010000001.1, on the reverse strand, counting down.
CACGCGTTCGCGCGTCCGCAAAAAATTATAACAATGAGCTTGGCATTCCGCTCACGGTGTTTCATCTGCCCGCTCCCGGACGTTCCATCCCTGCGTGGATTCGTGTCATCATGCGTGCCACGTTGCTGCGCCTCGGCCTTGCAAAGATCGGTGCCACAACGCTCATTCTTGAATTCGGCACGGATCATCCCGGCGATCTCGACTATTTGATTTCGATCGCACCGCCGGACATTGCCGTGCTGACGGCGATCGGAGCCGAACACACGGAATTTTTTGGTACCATCGAAGGCGTTGCCAATGAAGAACGTCGACTCATCCAGGTGCTCGGACCGGACAGCATCGCCATTTTGAATGCGGATGATCCTGAAGTGATGAAAGCTGCAGATCTCACGGATGCGCATGTCGTAACATTTGGAGAAACAGAAAAAGCCGATGTGCGCCTCGTGTCCGCGCATGTTGTCGTTGATACACAGGATGTTTCTGCCTCTGGTCTCGACGTCAACATCATAACGCTCGGTCTTGCTGCACGGTTCCGTATCAAAGGCGCGTTTGGCAAGCCGCAGGCGCTTGCCACGACCGCCGCGCTCGCGGTCGTGCTCGCGCTTGATGTGGATTTTCACGAAGCCGCCGAACGTCTCGCGACATTTTCCGGCATGCCCGGCCGTACGCGTATCATCGAAGGAATAAAACGCACGACGCTTCTCGATGACAGCTACAACTCATCGCCGCTCGCCGCATTATCCGCGTTGCGCGACCTCGCCGCCTATCCTGCCACCGAAGGAAGCAAGCGAATTGCCGCGCTCGGTGACATGCTCGAGCTCGGAAATCTTGCACACGAAAGTCACGCCGAAATCGGCCGCGCCGTCGCCTCCATCGGGATTGACATGCTCGTCGCTTGTGGTACACTCGCGCACGTCGTCGCCGATGCGGCGAAGCAGGCAGGAATGCCTGAAGATCGGATCTTCACCTTCGCAAAAAGCCCTGAAGCAGGTCTCTTTATCCAAGACCGGATGAAGCAGGGAGATGTCGTTTTGATCAAAGGATCACAGGGCGCGCGTATGGAAAAGATCACAAAAGAACTCATGGCACATCCCGAGATGGCCAAAGAGTTGATCGTACGACAAACGGAAGAGTGGTTGGCCTAAAAAAAAATCACAGGGCGCCATCGTCTATCGGCTAGGACACGTGGTTCTCATCCACGTAAGAGGGGTTCGACTCCCCTTGGCGCTACCACGTAAAAATCCTCGCACAACGAGGATTTTTGCTATAAAAAAAAGCGCATCAAATTTGTTAATCGTGGTACACTTTCGCCATGCACGGAGGAATCCGTTCTTTGATGCGTGGTCACTTAGATCGCAAACAGCGGTTGCTTCGTCGTGTGCCGACAGCGCTTGCGCATGAAACCGTTGAAACAGTACGCGGTCGCATCGAGCGGACGCGGAATTGGGACAGCGTGAATTATATTTATGTGCTCGATCAAAAAAAGCGATTGAAGGGCACGGTATCGATCAAAGAACTATTGCGCGCGTCACACATCGAAAAAATCGGACAGATCGCAATCAAAGAACCGATCGCGGTTCGTCCGACGACATCGCTCGAACGGACGGCGATTCTTGCCATCCACCACAGCATTAAGTGTGTGCCCGTAACAGACTCAGACGGAGTCTTCCTCGGCGTCATCGGGACAGATACGATTTTGCGAACGTTGCAGCATGCAGGAATTGACGATGCGATTCGCCACGCGGGAATCCATCTTGAGCAAAAAGGATTGTTAAACGTTTTGCATGGAAAGATTTTTTTTCTGACGAAACGACGGTTGCCGTGGCTTCTTCTTGGTCTCGCAGGCGGTCTTACATCGTCTCTTCTTGTGAGTCGATTCGAAGGATATCTTCGCGAAGTCGTTGAGCTCGCCTTTTTTTCACCGGCGATCGTTTATATGGGTGACGCTGTGGGAACGCAGACGCAAGCGCTGTTTATGCGTGCAATCACGATCGGCGAAGTACGCGTTTCAAAATTTCTTTTCAGAGAAGTATCGGTCAACGCGATCATCGGTGCCATCGTCGGTATTCTTTCGTTCGGAGCCGTGTATCTTTTTCTATCTGATTCGATCATCGCATGGATCGTTGGACTCTCGATGTTCCTCACGGTGAGCGTCTCCGGTGCCGTTGCGACAACCATGACCGTTGTCCTCGCAGCACGAAAAAATGATCCGGCTCTCGGAGCAGGTCCGTTCGCAACGGTGATCCAGGACGTTGTTAGCTTGATGATCTATTTCGGGGTTGCGGCTTTGATTCTGACGTGTGCGAAACTTGTCGGTTAACGCAGCGTCACGAACAGAACGACCGCAAGCGCGAGAGCCAAGCGATACCACACGAAGATCATAAGCGTGTGGTGTTTTAGATAGGAAAGCAAAAAATGAATGCATGCGAGTCCGATGAGGAAGGCTGTGACAAATGCCAGGAGGAGGGGAGTCGTCTCAATATCCGTAGGACGGTCCTGCATCACGTCGAGAAGTTTTTTGATTCCTGATCCTGTAATAATCGGGAGCGCGAGAAGAAAACTGAAACGCGCGGCAGTTTCGCGAGTGAGTCCACGGAAGAGTCCACCGGAGATCGTTGCGCCGGAGCGCGAAATGCCGGGGACCAGCGCAAGCGTTTGAAACAATCCGATCCAGAGACCGTCTTGGACCGTGACGCGACTGTGTAATCGTTTGGCAAGACGTTCCGCAAGAACAAACAGAAGCGATCCTACAACGAGCGAACCGGCGACAAGAAGAGGGGATCTGAACGTCGTTTCCATCATGTCCTCAAGCAAGAGGCCCAGAACGAGTGCGGGGATCGTTCCGACGACAATCGCGCCAAGAAGGGCGCGTTGTTTGGGAAGATTCCAGATATCGCGACGGAAATACACGAACACGGCGAGAATCGTTCCAAGTTGGAGAATAGCGTCAAACGCGAGCCCACCGGACGTATTCAGTCCGAGGAGCTCGCGCATCAGGATCAGGTGGCCGGACGACGAAACGGGCAGAAACTCCGTGAGTCCCTGCACCGTTCCGAGAAGAAGGCCGTCAAAGAGGGTCATTGTTTGAGAGCTGGAGCAGGGGCGGGCATCGTGGCCGCGGGAGGACTCGTCATGACGGCATCCGCGGGCATGGGTTTGCCGTAGCCCGGATCGTTGCCGCCAAAGGCATCATCCGCGACAAGCGGAACGATGGTGCGGTAGATATCATCGCGGTCACCATACGAAACCGTCCCTTCGCCGACCAATGCAGGAAGGAAGTACGTCGTATTTTTCCCTTCTGCCCAGGCGTCGTAGCGCATGAGGACGAGCTTCGCGTTCGAGATCGTAATGTTAATGTCCGTTACCTCTTCGCCATAGTACGGATAGATCGGATTGCGTCCGCCTGCGTTGAGGCGTTTCATCGCTTCTTCGGCAGAAATGAGAGCGTACTTCGAGGCTTCCATTTCTTGAGGCATCCAGACGTTACCGCCCGTGACCTGTCGGGTGTTCAGGTCGATTTGCACGCTTGCGGTGCGGAACGGCCAGCCGCCCATATCGTGAACCGGCTTCGATCCGATCATTGCCGTGAACGAGACGGTGATCTGCTGCGGATACCAACCGCCGCACGGAGCGATCATCACTTTTGTATCTTCCATTTTTCGCGCTTCCGCTTCTGTTACTTTTGCGGCATCAACCTCAACGGCGGGCATGTCTTTCGTGAGCGGCATCGGTACGGGGCACGGCATCGAAGCGGGTTCTGTCATGCCGTACGGTTTTTCAACCTCGCCTGTTCCGCGTGCAAACGAGCTGAATCCTTTGCGCGTCAGAAAGTCATTCGCAATGCGCAACGCTTCTGCATCTTCCATCACCGGCGGCATTTTTTGCCCGGCATTCGGATCGGCCATGATGCGGTAATCGGTTTCTTTCCAGAACCCGACGTTACGACCCAGCGTGTCATAGTTCCACGTGAGACCGTCGTTATCTTTCCATGAGAAACTCACAGATGTGAGATTCGGATCTTTCCCAAGTGCTTGTGACGGCATACCGGATGCGGCGGCGAGGGCTTGAATGCTCCCGCTTGGAAGCGTCGGTGTTTTGGCACGGAGAACATCATCTTCGCTACCCCAGGTTGGGAGTTGCGCGGTGATCTTGTAGTTCACATTCGCCGGTTTCATTTCCGGCATCGGACGGATCACCATAGCACCGGTTGTTCCGCCACCCGAGCTGCCGGCCATATCCTTTGTCACTACGTTCGCCATTCCGACGGCATTTTCACTCTGCGCCATGGCCGGATCAGCAGCGGACGGAGGCATTGTCGGGGCATACGCCATGCGTGAAGACATCGCTTCTGGCGTGCCGAGCGTTCCCGGTGCTGCGATGGTCGGCAACAATCCGAATCCGTTCACCGCCGCGGGGCCGGCAGGTGGTTGCTCCGGCATCTTGAGTTTTGATGTTGACGGCAACGCATCGCAACCGGCTCCAAGAAGGACGACGGCAATGAGTGCGGCAGACAGAGAAAGATGTTTCATATACAAGATAAAACGATGAATCAGGATTCCTATGACACTACACGATCATCGGGAGTTTTTCGAGCTCAACGCCTTCTCCCGTGAGGATACTTTCGATACGATACGAACCGTGGGTCGGTGCTTCGATGAAACCGTTCCATGCCATGCGCGCAAGTCCACCGCTTGCGATCCAGTCAAACAACCATTCATTTGTATACCGTGGATCACCTTGTGACACGCCGCCACCGATCATTTTAAGCCACGTTCGGTTAAAGACTTCTTGCGATCCGATCGAAGGCGCCATAATGATGGGGAGACCGATGCCGGTATAGAACGACATTTCGCTCGGCTTGGTCCACAGGATGTCCGTTTTGCGCAGGAGATTTGTGAATTCGTGGAAGTACGTTGGTCGATCTGGTTGCGCGTCGACAAAGAGGGATTCTCCAAGAGCCCGGCCAAGTTTTAATTCTTTGACCTTATCCAAGAAAAATTTCGCCACTTCTTTTTTTGTCCCTGCTGCAAGATGCAGAGTGATTTCGTTGCGCATGAGTTTGCTCTTGAGGCTCTTCATGATGTCTACGCCGAGCGTGCGTTGTGCTCCGGCACCACCGACCGAGAAGGTGAGTGTAAGGGGATGATCCTGCTTTTTCTGACACGTGCCCGTTCCCATGACGGCTTCAAGCGTGCGGATATATTTCCTCGTAAAAATGCCGTTCGGATCAAGATTGCACAAGCGCGACATCAGATCCTTATTGATGATTTTACCTTCCGGACCGCCGATGACTTCTTTCGGAAGCGGGAAGCCGGTCAGGAAAATATTTTCGGGGCGGATCCCGTAGAGCTTCAGACGTTCGACCACGCGGCCGTTCGGAGCAAAGTATTTGATACGGCTTTTCTTTGGATCGCGGGCAACCCACGCGCGACTCATGTCCGCATCGCAGATCACCACGTAGATGTCACCGGGATAATCATAGACTTCGGCGGCGAATGCGGGAATGAAAAACGTACAGATAAGCGGGAGCGGATTCTTGGAAAGTTTTTCGATCAGATGCCGGCCGAGGCCGAGCTTCTCGATCATGTAATAGGTCTGTTTGACCTGGATCGTCGGCGCCGAAAGATCGCGACGCGGATAAAAGGGATCAATGCGCTGTATCCGATCCATCACTTCGAAGATGGCGTCGCCGACAACAGGGAGCGGCTGGAGTCGCGAAATCGCTTCGTAGAGTTTTCGGCTCTCGACCCATAAGCGTTTGTCCGACGCCGGAATGCCCTGATAATTATTTGCGGTGATGATGCCTTCATGGGCGAGATCCGTGAGAGCGTATGCCGCGCGTTCATGTCCGTATCCCATGTTGACGGAGACGACATGGGCATTTTGATGGCGATGGTCGATCATATATGCAGAGTATAGCGGATGCGCGAAGATCAGGGAGCTACTGTGCTTTGGGTGACCTGGGCGCGTTCGACCATCGTTCGGCATCCGTCCCAAAAGGCCTTTCCGCTTTTTGGAGCGCCGACACACTCGATCACGTGATACAGCCGTTCGTCATATGCGTCCTGTTGCGTTGCGCGGGCGACAGAACGACCGCTTTCTTTTTCATATGCAGTCAGCACGATCCAATCGCCAAGATTCATTTTCTCAAACGATTCGAGATCCGGAAGATCGCGAAACAGGTTTTCATCCTCCGCAACCGTTCCACCGACCGAAAGCTGTGTCGTAATTCTTTCGCCCTCTGTTTGCGTGGTGTAGCGACCGTTGCCATCGATAAACACGGGAGGCAAGACGCTGACAAAACGACGTCCGGTTGCCGCATCAACCGCAATTGCCGCCGGACCATCCTGCACCTCGGTTTGTTGGAGAGGCGAGATCTGCGCTCGCTCTGTCGGAATCGTCTTGTCAGATGTTTTTTGCGCGCAGCCTGTCCCAAGGATCGCAATCATCGGAACGAGGAGAAGAAGGAATTTCATGATCGTGGGAGAATACGGAATGAACGCGTTCCTGAATGCTCATGTGTGCCGTCATTCCAACGCGCGATGACGGAAATCGTTCCGGTGACCTTCAGATCGACGGTGAGAAACCCATTGTCATCGATGGTTGCAATCGTCGGGTCCGAGACCTGCCACGCGGCTTCTGTCGTCACGACCTGTGTGTGTTGCACACGTCCATCGTCAAAGACCGCAAGGGCTGTCAGCGGAACGCGACTGCCGGCGCGTATGCCACGTTCTGTCGTGGTTGATGCTTCGATCAAAACAGCTCGGAAATTGGTGTGGCCGCTGCCGTTGGGTTTGATCGTAAACGGACCAGCTTCGTCACCGATGCCTGTGATCGGCTCATTCACGCCGCGTTCTTTTCGGAGTTCTGCACCGCGTCGTGCAAAGTCTGCATCGCGTGCAAGTTCAGCATGCACCCAATAATCGTTCCGGATATCATCAGCCGTAAAATGAAGGGCAGACTTCAGCACCGGAGGAGGGGACATCGGATCAAATGAAACAGAGAATCCCGCACCAATGCTTCCTGTCGTTTTTCCTGAGAGCCGTACGGTCCCATCGAACGCATCGAGGGTAAACGTTTCGCCGCTGTTGAGATTTGTTCCCGTCACGAGAAACGCCGTTCCACGAACGGTCGAAACGACGCCGCGATAATCGACGTCATATACGGACTGTGGATCGAGGAGTTGTAGCGCACGTGACCACACGCGGCCGACTTCGAGCCTCAGTCGTGTTCGTTGTTTTTTCCAATTCGCCGGATCAACGGATGTTTCGACGATTACGAGCTCGCTATTCGTATCAATTCCCGTCCGTGTGCCTCCGTAGAATTCAAGTGACGCATATCCATCGTTTCCGGTTTTGATCACATCGCCCGTTTTCAGTTCTGCGTCTTTCACTGCCGCGGTGACCGTTCCATTTCGTTGAATCGTGACGCTCCCTACCGTCTCCACGACAATCGCTTGTAGCGGCGTGCCTTGTGCCTGCCCGTCCGGAGGAACGACGCTTCCCGTTCCATCGTTCTTCGGTTTTGGAATCAGATTCACGATCAAAAAGATCGCGATCACGATCAGAAGAACTCCCAAGGCCCAGGTCAGTGCTCGGCGTTGCATATATCCTGCCCAGCATAGCCCAGCTGTTCAGCCTCCGCCAAGCCTTTGACGTGCCTCTCGCGCTTGCGTATGCTCATGACATGAATACGGAATTTTTCTCACTCACGTTTTCGCGCCAGGATCTTCGGGAAGTCTACGAGGCCATGGTGGTTCGGGCGGAGCTTGAAGATGAATTGCGTCGCGAACGGGGACTCGAACCGGTCGCCTCACGACCGATGCTGACACGCATCGAAGGGATGTTGGCGCTCTCGGAGCGTCAGGTGGAGCAGGTTGCCGACGTAGTCGACGAAGGATTGTGGGAACACGCGTGGTACACCTTCACCGATGAATGGGCATGGTTCCGTGCGCGCCAAGACGTCGAAAAAGAGATCGGCGCCACAATCACATTGCCGGAAGAGAAAATGCGGGGACGAATTGAAGAAAAATATCAGGCCGACTTCGAACGCTACGTCGCCGAAATCGACATGAAGGACGTGAAAGAACGGAAGATCGTTTAGCGCACCACCGTGTCGGTCACAACGATCTCGCTGACGCCGCCAGACGTTTTTTGTGTTTTTGAAAATTGCTCAATACCAGGAAGGGAATACATGATGTAGGTTGCAGCGCCCGCGAAGAGAACCAAAAAGGCTGCGATGACAATAAGAAAGCTTTTGCCGAATTCCAAGACGACCGGTGCCATGTAAAACACCAGGTAGGCGAGTCCAAGAATGAAGATCGCGAGGAGGATGGGCCACAACATATGAATCACTTCGACCATACCGGATCTCGGCCGATAGATCAAGATGAGGCCCTAGCCAACCGCACCAAAAAAGGATAGGCTGACCTCCGTCTATGGACGGTATTTCTCGGGGTCACGCGGGTCAGATTCTCGCCTCGCTCCGTCAGCCTCCGGTCGTGTCAGGACCGGAAGGATCACGCATCACCGTAAACGAAACGGTGGGGAAGTTTTCGTTCCTCTATGAGCGTATTCGGAATGCCGTTGACTACAAAGATGAGCACCTGCATCGCAAAGCCGCCATTGAGCGCATTTTGAAGCGTCAGCTCATTCTTGAATCAGAACCCGGCGTCATCGCCGATCGCCTCGTCCGTGAGCTGATCGCCGCCCGATATCTTCCGAACGGTATTCTTCCCGAATCCATCATCGACGATGTCGCCCGTGCTGTCCGCAAGTTTCTTGCCGTTTCGCGCATCAAAGCGGGGAGCGACCGTCATGCGAACTGGCTGCTTGGAATCATCGCTGTTGAGATCGAAGAAATTCTTGTCGATGCATCGGGAGAAAAGGCGTTGGTGACCTTTTTGTATGAACGTCTTGCGGACCGTATCCGTTTGCGCGGCGCCGAGCTCGAAGATACAGAACGACGTCTTCAGGTCTACGTCGCAGGCTATCGCTCTCTCGTAAAAGCGGACGATGACATGCTCGGTTTCAAGCTGTTGCGTGCGTATCTGCCGGAATGGCTCCGGTCCGAGGAATGGATTGAAAACCCACGCCCGATTGCGGAGCGGCTCGTCGCCGTCCATTTTCGTATTCGCGGACGGTTGAATCATGTCCTCGCACAGCGGTTTTTGCGGGCCGTAAAGCCATCCGCGGTTTCACTCAGTGTTTTGCAGGACGTTCTACACGAGGCCGGCGATGGAGCCAGTGCACTGCTCGAGAACGCACAAACGCTCAAAGCGCGTCTGACCGCCAAAGTGGAACAACGATATGCGCAGGCGAAAGCCAAGCTTCGTCGGGGGACCGTTCGCGCCATGATCTATTTGTTTATCACCAAGATGCTCGTCGCGCTGTTGCTCGAAGTTCCGATTGAGCTCTTGTGGTATCAGCATGTCGGTATTCTGGCGCTCATGATCAATTTGCTCTTCCCCCCGCTCGTGATGCTCTTCGTCGGTCTGCTGATTCGCGTTCCCGGACAAGAAAACACAGATCGTCTAAATAACGGCGTGATGGAGCTTCTATCAGACGATCCGATCCCGCTCCGCGAGATCAAGGTCCCGGCGATTCGAAGGGGAATGACGGGATTGCTCTTCGGCGTGGCATACGCGACGACGTTCTTGATCAGCTTCGGTCTGGTCGGAATGTTGCTCAAGACACTCAACTTCACCTGGATTTCATCCGCTATTTTTATCTTCTTTCTGTGCGTGGTCAGCTTTTTCGGTTTCCGCCTCCGTCTTGGAGCGAGAGAGGTGGTTGTGGTTGAAAGTAAACAAAGTCTCTTTTCTGTACTCATTGACTTTCTCTCCCTCCCAATTCTACGCGCGGGTCGCTGGCTCTCACGGAGCATCAGTCGCCTGAACGTCTTTCTTTTCGTGTTTGATTTCCTTTTCGAAGCGCCATTCAAAATATTTCTCACGGTTCTTGAAGAATGGTTCGCGTTTATGAAGGAGAAGAGGGAAGAGCTTCACTAAATATGTTTGAACTCAAAAAAACATCCGCATCATCGCGCGCACGACGCGGAACGCTTGCGACCCCACACGGAAATCTGGAGACACCATTCTTCATGCCGATCGCGACAAAGGGCGCGGTGAAAACAATTTCAACATTCGACGTTGAACATTTGGGAAGCCCTATTTTATTGTCGAATACGTATCATTTGTATCTTCGGCCTGGGATGGATGTTTTGAAAAAGATGGGCGGACTTCATTCGTTCATGTCATGGGACGGCGCTCTTCTTACCGACTCAGGTGGGTATCAAGTTTTTTCACTCGCGAAGATGCGAAAGATTACCGAGGAGGGCGCGGTGTTCGCATCGCACATCGACGGCTCACGACATTTGCTGACCCCCGAACTCTCGATGGAGATCCAGCAAACGATCGGAAGCGATATCGTTATGGTTCTCGACGAGTGCACTCCAGCAGGATCGAATGAGGAATATCTCACCGATTCATTGGCTCGAACCGTGCGTTGGGCTGAACGATCCAAGATTGCGTTCGAGAAGGGGAGAGCTACATCGAACAATCCAGGTGCTCAATTATTCGGGATCGTTCAAGGTGGGACAAATGAAGGGATGCGGACGGCGCACGCAACCGAACTCGCCAAGATCGGCTTTGACGGCTATGCGATTGGCGGTCTTTCTGTCGGCGAACCGTTTGAGGATGCCTGTCGTACCGTTGCGGCCCTCGATAACGTAATGCCCGCTGATCGTCCGCGCTATTTTATGGGCGGTGCAAAACCGCATGAGATCGTCGAATACGTGAAACGTGGCGTGGATATGTTCGACTGCGTCCTTCCGACGCGAAACGCGCGCCACGGTCAGATGTTTCGTTTCGTTCATGATGACCTCACGCGTCCAGATTTCTACGAGGTCCTTCATCTCACGAACGAATCCCTCAAAACAGACGAACGACCCATGGTTGATCCCGTCGAAGGGGATCCGATCGCAGAAGAACTCTCACGCTATTCCCTCGCGTATGTTCGCCATCTCTTCACGATCGAAGAAATGCTCGGACAACGTCTCGCGACGCTCGCGAACGTACGATTCTATCTAGAACTCATGAAACGGATTCGCATCGCGATCGAAACTGGACGTTTGTAGACGCGAATTAATGCCCAAGCATCGAGAGCGCCTCGCCTGTGCGGCTGAAAACAAATCCTTCCTGTTCGAGTTTTTTATAGGCAGGACTCTCTTCAAGCATCTTTGAGATAAGCGGATTCACTCCGGTGATGATGACGCGTTTTCCTTGCGCATGGATCAGATCCACGATTTCTTCAAACGCGTCCACGCCATCCAGATCCACGAAATACAATTCACGTAGACGGAGAATAATATTTTTGTACCCATTCAGCTTTTGTTCGAATCGGGCGATATGCGACGCGCTGTTGATGTAGGCCAGCTGTCCTTTGATTGAGTAGATGATCGTTTCGCCCTCACCTACGACGTTTTCCAAGTCTTCCGCAGTAACTTTTTGAAGAACGTGCCGATCCTGATCATTCACGATCAGCTCGAATTGCCCGTGTGAAAGTCGTTCCATGAAGATGATGAGCGAAACAGCGGTGCCAAAGAGGAGGCCGACGATCGGATCGTAATAGATGGTAACGCCCGCGACGATGAGCGAGATCGTGAAGCTTCGTTTATCAAGGGTAAACATTCGCAAAAAATGTTCCGTTTCCACCATGCGGATCGCGACAAATACGAGGATTGAAGCGATGATCGGGAGGGGAATATACCGGAATGACGACAAGAGAAGGAGAGAGATGATCGCGACAGATACGGAGCTGATTCCTGCGGAAAAACGATGCGTCCCACCGCTTTTGATGTTGAGCGATGTTCGCGCAAGAGCTGCCGTCGCCGGAATCCCACCCATGATTCCTGATCCGATGTTCGCGAGGCTCAGTCCAAGCATTTCTTTTCGCTTATCGTGTTTCGTACGAGTCATTCCATCCGCGATTTTGGCTGAAATCATGGTTTCGAGAATTGCAACGAGCGCAACGGTGATTGCGGGGACAAAGAGAGAACCGTCCAGGAACAGCTGCGGAGCTTCGAAGAGTTTTCCGGAGATGTCTGGAAATTTGGAGCTAAGCGTTTGGATCTGAATGCCGATCGTTCCGTTTGCCGAAAGATATCCAAGGAGAATCCCGATGGGAGTCACAAGAATAGCTCCGGGGATTTTTGGCATCACGCGTGCCAAAAGAAGAAGCAATGCGAGAACGATGAGGAAGATCGCAATGGCGACAGGCGACGCGACGCCGACATGTTTTACGGACTCGAAAACGTTTTGAATAAAGTGTTCGTGCGATGCGAGTCCGGAGAGTCCAAGCGCGAAATTGAGCTGGTTGCACGCGATGATGACCGCAACGCCGAGTGTAAAACCGTGCATCGTGCTTGCCGGAACGAACACAAGGAAGCGTTCAAGCTTGAGGACGTAGGCGAGGAAGATGAAACACCCGGCAACGATCGCAAGCATCGAAAGAGAGCTAAAACCGTGCGCGAGCGCGTACACTGCCAGAATGCCGGAGAGCGCGCCCGTGGGTCCGACGATATTGAAGTGGCTTCCTCCAAAGATCGCCGCAAGAAGCCCCGCCCAGATCGCGGTAATGATGCCGGCGGTCGGCGTCGACTGTGAGGCTACAGCAAGCGAAACGGAAAGCGGAATGGAGACGAGCGACACGGTGAGACCGGATTTCCAGTTCGTGGCGAGCCGTTCTTTGAGCAATGCGAGATTCATAGATGAAATGGGGGTTTCAAGTATATTCCTGCATTTGAAAAAGACAAGACTCGCGTTTTGTCAATCCATCTCCCCTCCGCTAAAGTGCGTTTCATGTCGGACTTGCTGGAGGATTTGAATGATGCACAGCGTGCGGCGGTAACCCACGAGAACGGGCCGCTTTTGATCGTGGCCGGTGCAGGAACAGGAAAAACGACTGTTCTCGCTCGTCGGTATGCATGGCTGTTCGGAGAAAAGGGATTGAAGTCCGAAAATATTCTCGCGCTCACGTTTACCGAAAAGTCCGCAGAGGAAATGGAGGATCGCGTGCTACAGCTTCTTCCGAACGGAGCGTACGATTTCTGGATCTCGACCTTTCATGGATTCTGCCAGCGTATTCTTGAGACGTATGCGCTGGAGATTGGACTTCCGAATCGGTTCCGCATTATCAACGGAACGGATGCGTGGTTGCTTATGAAGCGTCGTCTCGATGCGTTGCCGCTTAATCATTACCGACCGCTTGGGAATCCGGTAAAGTTTCTGGGAGGATTATTGCAGCATATTTCGCGCGCAAAGGACGAGGGCGTTTCGGTTGAACGCTATCTCGATTTTGCCCGAGACGCTTCGCTTGATGGCGATACGGAGTTTGTCGATGGAGAACGCAAGCGGCTTCAGGAGCTCGCGGATTGTTATGCGGCGTATCGTCATATCCTGCGCGAAGAGGGCGCGATGGATTTTGGAGATTTAATTGTCGAAACATTACGCTTGTTGCGTGAACGGCCGGCGGTTTTGAAGGAGTTGCAAACACAATTCAAAACGGTCATGGTCGATGAGTTTCAAGATACGAATTGGGCGCAATACGAACTCGTGAAGTTGCTTGCGGGCGATGAACGGAATCTCACGGTTGTGGGGGATGATGACCAGGCGATTTACAAATTCCGTGGCGCATCGCTCGCGAATATCCTTCAATTTCGGGATGACTTTCCTGATGCGAAGACGATTGCGCTCACGCAGAACTATCGTTCACGGCAAGAGATTCTCGATACCGCCTACGGATTCATCAAAAAGAACGATCCGCATCGTCTCGAAGTGAAACTCGCAGACACAGGATTATCGAAAGCGCTGTCCGCTGCACGCGGCGTTGGAGGAGCTGTGACGGTGCGCTGGTACCGATCGTTGGATGAAGAGGCGGAGGCGATTGCAAAAGAGATCCGTGCGATTCATGCACGTGAACCCGAGGGGAGCTGGAATGATTTCGCGATCCTTGTCCGCTCAAATGATGGTGCAATTCCGTTCGTGCAGTCGTTGGATCGAAACGGCATCCCGTTCCGCTTTTTTGCCATGCGCGGTTTGTACGCGAAGCCGCTGATTGTCGATCTGCTTTCTCTTCTGCGTCTGTGTAACGGGTATCACGAATCAACAATCGTCTGGCGGGTGATGTCGATGGATCTGTTCGGTATCACGGCTCACGATGCTGCGGAGTTTATTCAATACGCCAATCGCAAAGGGGTTCCGCTTTGGTTTGCGATCATGCAGGCGGCGGTGGTACCGGGAATCAGCGAAGACGGTGCGCGTCGCGCGGCAAAGCTTGTCTCGCTTGTGAGCAAACTCGCGGAAACGGCCAAGCGCGAATCGCCGCTCAAAGTGTTCCAACATACGTTGAACGAATCAGGGTTGCTCGCAGCGATCATGAAATATCCGGAAGGGGAAAAAATCGAAGCCATCGGACTCCTGAATGCGTTCGCAGATCGCATCAAGCGGTACGAACTGATGACGCACGGCGCGAATCTCAAAGGATTCCTTGAGGAGTTGCATCTCGAAATTGAGAGCGGCGAAGAGGGCGCATTGGCGGCTGATCCGGACGCCGGGCCGGAACTCGTGAAAATAATGACGGTCCACGCATCAAAGGGTCTCGAGTTTCGGCACGTCTTCATTGTCTCGATGGTCGATCAGCGTTTCCCGACGCGTCCTCGTTCTGATGCGATCCCGCTCCCCGAAGGTCTCGTAAACGAACGGTTGCCGGAAGGGGACGCGCATCTCGAAGAAGAACGCCGTCTCCTCTATGTTGCGATGACGCGTGCGAAAGAAACGCTGATGCTCACGGGCGCATCGAATTACGGTGGAGCGCGACAAAAAAAGCCGTCCGTCTTTTTGGAAGAAGCGGGTTTGGAAGCTATTGTTTCATCGCTTGAAGGAGGGGACGCGCTCGCGCTGACGGTGCAGGACGTTGTTTCCCCGCGTGAAGAAGCCGAACGCGAGGTGTTCCAATTGAAACGGCGTTTTTCGTTTACGCAGCTCGCAGCGTTCCGTAATTGTCCGCTGCAATACAAATACGCGCACGTCTATCGTATTCCGATTCTCGGTTCCTTTCACAAGAGTTTCGGACAATCGATCCACTTGGCGTTCCATGACATTTTAAAGATGCACGTGGACCGAGGAGCGCATCAACAATCGAGTCTGTTCGATGCGGCTCCATCCGCTCCGATGCCCGGATTTCGTGTCACGCTGGACGAAGCGTTACAGATTTTTGAAGATCGTTGGATTGATGAGTGGTATCCGAATCGCGCAGAGCATGACAAATATAAAAAAGAGGGGAGAGATGGCGTACGACGTATGTGGACGATCTGGAACGCGAACATTCCAGCGATCAAAGCGCTTGAGCAATCGTTTGATTGGCGACTCGGGGAGCATTCCATTAAAGGAAGCGTTGATCGTATTGATGAGCTGCCCGGCGGAGGCGTAGCGATTTACGATTATAAAACAGGAACGCCAAAGACCGGGGAAGATTTGGATAGCGGTGCAAAAGAGCAACTGCGCATCTATCAACTCGCGATGGAGGAGCGCGGCTACGACGTTCGCAAGCTTGCGTTTATTTACGTACGAAGCGGGGAGGAAGCGGAAGTGGATTTGCTCAAAGAAAAAAAACGGGAAGCGTTTCGCGAAGAAATCCAGGAACGGATGACGGCAGTTCTCGCGTCGCGTTTCCCCGCCAAGCCATCCAAAATGATCTGTCAATTCTGCGATTTTAAGAATATTTGCGAATATCGGGCCTAATATGGCATTTGAACCAATGAAGCGCCTGTTGCCGACCGTGATGCGAACGCACGGGATCGCCAAGCAAGTGGAATCTCGTCAGGTCGTGGATCGTTCTCTTGTTGTGTTGCGCGCATTGTGGGGCGAGGATCGAGCAAAAGGCGTGACAGCGGTTTCATTCAAAGACGGCTCACTCAAGCTTGAATCCGTTTCTGCTCCCGCACTGCAACAATTGAAACTGGATCAGACAAAAATCTTGAACGCATTGAATCGGGATTTGGGTTCGAAAGTTGTCGTAAAAATCGACGCAAGGGCACGAGGATTTTAAGCGATGATCTTCGAAGATGATATACTGGGTGCATGACGTTTCGAGTCTACATCGCGTTCATGAGTGCGGCGACGGTGCTCTCGTGGGGTGCGTGGTTGCTTGTGCTGACAAATACGAATCCGGATGAAGCCGAGATCTGGGGGTTTGGATTATTTTATCTCACGCTGTTGTTGGGATTGATCGGAACGCTGACGCTTATTGGGATGGCCTATCGAATCTTGATACTGAATCGTGGCGGCATTATGGCTCGGGAAGTCCGCATCGCGTTCCGGCATGCCGTCTTTCTTTCGTGCGTCGCTGTTGCGGCTCTCATTTTATCTGCACAGCGTTTTTTGACCTGGTGGATGTTTATTCTCCTGATCATCGGCATGAGTGTCGTTGAGTATCTTTTTTTGCTGAGAGAAGAGGCAAGACGGTCTTGAGTACCAAAATGGTTCATTTAGAGGCGGTGCGATGTGCACATCGCATGCTTGCGTGAGCATTACCTGCGTGTCTAAATACTCTCGATATGTTTGGAGGACTTACGAGCCGTTTTTCGAAAGATCTTGGTGTTGATCTGGGAACCGCCAATACACTCGTCTATTCGAAGGGGAAGGGCATCGTTGTGGACGAACCTTCTTTTGTTGCAATCAACATGCGCAACGGACAAATCCTCGCCGTCGGTCACGAGGCAAAAGCGATGCTCGGAAAAACACCGCCGCATGTGACCGTGACGCGTCCGCTTCAGCGCGGCATCATTGCAGACTTCGAAGTGACCGAAAAAATGTTGCGGTATTTTTTTGAAAAGGTTCACCGCGAGAGTTCTTCGTTTATGCCGCGCCCTCGCGTCGTTATCGGCGTGCCGCTCGACGTAACGGAAGTGGAACGTAAAGCCGTCGGTGACGCGGCGATTTCTGCAGGCGCACACGAAGTCCATATCATCGAAGAACCCATGGCTGCCGCGATCGGTGTTGGACTTCCGATTTCCGAACCGCTGGGCAACATGATCGTTGATATCGGCGGCGGCACGAGTGAGATCGCCGTGATTTCGTTAAACGGTGTCGTGACGGCAAAGTCCATTCCGATTGCCGGAGACGAAATGAACCGGAATATCATTCAATACGCTCGCGATGTCTTTAACCTATTGCTTGGTGAACGCGTGGCAGAAGACGTAAAAGTCGCTGTCGGATCAGCCATGCCACTCCCCGAATCCATGGAAGTGCCCATGCGTGGGCGCGACCTTTTGTCCGGATTGCCGCGCGAAATTACGGTCAGTGACGGGCAGATCCGTGAGGCGTTGGCGCGCTCCGTCAAAGCAATTGTTGAAAACATCAAATCTATTCTCGAGATCACCCCTCCGGAACTTGTCGCCGACATTTATCGCCGCGGGATCATTCTTTCCGGGGGAGGATCGTTGCTCCGTGGGCTCGACAGCGCTATTTCTGAAAGCACCGGTTTGGCCGTTCGTATCGCCGACGAGCCGCTATCCGCTGTGGCGCGCGGAGCGGGTATTCTTCTTGAAGATAAAAAACTCCTCAAAGACGTGTCTCTTCCGACGACCGACAGAATGAGATAAGAAAGCGATATGCGTGCTCGCACCAAAGCCTCGATCGCCATCGCCGGATCCATCATCGCGGTGGTGCTGTTACGGCTGGTCGGAGCGCTGGCTCCGGTTGAAGAATTATTCCGTCGTGCGCTACTGCCTGTTGCGCAGATTTTTTCAACCATTGGAAGCGGTGCAGGATCTCTTCTGCGTCCGAATCCGGAAGAAGAGCAGCTGCGGGAACACGTCGTCGAACTCGAAGCTCGCGTCACCTCGCTCGCCGTGGACTACGTCCGTCTCCGCGCGCTCGAGGAAGAAAACCATTCGCTTCAAGCGTTGACCGGATATTTAAGTACCTCCGGATACGATCATGTTCCGGCGCGCGTCATTGCTCGCAGTAATGACCCGCGTAGTGCGACGGTGCTGATTGACCGCGGATCCAAAGACGGCATCGAAACAGGCATGGCCGTGATTGTCGGCGAGGGAGTATTCGTCGGAAAGGTGACATCCCTCAAGGAGCGTGTTTCCACGATCACGCTCGTTGCCGATGAGCGTAGTCGCATCGCTGCATCGCTTTCCGGTCAGCACCGTTTGCTGGGTCTCGTCGAAGGGCGGGGGAATCACGTCGCGCGTCTCACACTCGTTCCGCAGGCAGAGGGTCTGGAGCCGGACGACGTCATCGTAACATCGGGGACGGAAGAAAAGATTCCAGCAAATCTTATTGTCGGCCTCGTGAATGCGATCGAAGGAAAACCAACGGATCCGTTTAAGAGCGCGGCGCTTGAGCCGGTTGTTCAGGCAGATACCTTGAATCTTGTCAGCGTCTTGCGTCCCACCGTACTTCGTCCTGAATCACCATGAGCACACGCGGATGGATTATCGTCGTAATCTCGGCGTTCGTGGCCGCCATGCTCGAGGCGAGTTTTTTGCCGTTTCTGCCGTCGCCGTGGCGAGAGATTCGTCCGGTACTCCAGATTGCCGTTATCTTCGTGGTCCTCAATTCACCCCGAGGCGCACTGGTTTACGCAGGCATCGCCGGCCTTCTTCTTGATATCTTTCGTTTGGATTCCGGAACGTTCGCCTTTGGCCGGCTTATTGCCGTGACGCTTCTGATGATCCTGCTTTCCGATACGGTTCTCACGAACCGCTCGGTCTACGCCACGGTCGCTCTTTCTCTTGTTGCCCGTTTTGCCGACCGAATATGGCTATGGATCGTGCACGCAATCGGGACGAACATTTTTCGCATGGATATCCGCATTGAGCCCCTCACCAGTCTCTTCCTTTCGATCGCATGGGATATCGGACTCATCAGTCTCGTATTCGTGCTGTTGGCCGTATTTACGCGTCGTTTCATGGTGACGGCACCACGTAGCCGTCGTTTTTATGGGTGATCCATTCCGCTGGCACGCCGATGGCGAGGGCCTTCATGTGGATCCGCAGACCCACGGAATGGTGATGCATGAAGTCATGTATGAGGAGGATTTTACGCACATCAGAGACCATCCGCTCTACATGGGTGCTTCAATTCCGGACATCCGTTTCCGACTTGTATTTTCCGTCATGGCGGTGTTACTCGTGACGCTCTTCGGTCGTGCATTTTGGATGCAGGTTGTACACGGCGCGACATTCCGTGAACAGGCGGAGCGCAATCGATTGCGTCAGGAAATCCTGTTGCCACGACGTGGCATCGTTCGTGATCGTGAAGGGCGTGTCCTCGCGGAAAATACTCCCTCCTTCGATGTCCGGATGACCGAACGCCTGCTCCCAACGGATATGGGATTGCGTGAAGATGTGCTCGCCGATGTCGGACGGGCGATCAGCGTTCCCGTGCAGGACATCGAGGCGCTCATGACATCCTCAACCGATCCGGATGAAAGCCTCGTCATAAAGCGTGACCTGTCATATGAGCGTGCGATCGCCGTAAAAATTTTGGCAACGGACGTGAGCGGTATCGATATCGTCGTTGGAAGTAAGCGGAGATACCCTGAATCCGACGATACGAATACGCTTTCGCATATCCTTGGATACGTTTCTGGAATCACACGCGAAGAACTTGAAAAGCGTCGGACAGAAGGATATCGACAAATCGACCTCATCGGGAAAGCGGGTGTTGAGTCAACATATGAATCAATACTGCGTGGGACGCCGGGGGAAAAATTATATGAAGTCGACTCACGTCATCGCATCACCGCGATCGTCGGGGAGCAGGTTCCGGTTGATGGAAGGGATCTGACGCTTTCAATCGATCTCGATCTGCAGCGTGCAACCGAGAAGGCGCTTCGCGAGGGGATGGAAAAAGCGAAGGTCATGCGTGGCTCCGCGATTGTGATGGATCCGCGCGACGGTTCGATTCTCGCGATCGCTTCACTTCCCGCATACGATGATAACTTTTTTTCGGGAACCGTTTCATCAACGCAGTACGCCGCATTGATCGCGAATCCGGATCATCCGCTGTTGCCACGTGCATGGGCCGGAACATATCCATCCGGATCAACCGCGAAGCCGGTTATTTCGGTCGCGGCGCTCGCAGAAGGAATCATCACGCCTCAGACAACTGTCTTTTCAAGCGGCGGTCTTCATGTGGGGCCATGGTTTTTTCCGGATTGGAAAGCGGGCGGGCATGGAACGGTAACCGTTCGCAGCGCGCTCGCATGGTCTGTGAACACCTTTTATTACTACGTCGGCGGGGGATACGACCGTTTCGTTGGTCTGGGCGTCGATAAACTGACGGAATGGATGCGGAAGTTCGGATTGGGAGCAAAAACGGGCATCGATGTTCCCGGGGAAGCGTCCGGTTTTGTGCCTTCTCGCGAGTGGAAAGAAGCAACAAAGGGTGAGCGTTGGTATATCGGTGACACCTACAACTTATCGATCGGACAAGGTGATCTTCTCGTAACGCCGCTTCAGGTCGCATCTTTTACCTCTACCATCGCAAACGGAGGATATGTCGTTACACCAAGAATTGGCATGCGCTACGGCCGTCCAGACGAATCACCGAGCGATGTTCCGATAACGCGGTCTTCAGATCGTATTGCTTCTGTCGAAGCTGTTGAAACCGTTCGCCAAGGAATGCGTGAAAACGTTACGTATGGCTCCGGTCGGGCATTGTCCGATCTCCCGTTCACGTCCGCCGGAAAAACCGGAACCGCACAGTGGCGTTCTGATAAAGACAACCACGCGTGGTTCACGTCATTCGCGCCCTTCGAAGATCCGCGCGTCGTCGTTACCGTCTTGCTCGAAGAGGGGAAAGAGGGTTCAAGCACGGCCGTTCCGGTCGCCAAAGAAATCTTGCGCGCGTGGGGGAGTCTGGATATCAAATAAGGATTTGACAGCCTGTATGCGCTTGGATACGCTCGTATCAATACCGCGCGCGTCTTCGTTGATCGCGCGCGTTTGATTCAACCACTATGGCCGACAAGATCAATTACTTGAGTCCGGAAGGGCTCGAAAAAATCAAACAGGAGTTGGTGAATCTCAAGACGGTGCGCCGTCGCGAAGTCGCCAATAAGATTGAAACCGCCAAAGCTCTCGGCGATCTTTCGGAAAACGCGGAGTATCACGAAGCGAAGGATGAAATGGGATTTGTCGAAGGCCGCATTCTGGAGATTCAGGAGATTTTGAAAAACGTTTCGCTGATTGATTCCGGTGTGACCGAAGGCGTTATCCGTGTGGGATCCAAGATCCAGGTTGAATCCATGGGCAAGAAAAAAGAATTTACGATCGTGGGTTCGAATGAAGCGAACCCCGCAGAAGGACGAATCTCAAACGAATCTCCGCTTGGCAACGCGTTTTTGGGTCATGCGAAAGGCGACAAGGTGAATGTGGCGACACCGGCTGGCACACAGACGTATCTGATCGTCGACATCATGTAAGAAGACTCCGTTCGGAGTCTTGACCCTTTTTTCCAACGGGAGTACCGTCCAGTTTGAATCGTATGCCCGTTCCGAACGAACACGACATCCGTCGCGAAAAACGACAGGCGCTTCTCGACCAGGGAATCCGTCCGTATCCATCGCGCGCAACGCGTACGGCAACTTGTGCCGAAGCGCTCGCATCTTTTGATGACTGGGCAGCCGACGCGCGTTCCGTGACGCTTGTTGGTCGACTGCTGACCACGCGCGTTCACGGCGCGCTCATCTTCGCGGATCTCAAGGACGCAAGTGAGCGTCTTCAGATTTTATTGAAACAAGACGTCATTGGTGACGAGCTGTTTGCGCGATTCCGTGATCGCATTGATCCTGCGGATTTTGTCCAAGTAACCGGAACGCTCTTCGCGACAAAACGTGGAGAGAAGACGTTGCAGGTCGCTGACTGGACGCTGCTTTCAAAAGCGTTGCTTCCTCTTCCGGAAAAATGGCACGGACTTGCCGATCAGGAAACGCGCTATCGATTTCGTGAGCTTGATCTCGTTTCCAACGAAGAGACCCGGCGTCTCTTCATGCTCCGTACCGCAACGATTCGCGCGCTTCGTCATGCGCTGGAAGAAGAAGGATTCGCAGAGGTCGAAACGCCGATGTTGCAGCCGATTGCCGGCGGTGCGTCCGCACGACCGTTCGTGACGCATCATAACGCTCTCGATATCGATCTTTATCTTCGCATCGCGCCGGAATTGTATTTGAAACGTCTCATCGTCGGTGGCTACGAAAAGGTGTTTGAGATCGGCCGTCAGTTCCGCAACGAGGGAATCGACTGGTCGCACAATCCGGAGTTCACGTCTCTCGAGTTTTATTGGGCATATCAGGATTACAACGGTCTCATGGATTTCACGGAAGCGCTTATCAGCCGCGTCGTCACCGAGGTCAACGGATCGCTCGAAATCGCACACGGAGAGGGGAAGATCGACATGTCCGGCCCCTGGCCGCGCAAGACATTCCGTGCCGCAATCAAGGAAGCCTGCGGCATCGACATCGTTGACACGAGTCGAGCGGATCTCGTCACCGCAATGAAAAAACTCAACATCCAGAGCGACTACGAGAAGGGGGATCTTGGCAAATTGTACGATGACCTGTATAAGGACACAGTCCGTTCCCGCCAGATCGAACCTCTCTACATCATCGACTATCCGATCGAAATGGAGCCTCTGGCCAAAAAATGCGATGATGACCCGCGCTTCGTGCAACGGTTTCAGCTCATTGTTGGAACGGTCGAACTGCTCAAAGCCTACTCCGAATTGAACGATCCGACCGATCAGCTTGAACGCTTCCACGCACAACAGGAACTCCGTGATTCCGGTGATGACGAAGCGCAGCAGATCGATATGGCGTTCATCACCTCGCTCGAACACGGCATGCCGCCGACAGCAGGGTGGGGGATGGGAGTTGACCGGTTCGTCGCTTTACTCGGTAACGTGCGCAGCTTGAAAGAAGTCATTCTGTTCCCAACGCTGCGCCCGCCTGAATCTGAATCCAATTCGTAAGACCTATGCCTAAAACCGTCATGTGTTTCGGAACCTTCGATCGCCTGCATCCGGGCCACGAAGACTATTTCCGCCAAGCCGCCGCCCACGGTGATCGATTGGTTGTGGTCATTGCGCGCGATGCGACGGTTGTTGATGTGAAGGGAGATCTTCCGAGTATGAACGAAGACGAGCGACTCGCTGCCGTGCAACAGCACGTGCTGGTCGACGAAGCCGTCCTTGGTCAGGTTGAAGATAAATACCGCGTCATCGAAGAGTACGTACCCGATGTGATCTGTCTCGGATACGATCAAGAAACGTTTACGGATACGCTCGACATCGAACTCACGCGACGTGGTCTCGCCGCAACGGTTGTGCGCTGCGAGGCGTACTTCCCGGATGCGTTCAAATCCTCACTCCTGCGCGGCGCCCGTGTGGCGGACGCAGACTTCGAGGAAGAAGCCACTGAAGAAGAAGGAATCCCGCTCTAACGGGATTCTTTTCATATGCGGCTATTGCTCGCAACGAATAATCCAGGAAAGATCGCGCAGATTCGCGAGACGCTTCATGATCTTCCGTGCGAGATCGTTTCATCGTCAGAGCTTGGTCTTGGAATTATCGATGTGGAAGAAAGCGGATCCACGCTGGAAGAGAACGCGCGTCTCAAGGCGCGTGGATTTTTTCATGCGGCACAGACGGCAGAATTGAAAGACATCGCTGTCCTTGCGGACGATGGAGGCCTGCAGATCGATACGTTGAACGGTGAGCCGGGAATTTATGCGCGACGCTGGGCGGGCGAGGATGCGACGGACGAAGAGATCATCGCGTATGCGCTCAAGGGAATGGAGGGAATTCCATTGGATAAACGCACGGCGCGTTTCTCGGTCTACCAAGTCCTCATCCTCCCAGATGGTCAGGAGCATGCAGTGACAGGAACAACCGAAGGAGCCATCGTCGAGAACGCGGTGAAAAACAAGTATCCAGGACTTCCGTACGGGGCATTGCTTCTCGTCTCACGGTTTGGCAAGGTGTATGACGAGCTGAATCCGGACGAACAGGTGCATACCCACCGCGCCGTCGCGCTCAATCAAATCCGTGCTATCATTCTGCAGAATATTGCCCGTTATGCTTGATCCAAAATACATCCGCGAACACGCGGCCGAAGTGCAGAAAAACTGCGCACGTCGAAACGTGAAGGTTGATGTCGATCGTTTTGTCGAACTCGACGCGCAGCGTTTGGCGTTTACAAAAGAGGTCGAAGCATTGCGCGCAGAACGCAACATCGTCGCCAACCAAATGAAGTCGGTGAAAGACAAAGAAGAGCGGGACGTCCAGATCGCAAAGGGAAAAGGGTTGAAGGACGATATCGCGGCAAAAGAAGAGGAGCTTTCGGCGATTGAAGGGGAGTGGCGCGCATTGTTGCTGCAGATCCCGAACATGACACATCCGGATTCACCGGACGGAAAGACGGACGAAGATAATGTCGAAGTGCGGCAGGTCGGAGAGGTCACAAAACTGAAGAATCCGCTTGATCACGTGATGTTGTCTGAAAAACACGATTTGATTGATTTTGCGCGTGGAGCGAAGGTTGCCGGAGCCAAATTTTATTTCTTGAAAGGGAAAATGGCGATTCTTGAGCAGGCGTTAATCCGCTTTGCGCTCGATCGTCTGACGAAAGAAGGATACATCGCGCTTTCGACGCCGGATGTCGCGAAAGACGAGGTGCTCGTTGGCGTTGGATTTAATCCGCGCGGTCCTGAAACACAAATTTACTCAATAGAAAATTCGGATTTGTCTCTTATCGGCACGGCCGAAATCACCGTCGGCGGATATCACATGGATGAAACGTTGGCGGAGGAGGGGATGCCGCTCAAGTATGCGGCAATCTCTCACTGTTATCGAACAGAGGCAGGGACATACGGACGCGAATCATACGGATTATATCGCGTGCACCAATTTTCAAAAGTAGAAATGTTCATCGTCTGCGCACCGGAACAATCCGAAGCCTTACATGCGGAATTGCTTCGTCACGAAGAAGATCTGTTTACCGCGCTCGAAATTCCGTTCCGTGTCGTCGATATCTGCACAGGCGATCTTGGTGGTCCTGCGTATCGTAAATACGATCTCGAGGCGTGGATGTGGGGACGTGCGGAAGGAAAGGGCGGATGG
Organism: Patescibacteria group bacterium; assembly: GCA_041660225.1. GTDB lineage: Bacteria > Patescibacteriota > Patescibacteriia > 2-12-FULL-60-25 > 2-12-FULL-60-25 > JBAZWV01. Next base: position 127,036 of record JBAZWV010000001.1, on the reverse strand, counting down.
GGCGAAGTGACGTCCACATCGAACTGCACGGACTATCAGGCTCGTCGTCTCAATACGCGCATCCGAAGCAAAGCCGGAGAAACGCGTCTTGCGCATACGTTGAACGGAACCGCGGTAGCGACATCTCGTGCGCTGATCGCGTTGCTCGAAAATCATCAGCAACCGGATGGCACGATCAAGATTCCGAACGCGTTGGTTCCGTACTGCGGATTTGATACGATTGGCTAACAATGAAGCCGTCTAAAACGTGGGTAGAGATTTCGAAAAGCGCCCTGACACAGAACGTCCGGGCGTTTCGTCGTCATGTGGGGGATAAGACTGCGGTCATGGCCGTCGTGAAATCAAATGCCTACGGTCACGGCCTCGTCGAAGTCGCGAAGATCGCAGATAAAGAGGGTGCTGCATGGTTTGGCGTTGATAACGTGGATGAAGCCATCCAGCTCCGAAAAAACGGCATTCGTAAGCCTATTTTGGTCCTTGGGTACACGTTAAACGAGCGTCTGCGGGATTGCGTCACGCATCGGATCTCGTTCGTCGTGTATAACCTTGAAACGGTAAAAGCTCTCCGAGCCTTGAAACTTCAGCCCCTCTCGAAACACCCAAAGCCGGCCGCCAAAGCGGCATTCGTTCATATCAAAATTGAGACTGGAACAACCCGCCAGGGAGTGTCCGGCGATGAGCTGAAGAGGCTTGTCCGTGAGCTGAAGAAAACACCGGGCGTCGTGATCGAAGGAGCTTCGACACACTTCGCAAATATTGAAGACACGACGGATCATTCATACGCAGAACAGCAGCTCCAGCGTTTCCAAGACGGACTTTCCGTCCTCTCAAAAGAAGGAATCAATCCCGCATGGAAACATGCAGCGTGCAGCGCGGCGACGGTACTGTTTCCAGACACCTATTTTAATCTCGTTCGTCTCGGCGTTTCGATGTACGGCTTGTGGTCGTCGAAGGAAACGCTTGCCGTCGCAAAAAACCGAAAAGAAAAATTGGATCTTCAACCTGTCATGACATGGAAGACGGTGATCGCGCAGGTGAAGCGTGTGAAAAAGGGAACGCCGGTCAGTTATGGGCTCACCGAACGCGCGAATCGTGATTCTGTCCTCGCGATTATTCCTGTTGGATACTGGGACGGATTTGATCGCAAGCTTTCCGGCTCCGCAACGGTGCTCGTACGTGGTCATCGATGCAAGGTGATGGGGCGCGTTTGTATGAACATGTGTGTCATTGACGTGACAGATGTACCGGGAGTTCGCGTCGAAGACGAGGTCGTGTTGCTCGGACGGCAAAAAAATGAGGTCGTAAGCGCCGAAGATATTGCATCAAAGATTGGTTCAATCAATTACGAAATCGTAACACGTGTAAATCCGCTCTTACCGCGCGTTGTGGTACGCTAAACAGCCTATGGACCCGCGTGAGGGGAGGGGAGGCATGTTCCGGACGCGAAGACGCGAAGATCAGCGTACCGGCTACGGCGTGACGATTATGATCGTCGCGGGTTTTGCCGTAACCGGTTGGTTATGGTTTTTATTCATGTCTGGTTTTTTGGATATTTCGAGTATCGAGACAGGGGAGCTGCAGACCCTGAACAGGGGAGAGGTGATGACGGAAGTCGATCGGATCCTCGAAGAACGGTCGTGGAAACCGTGGCATAAAAAGAATTTGTTAATGTTGGATACAGAAATGTTAGCGACGAGCTTGAAGGACCGTTTGTTCGTAGATCAGGTGGCTGTGGAAAAGTCCTATCCAAACATTTTACGACTCAAGATTAAAGAGAGGCAGAGGAGTGTGGTTGTGGTGTCTTTCGAACAGTACGCCTTAGTGGACAGCACCGGAATCGTCACCGGCGATGCAACGGAAGATATTCTCCGCGCATCTATGGACCGTGTCGCCGCCCGCGCGTTTGCTGACGAATTGCATTTACCGGTCGTGGTTATGAAAACTGCTGATCCGTTGTCCCAAGGTTTCCAGGTGGCCAAACCAGAGCAGATTCGACGCTGGCTCGATACGACGCGTTATTTGGTCCTAGGAGGCGTCAGGTTCCGTTTCATGAAGGTAGAGAGCCCTGAATCTGCTCTAACGCGATTTGTGAGTGAGAGAGGTTACGATATCTATATAGATCTCACGCAGCCTCTAGAGCCACAGCTGATGACGTATCAAGCGTACATGAAGACGAAGCCCGATGAGACAAAGATCGCAGAGTATCTAGACGTACGTGTCCCAGGAAAGGTATTTGTACGTTAAACAGCGCGTAGAGGGTTTAAAGATGGATTTTGCAAACGTTAGGAAAAAGAACTACCCTAATGTCGTATAACATACATTGTGCGACACTAGATTAACTCCATTTGCTAGCTTTGAGCCCCCTACCCCACCGTTAAAAATGAAAAAATCGCTCGGTACCCTATTCGGCACCAACTCAGATTTTATAAAAAAATCCTTTCGATCTATACTCTCCGCCATATGAAATCTATTTCTCGTTTTATCGCCGCCAGTTCGATTCTCGTCCTTCTTGGCGCCGGTTGCGGCTCTACGACCCCCAGAGCCTCCGAAACGGCTTCAGAGGCCTCCCCCTCCCCTGCCGTTGCTCGTTCCAACGGCCAGGAAGATTGTTTTAATCTGTATTATCCATTGAAAACCGGTTCAGCGATCGCCTATCGTATGAAGAGCGGTACGATGGAAACGCCATTTACGATTCGTGTGGTTGAACGTACATCGACAACGGTAAAGCTCGAATACACGTTTACCGTCCAAGGACGCGAATCCAAGCTTACGAATAATCTCGTATGTGAGAACGGTGCGATAAAGAGCACCGGCTATTTCGATATCGCACAGGCATTCACCGGAATGGAAATGAGCTTCGATACAATTTCGATGGAAGGAGAGATTCTTCCGAGTGATCTCGCGATCGGTCGTGCGTGGAATTTAGCGACAGAGGTTGAAATCCATACAACAAACGCCCAGATGAAAGCAATGCTCGACGGTCGTCGCCAAAAATCGAACATCGCAAGCAAAGTTATCGGTGAAGAGACTGTGACGGTACCTGCAGGGACGTTTAACGCTCTCAAAATCGAACAGACAATCACAATGGAATCAGCTGTCATGGGCGCGCACTCCACGACCACCGCGAACGCGTGGTATGTGAAGGACGTGGGTCTCGTAAAGAGCGATAGCACGTTCGGCACGACTGTCTCGACGATGGAGGCCATGGAGATCACTCAGGAATAAAAAAAATCCCCGTTGATCAACGGGGAGGTTATGCGGCGTTCTGTTTGAGGCCGGCCGCAAGGAGCATTCGGACGGTCTCCTTCGTTGGGGCGAGTTTCCGACCGGCGGGAAGACGAATGATGTCCGTCCGTCGGTGCATCCCTTCGGGCAGCATGCGTTTCATGCCGTGAAACGCACACTGGTTAAGCTCTTCAAGCGTCCGTTCGATGACGAGACCGTGCTTCACCGAAGCATATACGATCGTTTTTTCGTTCGTTGCGATGCCGTAGAGCTTCTTCTCGTTGTCTGGCAGGGAAAACGCGATGACGTCGCCAGCATGAATGTCACCCCAGTTCATCGGACGCACCCCCTTCATAAATCGTGAGGGCGTGTAATCGAGATGAATTCCCATATACTTGAAGCAACGGGGAATGAACGTCGCATTCGTAAAGACACGCGGGCTATCTCTGAATTTCGCCACGGCGACGACCATGTTCAGACAGGCGGGTTCGTGCACCTTCCGTCCGCGCAACTTTTTCTTTGGCGGCGGCGGTTTTGTTTTTCGGATATCCGCAGGATCGATTTGATCCACGTACTCACGAAGCACCGCCGTGATACTGCGTCGGACGAGGATGCACCCATGCGACTTCAGGATAAACCATCGGTCAAGCACTTCCTGCTCGGTTCCCTGCAAAAGCGTTTCATCGAAGATGAGTTCGTTAAACACGTTGAGCCTTTCTGGATGTACAGATCTGCCGCCAGTCCACCATGAAAAGACCCGATTGTCAATCCATTGATAGATAGGAGTTCAATATCGGGATCGAATATGCTAAAATCTCATCGTGCTTCAGCACAGGCACATCCGTTCTTTTTTTGAGGAGCATGACAATGCACGGTAGTATGTGTGTCAGCATTCTGTGTGCGGCATGTGGGCTCGTCTCACTGCAGGCATGTAATACGAAACCTGACTCAGAAGAAAGTGGAGGACCCGAAACGACGCAAGAGTATGGCGAATCGTCACAGGCCGTTACGTTCTGTGACGACGACGCACCGCCCGTAGGTCTCGGTCTTTATTTCCATAACGGAAGTTGGAATCAAGATCTCACCTCGCTCCCAAACCCATTCAGTCCGGGACGGCCCAACGCGCTTCATGTCGTTGACGGCCCGTCGAGATATCTTCAAGAGTTATACATCGTCTCGTCGCTTCCAACGACGCCAGAAGACGGCCTCGACCCCATCATGGATTCGGGCGACTTTTCCACGTTCGATTGGAGCAACGTTCAAGCCGTCGACGAAGACTGGCGTGTTCAGGCAGACGGATATCAGTGGCAACACCAGGTCTTTTATCGCGGCGCACACTGGATGAACGATGCGAGCTCCTTCAAGCTTATTGCTCGTGATGCGAATGGGTACCAGCTCGAAACGCAGACGGTGCAGGCTGGTCGTGACACTCTTTGGAAGAGTAGTGATGACTTCCTTGAGCGGCGCTTCGTTGCACGGGTTTTGTCCGGCAACTGCATGGCTGAGAATGATTGCAGCAACGCAGGAGCCTTCCACCTCGCCGAAGGCTTCATACAGCTTCGTGTGAACCTGCACGCGCATGATTCCTTCGACCTCCCATCAAATACAGCCTCGCTCGAAGTTAAGTGGTCAGAAGCTCCCGGCAAGATCTGGCAGGTCCCCATCGTTCACGATGCGCCGGGTAATACCGGCTACGGGTTCACGCTTGATCTCGAGGAGGTGAGTCCGCCTTCGCGCGGGTACTATCTTCCGGGTGAGCAAGTGCCTATCCGTATGACGTACAAGGACGGATCTGGCACGCCACTCTTTGCGTCGGGTGCGATGCCTTCGTACGGCGACGCGATCGGTTGGGCTCCGTCGGCGCAGGGATTGCGTTATCTTGTCTTCGATGGACTCCCCCAGCTCTATTGGGTTCACAAGCCCGTTCAAGGAGCTATGGAGACGTTTCTCGCAGGTCCTGTACACAAAATGACAAGCGTCGCTACGACGCCGATCACCCCCGCCTCGCTCTTTCAAAACGAAATTGTCGCAGCATCACACTCCATCGACGGATATTCCAGCGTGATCCAAGAAACACCGATCACCCCCGTCATGTTTGGATGCCTGTTCGGATTTCTTCCCGGAGCGTGCGATTTTCCGACGCCGGATGTCTTCACATTCACGGTTCCTGCGGATGCAGAATCGGGAACGTACGTTACGGGAACGAAAGCGCGACGATACTGGCAGGGTGAACCGATGTTGGCTGCAGCATCACTGTACGTCCAGGTTGGGTCCCCTAACGTGACGACCTTCCCTGGATTCAATGTTCCCGGGGTCGGCGCGTGTGGCAGCTGTCATACGGGAGCGGCCTCGTTGCCGCGTGCCTGGCACGGATTTGCTGGAGTAAAAAAAGTCGGCGCACAGTGCCTCGCGTGCCATACGGATGGCTATTACTTCGAACCCGATGCCGGTATGACGCGGCGTCTCGTCGATCTGCACGAGTGGTCAAACCGTATCGATCCCCCGTAATCCCCCACGCCTTCTTCGGCCCGGAACACACTCCGGGCCTTTTCTTTTTATATCGCCTGTTGTCCGGCCCGGTCACGATTGATTTCCCAAAACGCTTTTACGCTTGAGAGAAGATCCCGAATCCAAAACGCCTTGATGCGAACGTACGTTTGCAGATCAGAGGTAACGCCGACGGATTCAATACCAAGCGCATTGCACAGATACAGCGCACGCCCCATATGAAACCGTTGCGTTACGACGACAGCGGTTTCAATATTGTATTCTTGTTTTGCACGACGGCACGATTCATATGTTCGATATCCTTTTCCATCGACGATGATCGCATCCGGTGGAATCTCCCGATCCAGGAGGAATTTGTGCATGATCGAAATTTCATCCGAGTGGAATCCCCCATCGTCCCCCGTGATAAGAATTTTTTCAACCTTCCCCTTCCGATACAGCTCTTCTCCCACAAGCAATCGATCATTCAGCGCATCTGATGGTTGTCCGTTTGTCACTGCAGCTCCCAGAACGATTGCAACTTGTGCTTTATCGACAACACTGTCCGTGGACGGATACATGTCTACAAGATAATTCGTCTGCACATGCAGGATCATCCAACCGAGCAAAAAGACAACCACGCAGATTGCCCAGATGAGAAATTGTTTTACCTGACTCAGAAAATTTTTCAGCATAGATGTTATTCGTCCGTTGACGGTTTATCTAGCGAGAGCGCTTCGACATCATTCGCGCTCCCGGTGATGCGCAGGACGTCCTTATCGATTTTTACGAATTCTTTTGACGCAAGATTATATTGATTCACAACCGTGCCCAGATTCTTCCCGACGCTCGTAAAATGCTCCTCGTATTTCGCGAGATGTCGTCCCAAATCCACAACACGATTGCGGATTTCCTTCGCCTGTTCTTCGATCTGGAGCGCGCGCAACCCCTGAAGTACCGTTTGAAGATAGGCGAGGAACGATGTCGGCGACACGATGATGACGTGATACTTCCCTGCCGCACGCTGAATGATACTTTCGGTATCATCTTGGACGGCGCCGATTTTGTTGATCAGAAGATCGTAATAGATCGCTTCGTGCGGAATGAACATGAATGCGAAGTCCATCGTCCCCTCCTGCGGACGGATGTATTTAGCGGTTTCCTGCACGCGCATCTTGAGATCGCTCACAAATAATTTTTCGAGGCGATCGCGCTCCGTCGCGTTCTGCTCACTGACAAGGCGATTGTAATTTTCAAGACTGAACTTGGAATCAATCGGTACGATCTTATCTTTGATAAAGACCGCCGCATCAACGATCTCTCCGTCTTTGAATCCGTATTGCATTTGATATCCGCCCGGCGGCAAAATATTCTTGAGGAGCGTTTCCAAATAATATTCACCGAGAATGCCGCGCTGCTTCGGGTTCTTCAGCATGTCCTGCAAATTCTGCAATTGGCTCGTCACATCCAACACCTGTTTATTCGTCTCTTCCATTCGTGTAATTCTCTCAGTCACGTCACGTACAATTCCGGTTGACGCCGCAAAACTCTGACGGACCGCCTGGTTCGTCTCCCCCATCCGATCCCCCATTTCTTTTTGCAGTTGAGCAATCTGGTTCTGCAATAGTGTCATGGATGTCGTGTCCTGCGGGGGCGCGACAGGCAGACGATTCATCTTGATTGCGAGATACGCAATCCCCGCCACAACAACCACCAAAAGAATGATAAGAATCGGTGAAAAATCCATAGGTGGGTAGATTAGCATCCGCTACGAAGCTTATCCACACGGAGCGCATTCCCATCTAAAAACGGACTTGCTATCGTCGGAAAACCCATTTATCTATCCATACTATGCTTTCCACTTCCCAAGACGCAGACGACGACATCATGCAAACCGAAGAAGAAGACCTTGGCGCGCTTGGAATGTCCGTTAAAGAAGCCGATGCACTCGATAGTGATGCCGAGGATGTTGAGGATGAAGAAGACGATGATGTTGAGAAACCCGTCGTTGCCTCCCCTGTTGTTGACGATGAGGAGCCGCTTGATGGCTTAGCAGCGCTCGAAAAAATGGAAAAAGAGCTTGATGAGCCTGAAATTGATGTTGGCGACGAAGAAGAAGTCTAGTTCGGTTTGATACGCAGTAAAAATTCCTCCCGTTTTTCCTCCCCTGCCGGAATCAGCGCATGGGAGATATTTATCGTGATGCCTTTGAGTGCCGCAATGATCACGATCCACCACAGAAGCCCCAGAACGGCCCAGGTACGCATGAATCGGGCGCAGTACGCGATACCCGCTCCAAAGCCGAAGAACGGCAGCGCAAGCGATACGATCCAGTCATTTCGATCCATGGCCGTAAGCTCCGTGTTTTTTCCAAGATGGAGCAAGGCAGCAAGCCCGAGCAGCATGGGAAAAATCATCAATGCGGCGATAAGGACGACTTGTCGCGAGCTCCCAAGGGCGAAAAGTGCGTTCGTGAGAGCCGTTGCGTCCGCTTTGCTGATGATGGAGCGGATAATGAACGGAAAAGAAAACGTGAGGCCGAGGAGTGGCGTAAAGAGCGTCCAAAATGCCCAGCGTTTCCAAACGTACCAATACCAAATGGCGGTGATGGGATTCGCGATCATCGCAATCCCCCAGAGCCCGCGCTGCGCATCTGTCGCGCGTGGCGTTTGCAGGGCATGAATGATCGCCCATATCCAAAAGATGGCGTAGACAAGCGCTGAGACGACAAATAACATTTCCGCACCGAGATCACGTACGCCCATAGGTTATATTCGTGTTCTTTTCTTCTTTTTGGGTGGAGACACCTGCGAACGTCGCGTACGGTACCAGTTTATAGCGGCGAGAGACAACCCAACGGCAAGAATCCCCACGACGACCGGAAAAACATATTCTTTCAGCGATGCAAACCGTTCAGCAAGAATGAAACCGGACAAGAAAAAGAGACCGTTGTAAATTGCGATACCTGTTGCGGTAAGAAGGAAGAACGGGCCGGGAGCATACCGGAACACGCCGAGGAACAGGCTGCCTATGTTGCGCAGCCCAGGAATAAATCGAATGATGAACGGTGCCGCCGGTCCAAATCGTTTGATGGCACGCTCCCCGTTTTTGAGACTCTTCTTGCTGACAAGAATAAATTTCCCGTACCGATCGAACAACGGCCGGCCAACTTTCCATCCGACAAAGAACGATACGAGGTGTCCTGCCAAACTTCCGAGCAATCCGACGGCGTAGGCAAGGACGGCATTCACTTCTCCGGTTCGTGCCAGATATCCGGTGAATCCAAGGAAGAGCTCGTTCGGCGTAAACGGAACGTTCGCTCCATCCAGCGTCATGATTGCAAAAATCGCGAGGTATCCAATATCCTCGAGTTGAATACTCGTAAAACCAAGGTTCAATCCGTCCATCGCTCCCAGTGTATCACGCCAGCACTTGACATTTGGAGCAAAGATGATATTCTCGCGCCACACGCCCTTTCGGCATAACCATAACCGTCACAGACAGGAGCGGGTCAGATGATGACGCAGCCAACGACGGGGCGTCTTGCCCCAGATTCTGTCCATCCCCAGGGAGACGACGATCTCAGAGGTGTCGAGGTGACATCCCTCACGCTTTCCGACGTCGCCTCGATGTTCGTCCAGCAGAAGCTTATGAGCTTCGCGAGCGAGCAGAATCGCGAGACCGGATATCAGGAGCTCGTATCGCTCCATGCTCTGCCGGATGACATCCGTGTCGTCGTTGCGAAGACGTTTCGCAGCAAGCGCGGAATATACCGCTTCGAAGTTGCAGGAGTCACCTACTCCGTCGAAGTTCATGACCGCGCTCGCCGCGGATTCCTGCTCACGCTTCTCTCGCGTGAGATGAAGCCCATGAGCGATCTCTGAACGCAAAGAGCGGACACGTGTCCGCTCCCCTCGCCTCTCACTCGTTGAGAGGCTTTTTCTTTATTGGCAAACCGCGCACTCCTCGTTCGCAACGTCACGCTTGAGCGACTTCATATCGATCGAATCCGCATGAATCGGGGCGCTGGAGCGGAGATAGTAGAGCGACTTCACGCCAAGCTTCCATGCGAGCATATGAACCTCGTGGAGATACTTCCCGCTCACCGGCGTTGTGAAGAAAATATTGAGTGACTGCGCCTGACAGATGAACGGCTGACGATCCGCGGCCTGTTGCACAATTTCGCGCATGTTCATTTCGTAGGCGGTGCGGAATACTTTCTTTTCATCTTCGGTCAGATCCTCCAAGTGTTGCACGCTCCCCTTTGCCGCGATAACACTCTTCCAGATTTCCATGGAGTTGATCCCCTTTTCATCCAACAGCTTTTCCAAATATTTGTTCTTCACGAGAAAACTGCCGCTTAAGGTCTTTTGGAGATACGCGTTCCCCGCGGAAGGTTCGATCGAAGGCGTCGCTTCGCCGCAGATAAAGGCCGTTGAAGCCGTCGGTTGGATCGAGTTGATATAGGAGTTCCGTTGCGTTCCTCCGTCCAGCGGAAGACCACGTTCGCGACCAAGACGTTCTGACGCCGCAACGGAGCTCTCATGGAAGTGTTTGAAGATATCTTTGTTCACGAGGCGCGCCTGCAGGCTCTCAAACGGAATGCCTTTCGACATCAAATAGCCGTGGTATCCCATCACGCCGAAACCGATCGAGCGTTCGTGTTTGACCGAATTGATGGCTTTTTTGAACTCAACCGGATCCGCCATCTCAATGAAAGTTTCGAGGTTGTTATCGAGCGCTTTGACGCACGCATAGGAGATCTCCGGAATCTGATGCTTCCATTCGTCGTAGCGCTCGAGGTTGAGGCTGCCGAGGCAGCACACGGCAGTTCGTTCGGCGTCGGTCGGCAGCACGATTTCGGTGCACAAATTGCTCTGACGAACCGTAAGACCCTTCGCTTTGTGGTGCGGCGGAATGGCGCGGTTCACGGTGTCGATAAAGAGGAAGTACGGCTCCCCTGTCTCGGCGCGCATCTTGAGAAGTTTGCGCCACATGTCGACAGCCGAAAGTTCCTTGGTCACCGTTTTGTAATGCGGATCGATAAGCTGATACGTTCGGTTCTCTTCGACGGCCTTCATAAATTCATCCGTGATCGTAACGCCGTTGTTCAGGTTGAGGCACTTGCGATCCATGTCGCCTCCCGTCGGTTTGCGCATTTCAAGAAATTCTTCGATATCCGGATGATCGATACGAAGATACGCAGCCGCAGCCCCACGACGCGTTGAATTGCGCGATACGGCGATCGTTTCCGAGTCCATGATTTTGAGAAACGGAATGACGCCGGAGGATCGGAGTCCGCTCGCTTTGAGCGGTGCGTTTTGTCCACGCAATTGCGACCAGTCCGTGCCAATGCCTCCACCGTATTTCGAGAGGAATGCATTTTCGCGATAGAGATCAAAAATTCCTTCGAGCGTGTCCGGAACGGTGTTGAGGAAGCACGAGATCGGCAAACCCTTGCTCGTTCCGATATTCATGAGTGTCGGTGTTGCAGGCACGAACCACTGCTGAACCATCAGGTTGTAGAGCTCCTGGGCGTGCGCCTTGTCGCCACGAGCCATGCCCGTCGCCACCCGAGCGTAAAATGTTTTCGGGCTTTCACAAATCTCCCCGTTCGCATCGCGAATGAAATAACGGTCGCGCAAATTTTCGAGGCCGAAAAACGAGAGCGGAGCGTGCGTCACGGCTTCGAGGTCGATAGATTCCTGCACGGCACGGTCTGCGGTGTAATGCGGACAGTCCCAGCTATTTTTGCCGGCTGTTTTGACCAGAATATCCTCAAGGAGAAGATCACGCGCGGCGGCGAGGTCATTGGCGGACAGGGCGTCAACGACGGTTTTATAGACGGAAGACATAGATGTGCGTTTTTATTTTTGATTTAGGCGCCCCAATCGTCGATCACAGAACCTTTGGAGTATTCCGTCGCGCGATTTTCGAAAAAGTTTGTGTGCTCCTTGGCGTTAACCATCACGTCGAGCCAACCCAGCGGGTTTGAAACGTTGTAGATCGCATCAAGACCAAGATCGTTCAGACGACGATCAGCAATGTAGCGAATATATTGTTTGACCTGGTCTGGTTTGAGTCCTGGAACTTCCCCGAGGCTGAAACAGGTGTCGATGAACGCATCTTCGAGGTTCACCATGTCGCGACACGCGCTGTAGAGCGTTTCTTGAAGATCGGTGGTCCAGATGTGCTTGTTCTCACTCACGAGGTCGCGGAAGAGCTGACAGACGCCCTTGGAGTGCAGCGTTTCATCGCGGATGCTCCATGTGACAACCTGTCCGAGTCCTTTCAGTTTTCCGAGACGCGGAAAGTTCATCAGAATCGCGAATGATGAAAAGAGACTGACACCCTCCATGAATCCACCGAAGACGGCGAGGTTCACGGCGAGATCCTCAACCGTGCGTACATCAAACGATTGAATGTACTCGTACTTCTTGCGCATGGATTCGTAATCGAGGAATGCAGAATATTCTTTTTCCGGAAGGCCGAGCGAGTCGTTCAAGTAGGAATACGCCCACACGTGTGTGCTTTCCATGGCCGCGAACGCCGACAGCATCATCTTGATTTCCGGTTTCGGGAACGTCGGAATGAGACGGCTGTTGTAGTTGTTGTTGACTTCGATGTCGCCCTGCGTAAAGAAACGCAAGATGTTGATGACGAGGCTGATTTCTGCCGGTGAGAGATTGTTCTTGTAGTCGATGATATCGCTTTCCATCGGAATTTCCGTCGGCATCCAGTGCGCCTGGTTTTGCTTCATGAAATAATCGAAGTACTGCGGATACTCGAATGGTTTGTAGACTTTGCGAGGCGTAAGCATCGGACAGCTTCCGACCATCGGACTGCGACGTTCCTCCGCCTGCGTATCGATCGCCGCTTCGCTTTCTGTTTCTTCAATCGGATGGAGATCAAGTTCCGTGTCGGGAAACTTCGTTCCGAGCCAGCGGAAAATATAATCAACCACCGACTTTGCAACGCGGATGTTCGGGTTCTGCGTGAAACCAGACGGTTCAAAGCGAACGTGTGAAAATTTGCTGACAAGCGTCTTGAGCGGAACGCCATATTGGAGACCGATCGATACGGAGGTTGCGAGCGCGTCCAAGAGTCCGGCGAGCGTGCTCCCCTCCTTGCTCATCGTGACGAAGATTTCTCCCGGCTTTCCATCCTCGTACAGACCCACGGTGATGTATCCCGTGTGTGATCCGATTTCGAATTTGTGCGTGATCGATTGACGTTCATCCGACAAGCGACGTCGGCGTGCGATAACAGGCCGAGAAGCGGGCTTCGCTGTCGGGACACTCTGCAGCTGGATGGCGGGGGTGTTTTTGGGTCCCATATCGTTCGTCAGGTAGGACTTCGCCACTTCGAGCAGATCGCCGTCTATAAGCGACGCGCCGACAAGCTCTTTTACATCTTGCGTTTCGGGAACGGTGTGGCCATCAAATGCCTGTGTCAGTCGGTGGATGGTGTCTTGAACAACGCCCTGGATGCGCGAATGTTCGCGTTCGGAATTGAGTCCTGTCGCAACAAAGGCATCACGAACGGATTTTTCCAAAATGGCAGCATCAAAATCCTCGATTCTGCCGTCGCTACGGCGGATCGTTTTGACCGATGTGACATACGACCAGACGGTTTCTGCCACATTCGAATTCGAAACAACCGGCTTTTTCATAAAGCTGAGTTTGTTGAGGTTTGTAGAATCGCACGGTTCCAGTTTGTCCGTCTCCCGACGAGTTTCCTCATCAAGGTGCGTGTGACGGATTCATTTTTTGCCTCCATTTGGCATCTTTTGGTGTCCGAACAGAGGATTTTTGAAAATGGGCCTGGAAATCGCGCGACCACTATATCTTGTGGTCGCCAGAGGATTATACCACAAGATGTAGTGGTCGCGCGATCAGGTTTTATTGGATTTTTAAGGCTGTGGATACTTTTTTGAGCTACAGACCGAGGGAGAGGTTTATTGTTGGTTTGGCTTCCGGTTCGGGCGGGACAATGGGCATTGGAACGGTTTGTTTTTGTCCCATCCGGTCAAAGAAGCAGACATTTTGTTTTTCGAGGGCATGCTCGTAAACATCACGCGTTATTTTTACGTCCTGCAAACAATAGTCTTTGAGCTTCTGAATCTCCCCTTTGCGCCAAAATTCCACGGCCTGAAGTCCGTGACCGCTCTTCCCTACCCCGAGGGTTGCCTGGGCAACATCATCGAGCTTCACGCGGAAGCCGATACGCTTCTCGATTTCACGCAACAAATCCACCGTCGGAAATTTCATCAAATCACCCGCATAGTATTCCTGCATGCAGGGATAATCGAACCCGAACAAATTGTAGCCGATGATCCGATCCGCTCGTTCGAGTCGTGGCCAGAGTTTGGGGAGATCTTCTTCTAAAAATGTTTCGTATGTATCCGTTTCATAAAAATAACAGCCGATGAGCGAGATATCGAGAAGCGCGGCGTTATAGGCGCCGACGTCTTGAAATGTATTTTGAGTCTCGATATCGAGAACGACTTCGCGGCGCATAGAAAAGAATGGTCGAACGAATGTATCACGCACGAAAAGATCATGCGAGTGGACAGGGCGACCCTTGCAAATATCGCGAGAATATGATTGAATCGGCCTGTTAGAAGAAAGGATAACGCATGCAAAACCCGCGGATCGTTCTTTTCCCGCTTTCCCCCTCATCGCAAGAGATCCCCGTGTTTTGCAAGCACGCACTCGAAACGTTGTGCGGAGGAGAGCTCAAGCACCAATATCAACTCGGACCGTACGAATCGCCGGAAGCGTGCCTCGAGGATATCCCTCAGCATGCCATCCTCGAACGAGCGGACCGACCCGAGATCATCGTTGCGTTTCTCGAGACGATTCCGTTTCCGCCCATGGTGCTCAAGCTCCGACGAAAAATCGAAGCCGAGATGCCGACGCTGCTCGCGAACACGACCTGGATCGTCTTCGCCCGCGAAATGGAAAGTGGTCTCGATACCGTCCTCAGTCGCCTCGGATACTACTGGACGGACTACCGTTCATTTCCCGCAATCTGGCGGGCGGATAAAACCGCGCCGGACGAAGCGGATAAGCCTGTGATGGACTTTCTCATCGTTCCGGAACAGCTGGGCGGTTTCGACAGCGAGGAGCTCCTCGCTCGAGCGCAACGACTGCGCGTCGCGAAGACAGTTCCCCCACGTGTTCCCTCCCCGATGAAACGGTCTGGGTCCTCCACAACCATTCGTATCACCCGTTCCGAACCTGCCATACCTTCGATGGCGGATGACTCGCATGACCCGCGTTCTAAGTGAATGCGGGTTTTTTCTATATATAAAAAACGCCTGCCGTCATCGTGAGATGAAGCAGGCGTGAATGTGGAGAGGCGTACTTCTCCATGGGAGCTGTGGCGGGCTCGTCGGCCAGTAGACGATACGACCCTCGCTCTTGAGACACTGGAGCTGGCGAAGCGATGGATCTTCATCCGGCCGCATCGGAAGCGTGAACGATGTGACGTTTCGACACATCATTTCGTTGGTATGTGGCTCGTCGAGAAGATCGATCCAGATCAGATCCATGTTTGCGGCCGCCGAAGCGTCCGAGTAATCCGGCGCCCCTCCTTGCGAAGCGGCAGGATCCGCGGCCGTTGATGCGGGGAGCTGATTGACAGCGAAGCCGCCGCCGATGACGAAACCGGAAATGATCAGCACTTTGCTCATCAGCAGAACGGTTCGCCGATAGGGTTCGGCCTTCATCGCCTGACGTTTCCATCTGTAGGAAGCGTTGACCGCTTTGGCTTGCAAACGACGGACGCGCTTCAACTCCTTCCAAAGATTTTCTTTTTCATCCGTGTGTAAAGAACGCTGTCGGTACGGTTCGTTCATCCCTCCTCCTTCCGTGACCTGGTGGGACGTTACGCGAAAACTCTCGTTTTTGCAAGGGTCGGGGTAAAGCGAAACCCCTACACCGTATAGATGTAGGGGTCGGCGTTCCGTGAGACCGGAACGGTTAGAGAACGGCGTCGATGATCATCATGAACTTCAGGGCAGCGACCGAGCAGCCGATAAAGAGAATGAGCTCTCCGAAGGTGATGAACGTCATGGCGATGTCGGCACTGTTTGCCTTGAGCTGTGACAGAATGTTATTCATATGTTCCTAATGAGCGGGTTAGCGTTCGAACGTTGCGTTGAGTCGATCCATGCTGGCGTTCAGGTCACGTCCCGCTTGCGCAAGGCCGTAGTCCCAAACCTTCTTGGCGAGAATGCAGGCGCCGTAGCAGCACCCACCCATCAATGCGAGAATCACGAAGCTTTTGATGATTTTTCCCATTGGATACCTCGATGTGCTTAGGCACTGGTTTTCACAACGAACACAGCAATATAGCACAAAACAGGCTATTTGTCAAGCCTGCTTTACAGCATATTTTAGACAAAAAACGGCCCATGATGGGCCGTTTTTTTGTCTTAGTTGCGCTTTCGCTCGAATTCCTTGAGGAATACCTTGCGAAGACGAATATTTTTCGGTGTGACTTCTACAAGCTCGTCTTCGCCGATAAATTCAAGCGCTTCTTCCAGCGTCATGAGTCTTGGCGTGTCGAGACCTGCGGCAACGCCATCACCCTTGGAACGCATGTTCGAGAGCTTCTTTTCTTTACACACGTTGACCATCAGATCTTCCGGTTTCGCATTTTGACCGATGACCATACCTTCATAGACCGGTACGCCCGCGCCGATGAACAGCTGGCCACGTTCTTGAGCCGCCTGGAGACCGTAGCTGTTCGATTCTCCCGTCTCAAACGAGATGAGTGAGCCATGTGAACTCGATCCGAGTTCGCCGACGTAATCGCGATAGCCAAGGAACAAGCTGTTCATGATTCCCTGTCCGCGCGTGTCCATCATGAATTCGTTTCGGTATCCGATGAGACCACGCGTCGGAATTGTGAAATCAAGATACGCGATACCGTTTTCCGTGCGCATGTCTTTGAGTTCACCCTTACGCTTCGAGAGTTTTTCAATAACCGTACCCGACATGTTCTCCGGAGCTTCGAGCGAAACTTCTTCAAACGGTTCCAGCTTCTTGCCGCCCTCTTCCTTAAAAATGACTTGAGGACGGGAGACCTGCATTTCGAAACCTTCACGGCGCATCTTCTCAATCAAAATTGCGAGGTGGAGTTCACCGCGGCCGCTGACGACGAAGCTTTCACCGGAAAGACCGGGCTCGACACGGAGCGCCACATCGTTTTGCAATTCGCGTTCGAGGCGTTCCTTGATATTACGTGAGGTCGTAAACTCCCCTTCCTTGCCATTGAATGGTGAGGTGTTTACGCCGAAGGTCATTTTGACGGTCGGTTCTTCGATCTTCATGACGGGGAGCGCTTCTGGGTTCGCCGGATCCGCAATCGTTTCACCGATGTTGATGCCGTCGATGCCTGCGAACGCCACAATTTCACCGGCCGGAGCTTCCTGCACTTCGCGCTTGCCCATGCCTTCAAAAATCATGATGCTCGTGACTTTTGCCGCAGCCGTCTTTCCATCACGGTTGATCCAGGCGACCGGACCAGGCTTCAGCGTTCCACGAACCACGCGGCCGACAGCCGTCTTTCCTTTGTAGTTATCGTAACTGACGTTTGCAACCGAAACCTGCAGCGTGCCGTTCGGGTCCGAATTCGGTGCAGGGATTTCTTCGACGATCTTCAAGAAGAGCGGACGGATGTCCGTCATCTGCGAAAGATCCGTTCCAAGTCCGGCTTTCCCCTGTTTCGCCGAAGCGTACACGACCGGGAAATCCGTCTGACGATCCGACGCGCCGAGCGTCACGAAGAGATCAAACGTCTGATCAAGCACCCATTCCGGACGCGCATCCGGTTTATCGATCTTGTTGATGACCACGATGATGCGGTGGCCGGCAGCGATCGCCTTTTTGAGGACGAAGCGCGTTTGCGGCATCGGACCTTCCTTCGCATCGACGAGCAAGAGTGCGCCATCGACGAGGTTCATGATGCGTTCTACTTCCCCGCCGAAGTCGGCGTGTCCCGGCGTGTCGACGATGTTGATTTTGACATCACCAAAGGTCACAGCCGCGTTTTTGGAGAGAATGGTAATTCCGCGCTCGCGTTCGAGCTCGTTTGAGTCCATGATCGTTTCGCCTTCAAGTCCGCGTTCTTTGAACGTTTCGGATTGTTTCAACAGCGAATCCACCAAGGTGGTTTTACCGTGGTCGACGTGGGCGATGATCGCGATATTGCGGAGCTCCATAATGTGGGCGGATCATAGCCAAAATTACCCATTCGGTCAAGGTTTGCCCCGCATGGAAAAGTCCTCTATGCTGTCCCTCACTCGTCCTTTCCCTGTTTTTTGGAGGATTGTATGGAAGAACCGTCTCCGTCCGTCTTTGAAGATCGCCTGACAAAGGTGGGAATGGTGATTGTCGTCGCCGCCATTTTTTTCGGAGCTCCCGTCTGTTTGGCCGTTGTTGCGGTCTTCGGCAATATGGGATGGCCTTTCCCGGTCCGTCTTGCCCTCGTCGGACTGATGCTTGTCTCGTTCTGTGCAGGAACGCTGATGCTCTACCCCCATAAACGAACAAAACGCGGTCGTAGACCGTGATCCCCGATGTACATCGGGGTTTTTATTTTTGGTAGATTGTTTTCGCCATTTCCCAAAACTCAGGGTGTTCCCGTTTTTCTTTCATCCAATACCACCATTCGACGCCCCAAAAATCGATCGGAGAAATACCCATGCGCTTCGCGTAGGCGATATTCTTTTTCATCTGTGCGAGATTGAATGTCTTCATCTGATCTTCAACCGGCGTTTGGGGGAGCGGCTTGTTGCTCCACGGCTCCATTTGGAACTCGCTGACGTAGATCGTATGGACGCCGAACGGCTGAAGGATCTGGGCCTTGCGACGATAAAAACTCGGAGGAATAAACCAGTAGCGCCAAATGCCGATCGTGGGATTCTGAACGACGCGATAGACGCTGATGCCGAGCGCATCAACGCTGCGACCGAACGTGGTCCAGAGCGAGAGTTCTCCTGAGTCCGTCGTCACAACAGGACGTGTTCCATCCAGACTGCGGACAAGATCAACTTCCTGTGCATGAAACGCAGGATCCGTTTTCGGACATTCTCCGTATTCAAAATGTGGTTCATTTTCGATCTGCCAGGCGATAATGGTTTTGTTTTCGCGGTAGCGTGTCACCACTGTTTCGATGTATTGCAACGTCGCCGCTTCTCGGTCTGAAGATGAGAGCTGTTTTGACCACTCCGGCGCCCAGCATTCCGGCCAGCGCGGCAATTTTTGTCCGACGGCAAGAACGATCGACCCGCCACGTGCCTCGATTTCTCGAATATCGCGATCGAGATCATCAAAATTCCAGTCTCCTTTTTGCGGTTCGATAAAATTCCAATACGCTCCGATCCGGAAGCGACGGATGCCGAGTTCATCGAGTGAAGCCGTGAGAACACGATCGGCATCGAGGCCGAGCTCATCTCGCGCGTACGGTCGGCTGAACGTCATGCCGAAGTCTACCTCGCGATTCCGTTGCGGGCTATCCGTCAGCAAAAAACCGAGGACGACGAGAAAAACAGCGCACGCAACAGCGAGAAATGTAAGCAGCATGTGAGGCGCGTGACGAAGCATGTGATTTATAAAATGAGGGCAAGACCGATGGCCGTTAAAATGAGCGCAAATGTTTTGATCGCAACGACCTTCGGAGCGAGGTTCTCACCAAGAAGCTTTGGCGCTCGATGTCGCAGTGCGAACGCGGCCAACACAAGGAGCGCGTATTGTACGGCCTGAAGCGCGTTCACGATCGAAGCACTCCCCATCGAAACGGCGTATTGAACAAGGAGGAAGCCAGCAGAACCGGTCGCCTGTCCGATCACGGCCAGGATTCCGGCATTCTTTGTCAGCTTGCTTCCCTTCCCCTTTTTCGGTCGGACGATGGACCAGAGTTCGGATCCTGCGGCGCTATCAAGCAACGTTACGACAACGACAGCGGTCGCCGCAGCAGCAAGACGGTTTGAGATAAAACCGGAGAGAAACCCCAATGCGTCATAACTGAATTTCGCGCTGACGGAAGCAATTCCGAAAAGCACGGAAGAAAGCAGGACGAATCCGATCGCGTTTGCTGGCGGACGCGCCTTCCCTCCGCTTGATGACAGAATAACGGTCGCAACAACGAGAAATGCGAATCCGAGAAGTTGCGGTTGAGAGAGACGTTCGTTCAAAAAAACAAATGACCCGAGCAGCGTCAGCATCGGAATCAGCGAACCGGCGATTGGAACCACGCGGCTGGCTTCGGCGCGTGCGAGAGCGGCAAAGAAGGCCCACAGTCCGAGCGTGAATGTGACGCCGGATGCGATCGCAACGAATGCGGTCGTTCCCGTTGGCCAATGCGTAACCCATGGCGCGGCCAGGACGACGAGGAACGACAGGATGCAGATGAGACCGGCATAGGTCGCGCTGCGTTTAAATGCGGTTGAGAGGAGCGCTTTATCGATGATAAACGCGATGCCATTCGCCGCATGTCCCAGGATTGCAAAGAGAAGCCATGACATATGTTAGAGCGTTATGACGTCACCGAGGCGCGGAACGTCAGCTTTGATTCCAAGATCTTCAGTGATGCGTGTCGCAAGCCCGGCAGCGGCGTCTTCTTCCCCATGGGTACAGTAGACATGGCCCGGAGGCTTTTCGGCACCATCGATCCATTCAATGAGTGTGTGCTGATCCGCATGTGCGCTATACGCTCCGATGGAAGTGATCGCAGCTTTCACGTGAACGGTTTCGTCCAGAACATCAACGGTTTTTTCTCCTGAATACAACCGGCGTCCAAGTGTTCCGCTAGCCTGGTATCCGATGATGAGGATCGTCGAGCGTGGATCGCTGAGATATCGGACGAGGTGATGCTGGATGCGTCCCCCGTTCATCATGCCGGCACCGGCAATGATCACTTTGGGTCGCGGAGCATCGTTGATTGCTTTCGACTCGTCCCGTGACGCTGTAACGCGGAGACCGGGAAATGAAAAGAGATCATCCCCTGTCGCAACGATGCGAAGCGCTTCCTTATCGTAATATTCGGGATACGATTTGATGACTTCGGTAATTTTGATCGCCATCGGACTGTCGAGATAAACGTCCACGGGCGGAATGAGTTTATTTTCGACGAGGTGATTCAGCTCATAGAGGAGCTGTTGTGTCCGTTCAACCGCAAACGCAGGAACAACGAGGACGCCGTTTTGTTTGATCGTTTTGACAACCGCCTCTTTTAGACGCGACTCGCGGGTCGCTTCACTTTCGTGAATGCGATTTCCATATGTGGATTCGATGATCAGCGCATCACATGCAAACATTTGTGCCGTCGGTCGAAGAATCGGAACATTTTTGTTACCGACGTCGCCAGAAAAAACCGCTTTCGCTCCGCCCGTTTCTTCGATCTCAATAAACGAACTGCCAAAAATGTGTCCGGCATCACGAAATCTGAACGAAAGACCGTCCAGTTTCGTATGAACGGAATAATCAACGGGCGTGAGTCGTTTGACGACGGCTTCCACGTCGCGTTGCTCGTACAGCTTTGGCGTACCCTTCCGTTTGAACTCATCGTCCATCACGTGCTCTGCATCTTCTATGACGATACGCGCGATATCGCATGTCGGTGGCGTCGCGTAGATCTTTCCCGGAAATTTTTCTTTGAGCAGTTTCGGAATCCGGCCGGTGTGGTCCAGGTGTCCGTGTGTAATGAGAACGGCGTCGATCGTGGTCGGATCAAAATCGAAGGGTTTGAAGTTACTCTGCGAAGCAAAATGCGATCCCTGGAACATGCCGCAGTCAACGAGGACTCGACTTCGCCCGGCTTCTACGAGATAGCAAGAACCCGTCACTTCGCGCGTCGCCCCAAAAAAGGAGATCTTCATAGCAGAAAGTGTATCACGATCGAGTCGTACGCGTGGTATACTTCATGCGATATGCTATCAAAGATTCTTTTACGGACAGCGCTCGGTATTGCCGCTGTCTCCTGTGTTCTTCTCGGTGCCGGTTGCATCAAAAAGACTGCCGAACAGCAATCGCTTGAGGTACAGGACCAGATGCGCCAGCCGCCGCAAGCCACGGCTCCGACAAAGGAACCGACAATTCCTCCCGAAGCGGCGAAAGTTCCTAGGCCTTACTAAAAAAGATCCCTCACTGAGGGATCTTTTTTTATCGTTTCAGGATCGATTGTGCTTTTTCCAATGCGTCTTGGTCGAGCGCAGGAATCAGTTCGGGGAGAATACCGAGAGACTCAACTTTGTCGCGACTGACGGCGGCAATATTACCGAGCGTCGTTTCCCAGCTTGCGTTGCCGGAATCCTCGCTCCAGCTTGTGACCACGGGAAAACCGTCTTTATCGCGCGCAAGCGCCGCAGCAGCGTATCGCGTTTGATGCTTGTTTATGCTCAGGGCGTTTGATGTATCAATCTTCCATTCGACACAATGAATGAGGTTGAGTTCACGGATAACGGTATTTTCCGCTTCCATGGTGCGGACGACGGGACGCGAGACGCAGGTGATGTGTCCCCCGTTCGGAAACCATGCTTTTTCCGCAAACAGTAAGAGCGCGTGGCGCGAAAGATCAGCTGTTCGTAATTCCGATTGCGGATCAATTTTGGATTCGGTCAAAAAACGGCAGATTGAATCAGAAATGCGGCTTTCGCCCCGGGCAGCGCACTGCTTGTTGATGATGAGTCCGAGAAGCGGCGCATCGAAGCGCGTATCCGTTGCCACGCCGACAACGACGACGGTTTCGAGCATGAGGAGCGTTGCTCCCAGGAAGACGAGAATGCGATATGGCGTCTCGGGATGACCAATGTGATTCACGAATTCTTTTTCAAACGGCCAGAGTCGTCCACGGACGATGACTTCCAAAACAAGAATCGAAAATGTGGCGAGAAGCGCGTAGAGAAACGGCCACCATCCGCCAACCTCAAACAGATCACTTGCGATAAGAACAATCGGAAATGTAATGATCGTCAGAAAGGCCCACACCTCCGGATGGCCGCTCTGTTGTTCACCTCGTGGCATACGACGGAAAGTATACCACTCTTTTGCGTGCGCTTAGTAATGGATCTCAACCTGTGTGCCCGTCGATGCCCAATTGAAGATCCATTCCGCGTCCGTGATGTGCGTGTTGATGCAGCCGTGACTCATGCGATACCCGAAATTATTATGCCAATACGCCGTATGGATGTAGATGTGCGGAAAGACGTTCAAATTAAATTTCACGTTTTTCAAGTTGTAGTTATCCGGATGTCCCGGACCGTAACTCCAACGATAATCCATGATCGGAATCTTTTTTTGAACCGTTGTTTTTCCAACCGGCGTCGGATGGCTGTATGTCCCTGTGGAAACAAGGAACGTCTTTGCGATACGGCCACGTTCATACGCGTAGAGTCGCTGCTGTGTCAGGTTCACGTCGATAGAGCGATCGACGTCCGTCGGACCGATAACAACCGGCGAGGCTGGAATCACAGCTAATCCCTCGCGTTCACTCCCCGCTCGTTTGACGGCAGCAAGTGACATCCCGCCTCGATACGTCGGATCTTGAAGCAGGCCGATGGCACGACGATTCCCATATGTATCAAACAGAGCGACTTCTCCAATGGAACTTCCATTCCCCGTCACGGCAATTTCATCGATGCCATTCCCGTCCATATCAACAGCCGCCGTCGTGATGCCGCGACGAGATGCGCGATCAAACGGATAAAACTCGGTTGCGAGCACGAGTGTGGAACGCATGATGAAAAGGCGCACAAGCGGCTCGCTCCAGCTTTCGACGCCCGCGACGAGCGTCGGTCCCCATTCAGTCTTCGCAATCGAAACGGTGACGCCATCGGTCATGTCACGCGTAAACGCGAAGATGTCATGTCCCACATTCTCCATCGAGCCATTCCAAACACGGACATGCGGACCGCCGCCCGGACCCGGCGAGGTGACGATCTCCGCTTTGCTGTCGCCAACGAGATTTCCAACCGCCAGATGTACTCCTCCGACGAAGGCGGGAGCATACGCAAGTTTTTTTGTCCCGAGAAGATCGTTTCCATTCGCATCAAAGACACGAATGTTCGCTTCCGTTCCCGGTCCCGGTGCCGTCACGATTTCCAGTTTTGAATCCCCGATCACATCTCCAACGGCAACCCGAACACCGCCTTTGAATCCCTTGAGATATGGAGCAAACGTCAGGCGCTGTTTTCCATTCACATCAAAAATACGGACTTCCGATTCCGCGCCAAGGCCGGAACCAACAACAATCTCGTCGTTTCCATCGCCATCGATGTCTCCGGCCGCAATGTGCCCGCCGCCTGTCGCTTTTGAATCCAGCGCCATAAAACGTCCGGTCGTCCGGAACGCGTCATCCCAGATACGGACTTCCGGTGGACGCGTATGCTCCGGTTTTACGGGCACGGGTCGTACCGCAGCGGCGTCAGCCGAAGACATTCCAAAAAGTGAGACGAGGATCGCAAGAGCGATCCCGGCTCGTGGTGCGCGGTTCATATCCGTCACATGATAGCCTTCTCTGCCCGTAGCCGTCGAATCTTCTTTGCCGGACCCCAAGCGTACCCTCCCGTCGTGCCATCCGAACGAACGACACGATGACACGGCACCTTTGCATCGCGATTCTTATTCAAAATATTCCCAACGGCTCGACATGCATTGGGTCGTCCCGCTGCAATCGCGACTTGCTGATACGTCAGCGTCTTCCCTTTCGGAATCTTTCGCACGATATCGTACACGTGCTGCGCAAACGGCGTGACCTTCTTCATTGCTGATTTCGTTTTCATATCATGTCGCTTTATGCCCTCCGAATTGATTTCTTAACGCAGAAAGGACCTTGCCTGCATACCGCGGATTCTGCTCTGACAGCTTTCGGAATTCGAGCGATCCTTCAATGATCGGAATTTCGATCCCCATTTCTTTTGCGCTCTGCACCGTCCATGCGCCTTCACCGGTGTGCGCGACGGTTGAGGAAATGCCTTCCAGCTCCGTCGTGTATGCGTTGAAACCATCTTTGAGCCACGCCACTAATCGCGATTCGATGACGCTTCCATGATTGTAGATATCGGTGACGCGCGTGAGATCCAGCTTGAAGTTTGAAAGCTTCATGACTTCAAATCCCTCGGCAATCGCCTGCATCATTCCGTACTCGATGCCGTTGTGAACCATCTTCACAAAATGTCCGGCGCCGTGGCCGTCGAAGAATTGATATCCGCCGGGGAGTGCAAAGTCGCGGAACAACCGTTCGATCTTTTCAAACGTCGCGCGATCTCCGCCGATCATGAGACACGCGCCGCGTCTTGCTCCGCCCGGTCCGCCCGATGTTCCGCAATCAAGATAGTTTATGCCGAGTGCTTTCAGTTTTTCTGCGCGACCTGCAGCGTCTTTGAAATAGGAATTGCCACCATCAATGACGGTATCTCCCGACGAAAGTTTTTTCGCAATTCCATGTTCTCCGAACAACGCTTCTTCCGTCGCATCTCCAGCTGGAAGCATCAACCAGACGATGCGAGGCGTTTTCAGTTTTGAAATCACCTCATCAAAACTCGCAGCAGGTTCGATTCCATCTTTCGATAATTCTTCCGCGACGGCGTGCGTCCGATTCCATCCGACCACGCGCCAACCTTGTTCCACCATCCGCTTCGCCATGTTGCCGCCCATTTTTCCAAGTCCGAGGATCGCAAGTTCCGGTTTCGCTTTTTCTGTCACCGTTGTTGAGATCTCTTTCTCCGCAATGGTTTTCGTATCCGGCATGTACGTTTCAAGTGGCGCTATACCCTCGTTCCATCCGTTCACGATCGGATCGATGTAGCGCCACATCGCCTTTACCTCATTCTTGTCGACGAAGAGCGTCTGATCGCCGAGGAAGCCATCAAGGAGTAGCTTTTCGTATTCTTCGACGTACTGCGCGCGTTCGCCTTTTTCACGCAACATGAAATCGAGTGAACGTTTTTCAACCTCGAAATCCAATCCCGGCTTCTTGCTCCAAAACTCGATCATGATTCCTTCTGTCGGCTCGAGACCGAACGTGACGACGTTTCGTTGATGCTCATCGGTATCCGTCGCGCACAAACACTCGTTCGGTTCTTTGAACGTCACGACAATTTCTTTGCGTGCCTCCCCCATCCGCTTGCCGCTTTCCATCGTGATCGGCACGCCGTTCCAGCGCGGAGTATTCAATGTCGCTTCGATCTTGAAATACGTTTCCGTGTCCGAATCTGGCATCACGCCTTCGATGGCGCGATATCCTTCGTATTGTCCGCGTCGTGTTTTGCTCGCGACCTCTTCGCTCGACAGAATTTCGAGCGTTTCCAAAACTTCAGCACGCTTGTTTCGGATCGAAGCCGCTTCAAAGTTTTGCGGGTGTTCCATTGCAACAAACGCAAGCATCTGAAGCAGATGGTTCTGTCCCACGTCGCGGAGCGCACCAAGGCCATCGTAAAAAGGACCGCGTTTTTCGACGCCGAGCGCTTCCCACAAGCGGATCTCTATTTTTTCGATGAAGCGATTGTTCCAGCTTTGCTCGAAGAGGCTATTGGAAAAACGGAAACTTAAAATATTCTGCACCATCTCCTTCGCAAGATAGTGGTCGATGCGATAGATCTGCGATTCGTCGAAGCTTTTGCAAAGCGCCGCCTCGATCTCTGTGGCATTTTCCGCGCTGATACCGATCGGTTTTTCGACGATGATCCGACGAGCGGGGCCGCCCGTTTGTTGCGCGGCAAGTCCGGATTCGCGGAGTCCGTCAAAAATCATCGTATCGAGCTCCGGAGGAACGGCGAGATAAAACAGATGATTCGCTTGCGGATCAAGTGTTGCGGCAAGCGCGTGATAATCTTCGAGCGCATCGAATTGCCCCCGTTGATACACAAAGTTTTTCAAAAAATCCGGATGTTCGTTCCCGATGATTCCGCGGACATATTCGCGAAATGTTTCGGTCGTCATCTCTCGTCTTCCGAAGGCAACGATCGTGTGTTGTTCGGGGAGCTTTCCTTTTTGCGAAAGATGGAGCAGCGCCGGAAGGATCTTCTTTGCCACGAGATCACCCGTCGCACCGAAGAGCACCAAGATCGTAGGAGGAAGCATAGTCGCACCATCCTAACACTTGACCGTGCCTATCTCAAATGAGACCGTTTTGACGCATTCGATCTTTCAACCAAAACGGAGGAGCCGATGAAACTTGATGACGTGGCCTACGGCTCAGCCGTAGATTCCGAAACAGAGACATTTGATCTCCCCTATGCGGATCTGCGCTACCGCGTGGCCGAACCTGACGGACTCTGTGCTCAAACGATCCGCGCATTCGGTCTTGAACGCCTTCGTGGCATCAAGCAACTGCCGTACATTCACACGGCAGTCCCGACCCGGATGTTCACGCGACCACACGTGTCGCCGACATTCACGCACACGCGCTGGCAACACAGTCACGATGTCATGGCGATCGCGAAACAGATCGGACACGCCGTGGGTCTCGATGACGCACAGATGACACATCTGACGGTCGCCGCACTCTCGCATGATGTGTGTACGGTCGCAGGCGGCGATGTGATCAAAGATATCGATCCGAGCGCATTCGACGAAGACGCAGCATATCCGCGAGCGCTCGTTGGTGACGCATGGGAAGATCTCCGACAGCGATATGCGCTGGAGCCCGAGTCGCTGACTGAGATCATCAATAACCGTGGCATGCTCGGGCAATTGCTCGATTGGGCCGACAAAATCGGCTACGTCGCGCGTGACGTCGGTGAGTACCGCGGATTCTGCGGCATCTCTTCTCCCCTGACGCTGAACGATGCGTGCAGTATAAACGCCTCGCTCCAGATTCGACCGATGGTCTGCGAAGTGTGGAAAACGCTGGTGTTGAAGGATGGTCAGATCGTGTCGAACGATCCGCTCATGTTGGCCGACTTTCTACGTCTGCGCGTCCTTCTGTTCCGTGACCTGTACTACGGCAGGCATACCCAGTTTCTACGCACGCTCGTCCGGTGCATCGTGGAGTGTCTCCTCCGGCGCGAACATATCCTACCCGCCGATCTCTTTCGGTGGGACGACGCGAAGCTCGAGTCTCGTATCCTGCAACACGCCGGAATCAGGTGCGCGCGTTTCCAGATTCCGCACATGGGATATCCGGAAGTTCTCGAGTATCAAAACGAAAACGACGCAAACGCGTTTGCGTCCTCCTTGCATCGATCCGGAACGGTGTTCACGGCGGCGTGCCGAAAACGTCTTTTGAAGCCGCGGATGGATCTCCCCGTGCTCTCGGAGGGAACCGTTCTCCCTTTCGAAGACGCCTGTCCTACGGAAGCCGCTCGTATCAGGGAGCTTGCGGAAGAGGAACCTCCCGTTCTTCTGTTCATCCTTCGGGATCCGCAACTCAATCCTGCCTTTCTTCAAGACTACGAGCGGTACCGTGAATCCTGCGAACCGTTCAGCGTATTTCCCTCCCCGTGATCTTCACGGGGTTTTTCTTTTTCAGGTTTTTGCCTGCAGATTGAGACACACGGAATTGATGCAATAACGTTTTCCATTTGGTCCGGGACCATCGTCAAAGACATGCCCCAAGTGACTGCCACATTGTGCACATGTCACTTCCGTTCGCTTCATGCCCCCAGAAGAATCGTCGTGAAACTCCACGGCGCCCGGAATTGCATCCGTAAAACTGGGCCAACCCGAACCGGAGTCGAATTTCGTCTCTGTTGAAAACAGTTGATTGCCGCACGCAGCGCATGTGAACATTCCTTTTTCGTCGGTATGGACATACTCTCCCGTAAACGGTGCCTCGGTCCCCTTCTCACGCAAGACGCGATACTGCTCTTCCGTCAGATCCTTGCGCCAGTCCGCTTCGCTCTTTTGAATGCTGTCGTTCATATTTATTTCTCAATAAGACGACAATCCGTATCGAAACGGTATCGATATTTCGTATCACGAATCCAAAAGTCGTAACCGTCTTTGTTGTACCGGATCCACGCAACGGCATCGGAGGGCGTGCCTTTCTGCATCGCAACCGCCCACAACGCGACGAACGGACAGAGAGGGTCCGGTAACGGCGTATCATAATTGGATCCACGAGGAGAACCGATCGTTTTTCCCATTCCAAGATATTTATATCGATAGCTCGCGTTGATACTCCCGCCGATCTGCGTCACGTGGCGCCAGATGTTTGGATGACTCACGTCTACCGTAACGTCGCGCCATTGTACGCCACCCTCTCCGCTTCCAGCACCGATCGGCGGTGCGTCTTCAGAATCGTTTTTAAATTCTTCAACAAAATCATAAGACACGGTCGGACGCGGGGAAAGATCTGCCATGAGGTTGATCGTGCCGTCGGAACGGACATGCGTCGCCGTCATCTCGACAAGCGGAACATTCCCCGCATATGTTTTCACCTCCATAAACGCTTTGATGGGATCGAAGGCGCCGGCGTCTCCCGGTGGAGCAACCGAAACCGGTTTCTCAATGCCGGCAAACATCTTCAACGGATCAAGATCCATCAGACGGGAAAGACCGAATGCCGTTCCCCCCGTGATGAGCAGACCCAGGACAAGCGACAGCCCCGCGCAACCGAGGAAAACGCCGATTGCGATTTTAATTGGTTTTGCAAGTTGTTGTTGAAGTTCTTGATTCATATTAAATGTGACAGCTTCCGAGTCCGCGCTTCTCAAGATATTGCTGATGGTAATCTTCCGCTTTCCAAAACGCCGTTGCCGGAACGATCTGCGTGACAATCGGATGCTCGTAGCGTCTATGTTTTTTCAAGTCCTCAATGGATCTGACGGCTGACGCTTCCTGCTCTGGCGAATGGAAGAAAACAACGGAACGATATTGCGTGCCCGTGTCCGGTCCCTGACGATTCAGCTGCGTTGGGTCATGATTCTCCCAGAAGAGCTTCAAAAGATTCTCATACGTCACCTTTTCCGGATCATACGTTACCTGTACGACTTCGGCGTGTCCGGTCGAACCCGTACAGACGTCTTCGTACGTCGGTTTCTCGGTCGTTCCTCCCATATATCCTACAGCGGTCTCGCTCACACCCGGCAGACGCCGATAGAGTTCTTCCACGCCCCAAAAACATCCGGCGCCGAACGTTGCGAGATGTGTCATATTTAGCCAAGTTTAAAGCAAAACTCCGGGCTTGTCACGCCCGGAGTTCTTTCAAAAATCCGTTAGAGTTTTTCTTGTCCGGGAAGTTTTTGATCCGCTTCTTTCGTCGAAACAGGCTTGCTCATGACAAGCGCTTTCACGATCAGTAGACCGATCAGGAAGTACACCGCCATGGCGAGAAGCGTGGACCACTCGAACACGCTGCTGTTCACACGCGATCCCTGGAAGACAATCAAGAACGGTCCGGCGAAGATCTCCGTTGCGCCGTAGATAAATTTCGAGAACCCTGCTGCAGAATTGGCTGCGAAGAGCTTCAGAAAGAAACGCAACGCGAGAAGTATTTCAAGGAGACCGACGATATACCAAACGATCTGCGTCGTGCGGTAGAGCGGCTTAATGCGATGCGTCGGCAACCGTTCTTCACGAAGGGTTGAGTCTACGTTCGGCATCGGCGCCTTTGTAGGAGTTTGCATGCTGTTGTCCATAAGGCGTTTTGGCTAAAAATGGCTTATGGCTTCAGTATACTCCCCTTTCTCAGGACCTCAATCCGTTTCGTATTCTGTCTCCAGATGTGTGGGCTGCGGTCCTTCGTAGTGCGAAACATCCCGCGTCGAGAATGTGACAAGGTCGCTCGTCAGATCGTCAGCATCAACACGAGCGACATCCTTGAGATCAACGAGCAGCTCATGTGTCGACCCCTCCAGAACCGTACGGCTGACATCACGTCCGGTTACGCGGATGAATGTTGAGACAAATCCTTCGGCGATGATTCGTGAAGCGTCGGAGGTATCGAGAACAAGACGCGTCGAGCTTCCCGTCAGCATTAATCGGCTCACGTCGCGTGTTGTGGCGGTCGCATTCTGTCCCAGCATTTCAAGATCAAGCTGCGCGACGTCATTCAAGGCGAGGACGAGGTCTTCCGTGAATCCGTTGATCGACCCATGGCTCTCATCGGATCCGGTGTACGAGACAAGACGCGGAAGCGTGATCTCCCCTTCCACGCGATGTCGGAAGCAGAAAACGCACGGACCGATTCGTTCATCCCGCTGTGTGATCTTGAGAACGCCTTTTTCGTTCGTGAAATGCAGCGCATCCATGTCTTTTTGCAGACCGGTAAAGCTCAGCGCATAGTCATCACCGCGTGTGATCGTCACATTGATCGAATCAGAGAGAGCGATCGACGTGAAGTCACGCTGCTCAATCGTACGCGAGACCGTCGCTTGTCGTTCCATTTCCTGCGAACGCGTATGCACCCAGGGAGCAACATCGCTTGCGGCAACGGCTCCTGCTCCTGCCGCAACGATCCAAATGGCGATCCACATGCCGCTCGATACCGCACCGAAGCAGCTTCTGCGACGAACGATGCTTATTCCAAGCGTCGCGAGAAAGATGAATGGAATGAGTACGAGAAAATATCCTGCAACAACCCCCACGTAATACATCGGCTGTCCCGCGAGCTCCGCGAGAGGCAGGTCCGAAATAATATAGGGCGAATTGATACGGAACAGAAGAAGTGTCGCGGTTACGTTCGTCGCAACAAGGCCGGCGATCGCGCTGATCAAAATCGGGAGACCGATGAGAACGCCGAGAACCGGACCAAGCATACGAAAGAATGTGCGCAAGCCCGTAGCAATGGCTCCGACAATACGTACGGGAACATTCAGGATTCTGCGCATGACCGAATCCGGTTTCTGTGCGCGTTGCCATGCTTCACGACCTTCCCTGCCAACACCTTCCGCTCGTTCCTTTATGAGTTCTTCGATTTCTTCGACATTCAGCGGCTTGCCGCGCATTTCAAGTTTCTGTGTGCTCGTTTCTGCAAGAGGCATCGCCATCCACAGAACGAGATATACGAGAATGCCAAATCCGTTTACGAGTGTGAGTATGGCGAAAATAATGCGCACGATGAGCGGATCAATGCCGAAATACGCAGCGATACCTGAGCACACGCCTCCAATGACCATGTCGTCCGGATTACGATAAAAACGTTTGGATGTGTTCGCATCGTCCGTTTTGGAACCCTTCTTGTCATCTCGCGATTCTTCATCCGCGATTTCTTCGATCTTGCCCATGACCAGGATGACGCCGTTCACATCTTCAAGCGTGACCGCCTGCTTGTGCGGACCGAGCTTCTCTTCGAATTTTTCTCCGATGCTGGATTCGATATCGGCCATCAGCTCATCCGACGACGGATCGCCGGTAAAATGACGCTTCAGTCCGTTCAGGTACTGTTCAAGCACACCGTATCCGTCTTCTTCGATCGCGAAGATGCGTCCTCCGAGCGTAATAGAAATGGTTTTTTTCATATGCGTTAGTTGAACTTCGTGAGGAGCTTGTTAATCGAAGAATCCAGGGATTCCCATGTACCCACCAACTGTTCTAAAAAATCGTGTCCGTTTTCGGTCAGCGCATAATATTTGCGCGGCGGACCATTCGGACTTTCCGACCAATCGTACGACAGGAGTCCGGCGTTTTTCAGGCGGCTCAAGATGGGGTAGACGGTACCTTCGACAACGAGGAGATCCGCCGTGCGGAGTTCCTTCAGAATATCGTTGGTGTAGGTCTTTCCCTGGGAGATGATCAGCAAGATACAAAACTCCAGAATGCCTTTGCGCATCTGGGCCTTGGTGTTGCTCACATCGAGGGGAGGTTGGTGAGTCATAGGGGTACGACAAGACCATAACACCTACTACTATGTTATGCAAGGTAGTAGGTATGAGGATACAAAAAAGCCTCCGTTCAGGAGGTTTTTTGTTCCAACTCTGTCGTTATGCCCGAAGTCCCGTTCCTTTTTTCAGAAGATGAAGATTCAAGGTCGCGAGTCCGAGAGAAATAACCGTGAGAAAAATCACGCCGATCCACGGATTCGTGTCGTGGATACCGTAAAATCCAAAGCGGAATCCGTCGACCATGTAGACGATTGGATTGAAGTACGAGAGTGTGCGGAAAAACGGTGGCAATGATTCAATCGAATAGAAGACGCCACCAAGATACGTGAGCGGAGTCAGCACAAACGTCGTAAACGTTCCCGCATCATCGAAGTTTTTTGCGAAGATCGCATTCAGGAATCCTCCGAGGGCGAACACCGTCGCCGTCAGGATAACGAAGAGCAACACGATGAACGGATGCTGGACGACCGGACGTACGAAGATGAACGAAACGATGAAGACGAGGAGCCCCGTGAATACCGCGCGAAACACGCCACCGGAAACAAAACCAAGAAGCATCGTGCGATACGACATCGGAGAGACGAGCAGCTCTTCAATGCTGCGCATGAACTTGATGCTGAAAAACGAGAACACGACGTTCATGTATGAGCTCGTAATCACGGCCATCATAATGATGCCGGGAACGATATAGCCCATGTACGACACGCCCTTGATCGGCGCGATCTGCGAACCGATGAAGGTTCCGAAGACGAGGAAGTACAGCGTTTGTGTGATGACGGGAGGGAGAAAGGTTTGCTTCCAGATTCGAAATTGACGACCGATCTCGCGGTGCATCAAAGTCTTGAAGGCAACGATTTGGATTGAGCTCATACGGGTTGTCCGTTGGTAATATCAAGAAATGCCTGTTCAATTCGGTTCGCCGCCGGACGAATGTCGAGAACGTTTACGCCTGCATCCGAAAGCGTCTGCATGAGGCTCGTGAGACTTTGATTGGAGTCAAGTTCGATATCCGCCGTTCGTTCATCACGCGGAGAAATTTTCATCCCCTTGATGTCGAGCGTTTTCGGATCCTTGTCGAGTGTTACGCGGTACGTCGAGGACGGAAGTCCCGAAAGCAACGATGCGACAGAAGAGTCGTGTGCCTTCTCCCCTTTTTTCAGAATGACGACGTTCTTGCAAAGCTGTTCCACTTCTTCCAAATAATGCGTTGTCAGCAAAATTGTCGTGCCTTCGGCATTGAGTTTTTTGAGATACTCCCACATGCCGTGACGTAGCTCGACATCGACACCCGCCGTCGGCTCATCAAGCAACAGAATTTTTGGCTGATGCATGAGCGCGCGGACGATCATGAGACGGCGTTTCATGCCGCCTGAAAGTGTCATGGACTTCATGTCTTTCTTTTCCCAGAGTCCGAGCGCTTTCATGAGCTCTTCGGCTCGCAGTAATGCAGCCGGCCGCTCAACGCCGTAAAAACCCGCCTGATCAAGAACGATATCGACCACCTTTTCGAAGATGTTGAAGTTAAATTCCTGCGGAACAACGCCGATCTGCGCTTTGACCGCATCCGGATTCTTGTCGAGATCAAACCCGTTCACGGTGACGGTTCCCGACGTTTTTGTGACGAGGCTCGTCAAAATCGCGATAACGGTGGTTTTTCCCGCCCCGTTCGCGCCAAGAAGCGCAAAAAAGTCCCCTTCTTTCACCGTCAGATCGACGTTTGTGAGGGCTTTTGTACCTGTTGCGTAGGTTTTTGAGAGATTCTTGATTTCGATTGCGGCCATAGTTGGCTAAGGTTAGCGGGAAAATGATTTTATGACAATAGTTGAGACTTCTTTAAAGATCGTTTTTTTAAAGCTCTTGTGAATTTAGGAAGATGGCTTAAATAGTAAGATTTTTCCGTGGGAGTGAGAGCAAGACGATTGAGTAGTTTATTGAATTGCTCATAGAGTTTTGCATCCAGATCCTCAAAAGTTTCTTTTACATCACAAAAACTGTAGGCGCCCGCCCACCCATAGACTCGATAGCGCAAGTCTTTTAATAGATCGTTTAAACCCTGTTCAGTACTCAATCGAGAGTTCAAACAGCTTTTAAATTGAATGGGGGTAATAGTTTCAGCGATGAATTCTCGATATTTTTTTTGTTTAATTAAAAGTTTTTTATTTTTATATATAACACCAAGCACATCTACTCTTCCTGTATCAAATAGATCGATAAAAGTCTTTCCAGGTGTACTTAAAGGGTGAATAGTTAGCCCTAGATCTCTAAACATAGGTTCAACTTTATTGAAAATAGCTTCTGCTCTATCTCTATTGTCGCAAAAAACTACTAAATCATCTATGTATCTAAAATGTTTTATATTCTTTTCTTTTTTAAGAGCTTTATCAAAATTAAGCAAAAAAAGATTCGCAAAGAAGGGAGACAGTGGAGTCCCTTGTGGTATGCCTGGTTGTTTTGATTGTTTGAGAAATTGATCAAAATATGTTCTTAATTTTTCGTCATGAATTTCTCTATAGAAGATTTTTTTTAATCTCTTTTTATTAATACTGGGAAAATAATTCTCAATATCAGTTTTGAGAACGTAATGATAACCTTGATCGTAGTAGCCCACCGCCCCTCTAAGAACGCCTTCAACCGTGGTGCCCCGAACTGAGCCTACAATTCCCGCAGTTGTAAATATTTTTTGAAAAACATCCATTAAATGATTAGAGATAACTTTTTGGACAATCCGATCTGTAACTGTCGGTGCCTGAATTAAACGTGGACTTTTTCCTGGACGGGGAATTTTATATTCTTTTAATTGTCTAAATTCAAAAAAACCGCCCTCTAATTGGCGATATATTTCACCGAGATTTTCTCGATCATGCTTCTTGAAATCCTCTATGGACACTTCATCAATTCCCCTAGAATATTTTCTTTTTGCCTTTGGTTTACTCCGATAGATTTCAAGCCATGCTTTGAGAAGTAGCTCTTCTGTAATCTTAAACATCAAGTTGGTTTGATGGTGGACGTGGCCACGTCCACCATCTTTCAGTTTACCTGCACTGCGCCTCATTGAAAAGGATCACAGTCTCATCGCGGTTACGCATTTCTTCATCTTTCGACAAAGATCGATGATTTCTTTCCTGTTTTCAGCTCGCGAACGGTTTTGGACGCCTTCGCGCCTGTGCACCGGCTTCGGCTTCTTCCAGGTCTGGTTTGTTTCGTTTCAGTCTTCCTTGGAGGTGACCCCTCCTTGGTCGTGAGCCCGATGGTCTGTCAGGTTGCTTTTACGAAACGTTTGTCGGCGCTTAGAGGTTTAGCCTCTTTGCTCCGTTGCATGATCAGCTTTCCATATTTTTTTGGTTTTGTCAAGATAAAACGTGTGGATAAAATATTTTTTTGATCCCAAAACGTTGATTGCCCCTACTTCTAGACTCCGCTACCATGCGGACATGCAACTCCCCAAGCGCCGGTCGCAAATGCTTCGCCAACAAGCCCAAGACGATACGGGAGCAGTGTATTTGACGCCGCGTGGTGTTGAGAATCTGAAACGGACACTCGCGCAGCTTGAAGCGGAACGTCCGAACACCGTCGCGGACCTGACGCGCGCGATCGCGATGGGCGATCTCTCCGAGAACGCGGAGTATACGGAATCCAAGGCGCGGCTTGCGCGAACCGACGGACGCATTTTTGGAATCAAAGAACGATTGAAGCGCGTCATCCTCATCGAAGAAGGAGCGTCCGAGAATGTTCGCCTGGGTTCAACGGTTGTCGTGAGTATCGAGGGAAAACAGAAAACCTATCGCATCGTCGGTCCGCACGAAACAGATCCGACCAAAGGCCGGATCTCTCATGTTTCGCCTCTCGGCTCCGCACTTCTCCACCACAAGGTCGGTGATGCCGTTACGATCTCAACAGATCGCGGCGACGTGATGTACGGAATCGTCGAGATTACTTAAAGAACGTGAACGTTCCCAAAACCTTCTCAAGCACATTGATTGCTTTGGTTTTATTGAACTCATGCACCATCGGCTCGTAGTTTTCCTTCACGCCCGTATGAACAGTGATCGCGACTTCATAGCAATAATTGTCTCGAACCGTCCGGTAGATGTCACTGTAGTAACGATTCCCAGCAGCCGGTTCTTCCACATGTTGCATGTACCAGCTCACGCCGTTGATAACTTTTTTTGCGGCTTTATCGTTCATTTTGTTATCGATGTCGGAGAAAGAAGTGCACTGCGAGCTCGCAAGCCGGTCCGTATCTATCGTGTTGCGGCTAACAACAAGATATGACTCGACGAAGTTTGAATTGTCTTTCTTAAAGTAATCTTGCGGGAACCGAAGTTTTACCTGGGTCGATCCAATGTCGAAGAACCCACCTGCCAAATCGCTTCCGGTCTGAAGCACGAGATACGGAGGATATTTGAGAAAGTACTCCGTGGCACGAGTATATTTTTCCCAGATCGAAACCGTCGATGTCGGTGTCGTGATATCTCCTCCTTCTGTCGATGTCGGCGTTGTCGCGGGCGGTGTGACCGGCGGAGTCGTTGTTGGATTCGGAGTACTCGGTGTCGGATTCGGTGCCTGATTGGTCGGCGTATTCGCGTTCTCCGTTTTCGACGATTGATTGAACGCGTACAAACCTCCAATGCCAAAAAGGGCGAGGACGATCACAACGATCGCGATCATTCGGTTATTGTTCATAATGCAGCAGGTTAATGAATAGTCCTCTCCTGATGACACTATACCGTCTCATGGAGAAAAAGCTACAAAGAGGCTATGGTAAAAAGATGAAAATGCCATCTTCGCTTTCCGGATTTCTTCTTGCGGTCATCATTCTTCCGGTGCCGTATGTTTCGCAAGTTCCGGATGGAGTTTGGGAATTACCGTGGAGCGAGGCGTGCGAAGAAGCCAGCGTGACAATGGTCGAGGGATATTATTCGAAAAATGATTCTATCTGGGTCGATGATTCAAAACGAAGAATGGAAACGATGATCGCGTGGGAAAACAGTGCGCTCAAGAAAAATCAGGATACGGATGCGAAAGAAATCAAACGGCTGATTGATCACGAAGGCTCCTTTCGCACAACGATAAAGCGCAATCCGTCTTTGAAAGAGATTACGCGCGAGCTTGATAAAAAACGTCCCGTCATCATCTTGATCAATATGTTCAAGATGTACGGCGAAACCCCGCTGGGAGATTCGTATCATGTTGCCGTGCTCACGGGATATGATGACGAAAAAAAAGAATTCACGATGAATGATCCGGGACGAGAGCGGAAAAGCTACTCCTACGATTCAGTGATGAACGCACTCCACGACTTCAATGCGAAGAGCAAAGAAGCGAATGGAACACCAACGGTCCTTTTTACAGCGCCACGTGGATTTGATTTCGGACAGTTCCTGAAAAATATTATCGATTTCGTGACGAGCAGGTTGTGACGTGATCGTTCACCATTCCGACCGCTTGCATGTGTGCATAGACGACCGTCGGACCGAGAAACGAGAATCCCCGTTTCTTGAGATCTTTCGACCACGCGACTGCTTCCGGAATATGGACAGGAAAGTCTTTTGCCGTTTTGAGCGTGTGCCGGATCGTTTTTCCCTTCACCCACGACCACATATACGTTGAAAATGTTCCGAATTCTTTTTGGACTTCCATGAATCGTTTCGCGTTATTAATCGCCGCTGCAATCTTCTGACGATTGCGAATGATCCCCGCATCTCCGAGCAGACGCTTCACGTCCTTCGCATCAAATCGCGCAACTTTTTTATAATCAAAATTCGCAAATGCTTTTTTGAAATTCTTTCGTTTATGCAGAATCGTCCTCCATGAGAGTCCTGCCTGAAACGTTTCAAGCACAAGAAATTCGTAGATCTTCCGATCATTGTGGACCGGTACGCCCCACTCTTCGTCATGATACGCCTCGAACAAGGGATCAGCGGAAAGGACCCAAGGACAGCGTTTCATGCTTCGTATTCTACAACGTTCCGAGGTCGAGCGTCTCGTCGAAGCGAATTTCTTTCACGAACTCCGGCGCGTGACTCACGAGGATGAGACCGCCTTGGTAGGCTTCGAGGGCTTTCGCGATAACGGGGAGGTGACGGAAGTTGATGTGGTTGGTCGGTTCATCGAGGATGAGGAGGCCAGGAGCCTGGAGCACGAAGCGCGCAAAACAGAGCAGACCCTTCTGTCCTTCCGAAAGCGATCCGACCTTGTTCTTGAGAAGATCCGATGTCAGTAAAAATTCGGCTGCAACGGAACGGAGTCGTTCGTTATTTTTCATTTCCATCACTTGCTCAAGCGATTCGTACGCGGTCGCGTCGTAATCCAATCCCGAAAAATCCTGGCGGTAATACCCGACGTGTACGCCCTCCGTAATCTTCGCGCCTTCCTCCGTTCCTTCTGCGAGGTTGCGAAGCAAGGTCGTCTTTCCGATTCCGTTCGGACCCGAAATCAGGAGACGTTGTTTCTTCCACAACTTGATATCCACGGGTTTGCGTGTCGCTTTGTGATTCTTCACGATCCCGACGGAGGTCAGCATCAAAATCGCTTCCGTCAGGTCTTGTGTAGGAATCGTAAAATCGCGAATCGTCTTGTCATCACGACGAACGTCGACCATGTCATCTTCCGCCTCTTCAACCTGCTCACGGAGTTTGCTCGCAAGTTTACGCATCTTTCCTCCTTTGTTTGCAAAGAAGTTCACTTTGTCTTTGCGATCCTGAATGTCTTTCAAGAGACGCGCGTTCTTCATGCGATCGCGCTCAACACGAGCGGCGATTTCTTCAACGACGTTGTAGTAGTTTCCGACGTACTGTTCGACTTTGCCGGTAAAGACATCAAGATGCAGCACGCCTTCGGTAAAGGCGTTCAAAAAATCCGCATCGTGCGAAATCACGAGAACGGTTTTCGGATACATCATCAAAAATCCGGTCAGATGTTCGATCCCCGCTTTGTCCAAATTGTTCGTCGGTTCATCAAGAAGGAGGATGTCCGGTTCCTGAATCAATGCGTACGCGAGCAAGAGGCGTGCCTGTTGTCCGCCCGAAAAAGATTTGATCTGTTTATCGAGAGGAGCATCCAGATTCACCGTTTCAAGAACGTTTTTGATGCGTTTATCCAAATCGTATTGGATCTCCGGAAAAGCGTGTGCGAAGAATTCAGACACCGTGTCATCCATGCGATCACGCGGCATGACTTGTAATCCGGTCCCGATCGTCGCGCCCGCGCGGACGTGAACGCCGCCTTCCTGCGGTTTGAGTCCGCCGGTGATCAGTTTGAAGATCGTGCTCTTCCCTGCCCCGTTCTGACCCATGACCGTGACTTTGGCGTTCTCGCGGACCGAAAAATCAGCTTCGTCCAAAATCGGATGATCCTCGTCATATCCAAATGACACCGCGCTGAAGCGGATGATGACGTTCCCGTGCTGATCGTTCGCCATAAAGAGCCGCTATTAAAGCAGAAAAAAAGCAATAAGGCAAGATGCGGGATATCAAAACGCTCCGAGTTGTATCGGAGCGTTTTTCTGCCATTTCTTTCGATTAGGCGCGCTGAACGTTGACGGCGCGGGGTCCCTTTTCAGAGTCTTCCGTGTCGAAGGAGACCATGTCGTCGAGTTGGATTTCCTCGAAGGTCATGCCCACCAAAGCGGACTTGTGGAAAAAGGTGTCCTTTTCCTGGCCTTCAACCGTGATAAAGCCAAAACCCTTCTCATCGTTCTTGCTGCGAATTTTTCCCTGCATATGGATACGAACCAAGCTAAATAGATAATGAATACAGCCTAGCGTATTCCGTCTATTTTTGCAATGGCAGGCTCTTTTTAAGGCAAGAAGTCAGGATGAACGCGGAGGACCTTGTCATCTCCTGTTTTCGGAACGCCACGCCCGTCACGATTCGAGGTTGTGATGTAGAGAGCGCCATCCGGGCCGAGAACAACCGCGCGCAATCGCCCATAAACGCCACTTATATGTGTTTTAAACTCCGAAATCGTCCCATTCTCTGCGATCCGTGCTTGGTAGAGCGAGGCGCCTTTGAGTCCCGCGAAGTACACGCTTCCGTTCACATACGCAATTCCCGATGGCGCCCAGGTAACGTTTTCGCCTGAATGGCGGACCGGACGGACCATCCCTTCACGAGCGGCATCTCCCTGAATTGTCGGCCAGCCGTAGTTTTTTCCTTTTTCGATCATGTTCAGTTCATCAAGACCTGACAGTGCGCCGGATCGACCATGCTCCGTTTGCCACATGCGTCCCTGCGCGTCCCACGTGATTCCCTGCGCATTTCGATGTCCGTATGACCACACCGCGCTGCCAAACGGATTGTCTGACGGAATTCCGCCGTCCGGTGTGAGTCGCAGAGTTTTTCCAGCGAGCGATCCAAGATTCTGCGCCGTCTCCGAAGTATTCGCGTCTCCAATGGTGACGTAGAGCATGCCGTCCGGACCGAAGGTGATCTGACCGCCGTCGTGGTAGATCGCCGCCGGAATGCCATCAATGATGGTTTTATCTTCGATTAAACTCGTCCCATTCAATTTGAAGCGTGTGATTTTATTTTCCGTTCCGTTTTCTGAGCTCGTGAAATAGAGATAGACGAATTGGTTCTGCGCAAAGTTCGGGTGGAGTGCGAGACCCATGAGTCCGCCTTCGCCGATCGTCTTCACGGACGGAATCGTAATCGTCGCCGGTTGCTTGCCGAGACGACGGACCGTTCCCGATCGCTCCGTCACGAGCATATCCCCGTCGGGGAGGAACACGATGTCCCACGGCACATTGAGACCTGTCGTGACAACGCTCACGGCATACGCGCTGAAGTCCGTGTTGTTCACGGTATGCACGGAGGTCGGATCAAGACCAAGCAACACCAATTTTTCGAATGTACCGACGAAGGATCGCGAACCGATCGAGTAGACCCGCGTGTCACCTGATTTCATGATGAGATCCGAAGACGGAATTGCATCGAACTCCATTTGATTGATTTCTGTGACGTTAACTCCGCTCAAGTTGTACGAGCGCAAGACGTCTGGATTCAACACGCGGCGTTTATATCCCGCGTTGTTCACGAAATAGAGCGTTCCCTGCCCCGTTACTTTGATTAACCGTTCAGACGGAATCGCATCAATCACGCCTTTCGGGAATGTGTAGATGGATCCCCAAGAAAATCCGTATGCATTGAAGGTCTGTTCATTCGGAATCCATCGCTTCTTGTTGCCGCGGATAACATAGATACGATTCTCACCCTCTGCACGTACGAGCATCCCGTCAGCATAACGGTTGTTCGGCGATTCGTAGGCCGAGGCTACGGCGATGATCTGCATCGTGCGCTTGGCGGGATCAAGTTGGAGAATCGTGAAGCTCTCATTGTTGCTTCGTGTCATTTCCGAAAAATGCGATTGCGGATCAACGGAAAAGGAAAGACGATATGTTCCCGCCGGAAGATCCGTTACATCCAAAAATTGATCCGCAAGCGTGTATGGATAGACATCCGCCCATCCCACCGATACGCCCTGTTTATGTCCGTGACATCCGTTGTATTTTGCGGCCTGTTTGGCGCCCTCCGACGGTGCACCAATCGCGAGATCATCACGCAGACAAAAGGTCGTCTTTTGTGTGACTACGGGCTGGATGGGTGCGCTCACAGCCGCAGAACCAATCATTTCTAGCTTATAGATTCCAAAATCATTGTAGTGATAGTGCGCATGTACGCCGTGCCAGAACAGTGTGCCAACCGGTTTATCAACGAATGTGCCGTCCGGCTGGAAGATGCGCTGACTGGCATCATAGGCGCCATCAGCGGCGTTAGCTTCTGCGCTCGCATTCAATTCCATTGCTCCCTTGCCGCGATTCCAAAACGTTGCCGTGAAGCGCAAACGCGTCCGTCCGTTTTCTACCGCGAAACGAAGATCATATGGAGCTGTGGGAGCGAGATCCGGCAACAGACTCTGGGCGGGCACACGTCCCAGCGAAGGAGAGGCGTGAATCACTTCTCCTTCCGGATACATCGCCAGCCGTTGCGATTCCACGGATATGATCTCGGACCACTGGAAGAATTGCGCGCGGAATGCCTCTTCCGAAACGATCCAGCGTCGCTTGCCGTTTTGGATGAAGTAGACGCGAGGATCTCCCTGTGTGAGCACGAGGGATCCTTCCACGAGCGGAGCGGGCGTCGTCTGAACGGATGCGATCAATGCGAACCCAAAAACACCCACCAACAGAACAAGGGGAACAATAATTCTTTTTCGTACTGGAAG
This sequence comes from Patescibacteria group bacterium, assembly GCA_041660225.1. Lineage (GTDB taxonomy): Bacteria > Patescibacteriota > Patescibacteriia > 2-12-FULL-60-25 > 2-12-FULL-60-25 > JBAZWV01. The sequence goes on along the minus strand of JBAZWV010000001.1, from coordinate 84,326 downwards.
ATTGATCATAATTCGTTTTCATCGTACTCCATGGATACAAAAAACGCGACCCATTTGCGAGTCGCGTTTTATTCCTTCGTTGATGGAGTCAGGTATTTTAGAACATCCAGCCACTTCTCAATCTCTTCCTTTTTTTGCACGTAGCCGCGGATATCCGTTTCCGTTCCGCGATGGATGCCGAGGTGCAGGTGCTTGCGCACGCCGTCGGTTTCGCGGCTGTGTCCTTTTCCGAGCACGCCGATCCGTTCGCCACGCGTGAGAATCTGTTTCGGTTCAACCTCGATGTTTTCAAGATCCAAATGCCCATACGTGATGATCACGTCTTCGCCATCGAGTACACAGGATTGAAGTGCGAAGCCGCCGTAGCCCTTCGCAAAATTTTTCGAGAGCAATGGACCATCGCAGATCGCGGATACGACCACATCGATGTCCTGTTCCGTTTCGTCCGTTTCAAAATCAACGCCAACGTGATAGCCGTCAAAGCGATCGTTCTGAACCGGGGAGGTTTCGGGATGAACCTCCATGCCGAACGTCTTTTTGGTGACGCGGCGCAGCGCGTCCGTCATCGGTAAGCCGAGTTTCGCCGGAACAATGATCGGAGCAGGTTCTTGCGGGACCTCGATAGAATCAAGAATTTCCGGTGCGGGAGCAACGATCTCGGTGATCGGAGCGGCAATAGCGGTCTTTGCCGGAATATCCACGTACGCCAATGTCAGGCTCGCGATAATAGCGACGAGCGCAGCAATTCCGGCAACGTGGATAAAGGGATGAGGACGCATAAACGAAGAGGAAAACTACCACTTTTTTGCCTTTTTGTCAACCTCTGAACGCCTTTCTTTCACAATACCACGAGCACGGCGCATTCAAAGAAAAACCCCGGAAAATCCGGGGTTTTTGTTCTTATTCTTTATCGTCGAGGATGGCGAGAATCGTGTCGAGTTTCTCGTTGACCGTGCGCATCTGCTCCTTGAGCTGGAGGAGATCGCGGCTCTGGTCTTTCGTCGCACCGCCGAAACGCTCTTCGCGAGGCGCAAAATCGCGCTTCTCGCCGAACGAAGGACGATCCGATCCACCTCCGTCTTTGCGGAAGCAGTTGTTGCAGAGAACCGGACGGCGACCGGTCGGCTTAAACGGAACCTGGCACGCATTGTGACATTCGCTGCACGTGGCATCGAACATCGCAGGGCGGTCAAAGCCACCGGAGCGATTGCCATGATCCCAGACCTTCGGACCTCCAAAAGAAGGCTTCCGGTCTCCGAACGATTTTCCTGCACGCTTGAATCCACCCGGACCCTTCTTTTGATAAGGCATATAAGGCTTAAAAATATGATTATGAGCAGTCGCCGCACTATACTCTTTTTGGGGAAAAAAGCAAGGGTTAGACCGAATGCTCGCCTGCCAAATGCCCGGTTGCCCACGAAGCCTGGAGATTGAATCCGCCGGTAAAACCGTCGATGTCGAGGATTTCCCCAGCAAAGAAGAGTCCCGGACAGAGTTTTGACTCCATCGTGCTCGGATTTACGTCTTTGAGTTCGACGCCGCCTGCCGTCACAAACTCATCCCCTGCTCCGCGTGCAATCACGTGCAACGGAATTCCTTTGAGCCAGGTGGCGCAACGCATCAAATCCTTCTTTCCAACTTCTCCCGCCTTCTTGTCCTGTGGGATCTCAAGCTGCTCGCATACGATTTCCGTGAGAGATTTCGGAATAATTCCGATCAGATCGTTTGCAAATTGTTTCTTCGGATTCTCCGAGATTTTTTCCTCAATCAGTTCCCGCAACTTCTCTGTCGTCAGATCCGGAAAAAGATTAATCGAGATTTCAAGCGGATTTGTCTTATCGTATTGTTCAAACGCGACAAGCGACGACACCGCGAACACCGCGGGACCGCTCACGCCTTTATGCGTAAACAAAAACGGTCCGGTATACGAAGGATTTTTTTCGCGCTTCGCCGTAATCTTCGCTTTTTCAAATGAAAGTCCGGAAATATTCGCTGGCCACGTCTCCGTCGTATAAAACGCATTCAAGCTCGCGGCGAGTGGCGTGAGCGTGTGTCCAAGCGCAATTGCAAACCCATATCCATCCCCTGTCGAACCCGTATGACGATACGCCTGACCACCCGTCGTGAGGATAAGTCGATCAACGATGAGCGGTTCCTTTTCACCTTTGATGAAAATATGGAATTGAGCGCCCTTCTTTTCAACATGATTCGCATACGCACTCAGCAAGACGTGAACACTCGATGATCGAAAGAGTTTTTCAAATACTCCCACGATATCTTTCCCGTCATTCGACTGCGGGAAGACGCGCAGGTCTTCTTCGATTTTGAGTGGAACGCCGTGGGACTCAAACCACTCATACACTTTTTCTGGTGGGAACAAATGCATCGCAGAAGAAAGAAACTTCCCGCCTCGCGGATATCGCGTCAGCATCGTCCGTACATCAAAAATTCCCGTTGTCACATTGCACCGTCCTCCGCCCGAAATAATCACCTTCTTCCCCAATCCGTCGTTTCGTTCAATCAGAAAAATCTCCGCAGATGGATTTGCTGCATGAGCCGTTGCTGCTGCCATCAGACCCGCAGCGCCACCGCCGATGATCGCGAGTTTCATGAAAGAGATCGATTGGCGTAACGGTAACAGGGATCATGAAAAATGACTACAAAGAATAAAAAAGCTCCGGTTGAACGTATGCCTCAAACAGAGCAGCCGATGAGACACAACAAAAAAAGGCCCGTATCGTGTATACTCATGTCCGGTTTTCCCGTCATCATCAAGATATGCCATATCCATCTCCACGTCCTTCAACATTCTCGCTACATGTCGGTCGGAGCGCGACCGGATTTGGAATATTCGCGGACGAGGATATCCCGAAAGGTCGCTTTATTATCGACTATTGGGGGAAGCTCGTCCCCAGCGAAGTTGCGGACGGCATCGGCGGGCGATATCTCTTCGATTTAGAGAACGGGAAGACGATTCTCGGTGGGACGAGGAAGAATATCGCACGATACGTCAACCATGCTTGTCGACCAAATGCGGAGGTTCGTATTTCTAAAAATCACGTCTATATTTATTCAACGAAACGTATCAAGGCGGGCGAAGAAGTTACGTATGATTACGGAAAAGAGTACTTCGATGAATTCATTAAAGCGCATAGGTGCCTTTGCCGAACATGCGTGAAGAAACGAAAATATAAAAGGCTCTGATCAAAACCCTCTCGAGCCCTTGGTTGATGTCATGCTTTTCCGCCAACCGACAATCAAAGGGAGAAGAAGGGTCAGTGCATAATAGATGTACACATCAAGTTTGTAGTATCCGTCTGCTGGTTTAAAAATCAAGACAAGAAATACGTAGTCAAAAACGATTGCGATAAGCGTCCACGTGATCGCAATGAGAGCATGGTGCTGAAACGAGGTGCTTTTTACTTTCTTCAGCAACACCCAGAGCGTGATAAGTATCCCAATCGGCATAATGATCCACCCAAGCAAAGAAGGCGGCACGAATGCAAAAAGGACGATTCCCAGAACGTATCCAATAAACCAGAGCGCAAAACCCCACCCGAAGGCGTCTTTGTAGAATTGTTTGTTCATGAGATTACTTCCGTTCAAACAAGGCTTTGTATTTCGGCCAGTACGCGTAGCCGAGATACGCCGTGAGAATGGTGACGAAGATGCCCGTCGGAAGATACGCCGGAGCCATTCTCAGATTAAACACCAAAATGCCGATGCACAGCGGCGCAAGAATGACGGCGGCAAGTGCCGGGAGGAATCCGACGATCAACATCAGGCCTGCCACGATTTCTGTCACTTTGATCATCTGGAAAAGGCCCATGACCCAGAGCTCTTTCATGTATGGAACCATGGGAGCTGGAACGCCGTTCATTTCTGATCCTCCCAGAAATCCGGTCACGCCGCTCATGAGGAAGAATAGGCCGAGAATCGTCCGAAGAGCGATCAAGAGTTTGCGATTGCGGAAGTTCATGTTTGTAATGATGTCAATTTTTAAATGAGGGGTCCTTATTTGCTGACGATAACCGTAAATCCTCCATACGACATACGCTTCATATCGAACGGCATGGGCTTGTCTTTGTACTTCGGATCGTTCATGAGGGGATCTTTCATGACCTTTGCGTTTACGGTGTCGCGATGTGCGCGGGATTTGAATCCAATATAGGAAAAGATAACAACCTCACTCGGTTTCGCCTTCATGGCTTTCGCGAACGGAAAGACGACACCCTTCGGACGAGCATCTTCCGCAACGCATTCCTTGTAATCCAGCGCACCATATTTTTTCCAAACCTTGCAGCCCATTGCCGCCATCTGTCGATAGGCGTTTAGATGTTTTTTCGGAACCACGAGAACGTATCCGTCCACGTATTTCACGTTTTTCGACATATCGTTTTTTCGTTATGCGTTTAGTAATGTTGCGATATCGATCTTCTTCATCTGAAACATGGCCTGCATCGCACGTTTCGTCTTTTCTTTATCCGGACCGTTCAGCATTTCTCCCATTCCCTTCGGGACGATCTGCCACGTGACGCCAAACTTGTCCTTCAGCCATCCGCACTGTTCGGCTTCCGGAACGGCGGAGAGTTTTTCCCAATAATGGTCGATCTCAGCTTGATCCTCGCATGTCACAAGAAACGAGATAGCTCCCGAAAGCTGGAAAACGCCCGGGCCGCCGTCGATACACATGAACTGTTGCCCATCGAGCTCGAAGATGCCCGTGAGCACTTTGCCGCCCATGTTCTTCATGTGCTCTTCCGTCATCCCCTCTGGATAACGCGAGATCTCAACGATCTTCGCATTTTTAAACACGGAGACGTAGAAGTTCATCGCTTCTTCCGCATTATTCTTTTCAAACCAGATGAACGGTGTGATTTTTTGCATATGTGTTTTGATTACATCCCTTTCGGTTGAAGAACGCCCACGAGATTGCCTTCGGTGTCTCTAAAAGAGATGTAGAGTCCGATGCCCGGAATATCATCCGGTTCGCCAGGGTTCTGTCCTCCGATGACCTTTCCGCCGGATTCTTCGATGCTGATCATGGCTGCATGGATATCTTCAACGCTGATGACGACGGAGACGCCTTGATCCGGCTTCGATCTCTTGAAGAAACCGCCATTGATCGTTCCGGGCTTCGTCACCATGTTGTTTCCATCCATTTCAGTCGTCTGCGCAACAATATACTCCCCCATCTCAGGACCGAGAATCTGCGACTTCCAACCAAACGCTTTTGAATAAAAGTCCGCCATGCGGTTCTTATCCTCGTACGGCATCTCGAAGTGGACGACAGGGTTCATATTCATGAGTGTTATCTCCTTAAAATCTAGCTTAAAATATAACAAAAAATACTCTGTAACGTAAGCTGCTCCATGCTGTGGGAGCCACTCTGTTAGTATTCTGTCGGTATCGATGTCGTTGCCGACCCTACAGCGTACGTTCCCCACACACGTTTCGAACGCGCCTCAAATTCGGCTTGAGCGGCAGGGAGTTTTGCGAGCAGGATGTCGGGCAATATTTTTCGTACCTTATCAAGTACCTCCGGAGCGATCCCCTGCATACTCCAGGAAAAACCCTGGGCATACATCGCCGCCACATTGTCGTCCGCTGGCGCTGGAAATTCCTTGCCATCGCGCAGGGAGGGGGTGATTTCTGCTTCTTCGAAGGCTAGGTGCTCGTCGAGTAGTTTTTTTAATTCTATTAATACAGCTTCAGCGTTTTCCGGATGTGCGAGATCAACAAAGGCCGCATCGCCTTTTTCGAGAATAGGATCAATCTGATGATGCTGCTCACTCAGTTTTTCGAGTGCCGCCGCGAGATCAGGATGTTTGCTCTTGATGTCGGGGAAGACGTTTGCATCTTCCATCGTGTGATGTCCATGGAGTGCTTGTCGATAACTTTTTTCCCACTCGTCTCGCACAGCTTCAGCACGCGAGGCGTCACCGGCCTTGATCTGAGCAACAGCGTGAATGAGGCGCGCGATATCACGACGAAACGCGTGATGGGACATCAAAAGCATGGTGGCCATGGAGGCAGTACCGTCGTCATTCAGAAGATTTGGAGGTTGTGGCATAAGGAAGCACAATTCACTTTTTAGAGCGTTTATTGAGTACTGTTTGCACCGATTTGCCTATCAGACTATCAGTTTTGATCCCATCAGGGTAGCCCTCAAACAAAACAAAAATCCCAGCGAAATGCTGAGATTGTTGCTGGCTCGAGGGGTGGGGATCGAACCCACGACCAAGGGATTAACAGTCCCCTGCTCTACCGCTGAGCTACCCTCGAATGCGGGGAAGAGAGTACCACCCCCTTCCCGGTTATTCAAGACCCGATTCTAGTAGTCCACGAGGCGCTTGACCATCGGGTGTTGCTGGATCTTTTCCATGGCTTTGGCTTCGATTTGGCGGATGCGTTCACGCGTGACGTCGAATTCTTTTCCGACTTCTTCGAGCGTGTGGCTCACGCCGTCGTGGAGGCCGAAACGCATTTCGAGAATCTTTTGTTCGCGAGGTGAAAGATCCTTGATGATGTCACCGACGTAATCTTTCAAAAGCTGGAGACCTGCCGCGCGATCCGGTGTGACGTGTTTGACGTCTTCGATGAAGTCTTCGAGTGTCGAGTCTTCATCATCTTCACCAACGGAGGTTTCAAGCGAAACCGTGTCCTGTGAAATTTTGATGATGTGACGAACTTTGTCGACGTCCTCGCCCATTTCCGCAGCGATTTCTTCCGGCAACGGTTCGCGTCCGAGGTCTTGAATGAGCTGACGTTCAACTTGCTGGAATTTGTTGATCGTTTCGACCATGTGCACCGGAATACGGATCGTGCGACTCTGATCGGCAAGCGCACGCGTGATCGCTTGGCGGATCCACCAGGTCGCGTATGTCGAGAACTTGTATCCCTTACGATATTCGAACTTCTTCACGGCACGGAACAATCCGATGTTCCCTTCTTGAATCAAGTCGAGGAGCGACAGTGATTTGCCGATAAATTTTTTCGCAATCGAAACCACGAGACGCAGGTTCGCTTCGATCAGTTTCTTTTCCGCATCTTTATCGCTCTTCTCTTTTCGTTTTGCGAGCGCAACTTCTTCTTCAGCTGTGAGCAGCGGGATTTTACCGATCTCGCGGAGATACATCTGAATCGAGTCCGCCGTCAGATCGAACGGATCAACCTTGCCTCGCTTGTCGTCCGCGCTGTGGAGTCCGGTCATGACCTCATGGCGTTCCTTTTCGCGCCCGAGAATCCCCTCCTTCATTTCGACGATCCCGACACCGGCACCATCAAGACGGTCAATGAAGTTTTCATAGACCGGAATGTAGTCCTCGATTTCGGGAAAGCTGTAGAGAATTTCGTTCTCCGTCAAAAAATTGCGCGTGCGAGCTTTTTCGAACAACCGATCAAGCGCCTCAGGTGAAGGCGGTTCGGATTTGACGTACGCTTGGCGCGGCTTCAGCTTTTGGTGCTGGGCCGGCGTCTGTTTTTTCGGCTGCGGCTTGGTTTGCTTCTTGCCGGCCGAGTGCTTCTTTGGAGGAAGCGGCTTATGAAACTTCTTCTTGTTCTTGGCAGTGTTTTTCGGCATAGATTCGCACACCCAGGAACGAGAGCCGGAGCCCCCGGAAACGGATGTTAAGAATTCAGCTGAGTAAATTGCGCGGCGAGAGCATTGATCCTGGCGGTGTCGCCAAGTCGCTCTGCATCGCGCATCTCCTGTTCGAGGCGCTCACATTCCTGCTTGAGCAACAGCTCGTGCAGGTCTGTGGCCGTCTTCTCGAGATCCTTTGTCAGGGTATCGAGCGACTGATCCTCGAACTCGCGATCCGCTAAGATCGCGAGATAGTTGGAAAGATCCTCCCTTTCGGGTTCGGCCAGAGGATACCTCGCCAAACGCTCTTGGGCAAGGGCACGCAGCTCGGGTTTGAGCTGGATAATAGCCAACAGCCGATCTTGGAGCTGTATTTGGCGCGATTCAGCCTCTACGGCCTTTTTTTGGACCGGTTCTGCGTGCTTTGCATCGGTCGTAACCGTGTTCGGTGGAGACGGCTTCATCCCCTTCATGGCCTCGCGAAGGGCATCTTCAGAAACGGCGAGGTCGCGAGCGAGGCGCGTCACCCATCCATCGCGTTCAACAGGATCTGGAATACGGCGGAACTCAACAAGGAGATCACGAGCGATCAATTTTTTGTCTTCCGGTTTTTGCACGTCACGTCCACGAAATGCATTCACATACAACCAATCAACGATCCCTTTTGCATCTCGAATCGCATCACGCCACAAGTTCACGTCTTTCTTCGCGACATCATCCGGATCCTTTCCGGCTTCCGGCGGCAGTGTGATGACATGAATATTGAAATCAAGTTGTCGTGCAAGATCCAATCCGCGAATCGTCGCCGCATTCCCCGCCGCGTCTTGATCAAACGCTATTGCAAGATTCGTTGTGAACCGTTTTATCAAATTCAACTGCTCTCCGGTCAGTGCCGTTCCCGAAGATGCTACGACGTTTGCAACGCCAACGCGATGCGACGTTACGACATCCATGTTTCCTTCCGCGATCACCGCAAGGTCTTCTCGCTTGATATCACCCTTCGCCTTATCGAGACCGTACAAAACAGAACTCTTTTTATAGATCTGCGTTTCCGGCGTGTTCACATACTTTGCCTCCTTTTGTTCGTCAGACAACAGGCGTCCCGTAAACCCGACGATATTTCCGTGGACATCCGCAATCGTAAACATCAATCGATTCCGAAATCGATCATACGTGCCGCTCCCCTGTTCGCGCTTGCCAATAAGTCCCGCGCGAATCAATTCATCTTCCGTCGCTCCCTTCTTTGTCAACGCCTCGGTAAGATTCGACCATCCATCCGGCGCATATCCAATCAGCCACAAGTCGCCGGTGAGATCATCAATGCCTCGCGATGCCGCGTAGGTCCGCGCATGTTCCGCGTTGGGAGATTCGAGCAACATGGCGCGAAAATATTTCGCCGCCATCATGTTCACTTCATACAATCGTTTTTTATCCGATTGTTTTTTGACATCAAACGTCGGCAACTCAACGCCCGCTTTCGTCGCCAAGAGCTCCAATGCTTCGCGAAACTCCATTCCCTCCATTCGCATGACAAACGAGATGATGTCGCCACCCTCATTGCATCCAAAGCAATGCCAGCTCTGACGTGGCCGGTTTACATAAAAACTGGGAGTCTTCTCATGATGAAACGGACACAAACCCCTAAAACTCCCGCTCCCCGCGGGCTTCAACGGCAAATATTCCTGTACGACGTCCGCGACGTCCAGCCGTGTTTTGATCTCCTCGACGGCATCCATGCCGCCACCTTATCGCACCTCTATACTCTGGTCCAACGTTGCAAGATTCTCCGCGCTACCGCACAGAACCCGTGCGAGCCACGCACCACCCTGAGCGTCCATGGGGACTTTCCATGTCCAATTGAATCGTCCTGGAGCGAGCGGATTCGCACGAGCCTGATCTTTCGTTTGTTGAAACAATACTTCACCCGGTTCATACAAATCCACCGTGCATTTCGCCCATTCGTTTGAATCCAGCACGATCGAATACTCCCCGCCGATATCCGCAACGCCCGACCCGGTTACGATTTTGATGAATGCGCGTCCCGGATCAACGGGTTGTGTCGTCATTCCACCCGGCTGCACCGTCGGTGCCGGTAGTTTATTCGTCTGCGTAAATCGAAAGACGATGTAGACGAGCATCACGAGGATGAGCGTCGTGAGCAGCGTAAGGATAATCGAGAAAACAGGAGAGCGAGATTTCATAATGATAGAATACCTTATCTCGTGCGTCCGTGTCGCGGCTGTTTCTTCTGGAGTTTCTTTTCAGATTCTTCCGGCAGTGCCGAACCTTTCTTTTCGCGTTTCTTGATTTCTTTCAGGAGCACGGACATTTCATCGCGTAGAATCGCAGCTAACTCGAATTCGAGATTTCGTGCAGCTTCTTTCATCTCGACATCTTTTTGTTTCAATACCGTTTTCAGATCATGCGTTTCTGCTGTGAGCTCTAATTTCAAAATAGCTTTAATATCCTTTGTCTTTCCGGTCAGCCCAAGCTCACCACGCAAATCCTTGATGGCTTTGATAATTGTTTGCGGCGTGATGCCGTGGAGCTGGTTGTATGCGGTTTGTTTGGCGCGACGACGATCTGTCTCAGCAATGGCACGAGTCATCGAACCCGTCATCCGATCCGCATAGAGCACAACTTGTCCCCGAACGTTACGAGCCGCGCGACCAATCGTTTGAATCAGTGACGTTTCAGATCGCAAGAATCCTTCCTTGTCCGCATCGAGGATCGCGACAAGTGCAACTTCGGGCAAGTCCAAGCCTTCACGAAGCAAGTTCACGCCAACGATAACGTCATATGTTCCTCGACGGAATTCGGAAAGGATCTCAAGACGTTCGATCGTATCAATATCACTGTGAAGATATCTCGACTTGATTTTGCGTTCGAGCAAAAACTCATTCAAATCTTCCGCCATCTTTTTTGTCAGCGTCGTGACCAGAACGCGATCCTTTCGCTTCACGACCTCTGCAATACGCGCCAGTACATCATCAATCTGTCCCACTCCCCCTTTCTTTGGCGTAATCGGATGAATGATAACTTCCGGATCAACAAGACCCGTCGGACGAATAATTTGTTCGGCAATGATCGAGGAATGTTTCGCTTCATAATCCCCTGGTGTTGCAGAAACAAAGATTGCTTGTTGCACGCGCTCTTCGAATTCATGAAACGTCAACGGTCGATTATCCTTCGCGCTCGGTAAACGGAACCCATATTCGACGAGTGTATTCTTGCGCGACTTGTCTCCTTCGCTCATTCCGCCGATTTGCGGAATCGTGACGTGTGATTCGTCGACGACGAGCAAGAAGTCTTTGGGGAAGTATGCGAGCAATGTGTCCGGCGGCGCGCCTTCCGGTCTTCCGGAAAGATGGCGTGAATAGTTTTCAATGCCGTTGCAATAGCCAAGGTTCTCGATCATTTCAAGATCGAATTTCGTGCGACGATCCAATCGTTCGGCTTCAAGAAGCTTTCCATTCTTTTCGAGCCAGACAAGACGCTCTTTCAATTCTTCTCGAATGGACTTGATCGCGCGTTCACGTTCCGGCCCCATCGTAATAAAGTGCTTCGCCGGGAAGATCCACAAATCTTCCTGCTCTCGAAGAATCTTTCGTGTCACTGGATCCGTTTTCAAGATCGCTTCAATGACACCTCGTGGTGCCTCGATACGATAAATAAACTCTTCGTTCACCGGCATGATCTCAAGAACCGGTCCTTGGACGCGGAAGGTTCCACGTAAAATTTCTGCGTTCGTACGCGTGAATTGCATCTCGATCAGACGGCGCACCAAATCCTCGCGCGTCACGTCACCTCCTTTTGTAATATGAATGACCGTCTTCTCGTACGCTTCCGGCGCACCAAGACCGTAGATGCATGAAACGGAAGAACAGATGATCACGTCTTTGCGCGTAAGCAACGCTTGCGTCGCGCTGTGACGAAGACGATCAATTTCCTCGTTGATCATCGCCTCTTTTTCGATGTACGTATCGCTCTTCGCGATGTACGCCTCCGGCTGATAGTAGTCGTAGTATGAAACAAAGTATTCAACGGCATTGTTGGGAAAAAATTCGCGGAACTCATTGCAAAGCTGCGCGGCCAGCGTCTTGTTGTGCGCGAGGACCAACGTCGGTTTTTTTACTTCTTGAATGACATTCGCAATTGTGAACGTCTTACCGGTCGCCGTGGCTCCAAGGAGTGTCTGGCACATCGCGCCACCTTTGACGCCCTTAACCAAGGCCGCAATCGCGTCCGGCTGGTCACCCGATGGCTGATAGGGGCTGTGGAGCTTGAATTCTGGCATGATTGTGCTACCCTCCGGCCATGTTCCGCTGGTCAGATCAACCGCGACCGATCGTCGCGCTCGCGCCCATGGCAGACATGAGCGATCTTCCCTTTTGCCTCGTGTGCAAGGCGCACGGTGCACCGCTGATGTTCCGCGAGATGGTCTCGTCCGAAGCTGTCGTTCGCATGAATCCCAAGACACTTCGGATGTGCGAGTTCGATGAGCGCGAACGTCCTCTCGTCCAGCAGATCTTCGGTTCCGATCCGGCTGCCATGGCCGAGGCTGCGCGGATCATCGAAGAGCGATACAAGCCCGATGCGATCGATATCAACATGGGCTGTCCCGTCTACAATCTTGTTTCCAACTTTAACGGCGCTTTTTTGATCAAAGACCCCGAGCGTGCGACGGCCATCATCAAAGCGATGAAGGCAGCGATCACTGTACCACTCAGCGTAAAAACGCGTCTAGGTTGGAGCAAAGATACGGACGTTCTTGAGTTCGTGAAGGTTCTTGAAGCAGCGGGCGCCGATCTTATCTCAATTCACGGCCGCACGAAAGAGCAGGGCTACAGCGGTAAATCCAATTGGGCCCGCATCGGTGAAGCACGTGCCAATACGACGCTTCCGGTTCTCGTAAACGGCGACATTACAAATCTCGAAGAAGCTCGCGAAGCACTTCGTCTCAGCAACGCAGACGGTGTCTTGATCGGACGCGGCGCGCTTGGCAATCCGTGGGTCTTTGAACGGATGGTTCGCGGTCTTCGTGAAGGCATTGATCCTGAATTGCCAACGATGCAGGAACGCGTCGCGGTCGTTCGCGAACACGCGCGTCTCCAAATCGAACATCATGGTCCGTACGGTCTCGTGAAACTCCGCAAACATCTTCCCTGGTATTTTAAAAACGTTCCGGGCCTCAAAGGAATCAAAGAAGATCTCGTCCGCGTTTCAACGATGGATGACCTCGAAACCGCCTTCGCGAAACATCTCGCGGTCGTTTAACTTACAGCCCAGGCAAAAAGTTTTCTGCGTTTACCGGAATTCCGTTTTGTCGCACTTCGAAGTGAAGGTGTGGTCCGGTTGAGAGCCCCGCTCCCTGATCTCCCGGTCGTCCGCCGGAAAGACCGATCACGTCACCGCGATCAACGTATGTATCCGCCTTCGCGACAAATTTCGAGAGGTGCGCGTAAATGGTTGCAATTCCTCCTGGATGAACGATCATCGTGTAGTTGCCATACTGCTTCCCTGTCTTATTCCAAGCGACATATCCGCCAGCCGCCGCCTTCACAGCCGTGCCGACAGGAGCTGGAATATCTGTTCCCGGGTGTTCGAAGAGGCGTCGGAACGGATAGCTTGGGTCATGAAAACTCGCGCTAATACCTTTTGCCGGATTGAGCGGCCAATTGAGCAGAATATCGCCACGCGCGAGCGATTCATCAACGCTATCAAGCGTATCTTTCAATTCCTCCTCAAGTCGTGAAATATCGCCAGACGTGATTTGTTGCTGTTGTTTCAACTCGTACAGAATACGCTGAAACTCCTCCTGACTTTGCGCCGTTTCACTGACAAGAGATGTTTTTGTGTTGCGTTGGAGTTCCAATTCCATTTGTTCGTCTCGAAGTTTGTTTTCCTGTTCCGTCACATCGGCGCGATGCTGATCTCGGAGCCGCTTGGCATTATCAAGGCTGTCTTTTACGCCTTTCAATTTTTCAATCGACACGCCCAGCTCTTTTTGAAGCCGTTCCATTTCATCGATCCGATTAAAAAATGAAGAGAGTGATGGCCGTGTGAGGAGTACGTCCATCGTCGAAACTTCATCCGACTGGTGCGTACGACGTACGAATTCAGCGATCAGATCTTTATGTTTCGCGATACGATCTTCTTGGATGGCAATCTCCTGTCCAAGCTGCTCAATTTCAAGATTGAGAGTTTCAATTTCCGTTTTGGCGCGCTGGATGTCGAGTTCTTTTTCTCGAATGCGATTGTCGAGCAGTGCAACTTCGTTTTCAAGCGTGAGCTGTGACGCTTCCTGCTCCTTGATCCGACTGCGATATCCGCCGATCAACGTATCAAGTTCTTTAATACGACCACGCTTATCCTTTACGGCCTCGTTCAGATCATCAACGGTTTCTTTGATGGCGACATCCCCGTCATCCTCGTGTGCTACTTGAGCGACAACCGGAAAAACAGCCCCAAACGTAAGTGGGCTGAGGAGTACTATCGCGAGAATCCTCCGTAGACGCATGCGATTCTGAGTATATCAGGAAAGGGAGCTGATCGCGTCCTCAAGACGTTCTAGAGCCCGTTTTTTGCCGTACGTAGCCGCAAGCTCAAAGGGTCCGGGTGATTTTTCTTGTCCCGACAACGCCACTCGCATTGGCCACAGCGTATCCCCATTCCCCCACCCTTTTTCTGCAATACGATTCTTGATAGCTGTTTCAATTTCCATCGCGTTCAACGTAGTGCCTTCGTTCATCGAGCTGATGATCTCACGCAACGCCTCAAGACGTTCCTTCGCTTCTTCTCTCGATTGCGTCTTCCATGTCAGCGGCGCTTTTGAATAATCCAAATGATCACGGAAGAAAAATGTTGTCAGTTCGTCCACGTCTTGCGGCTTCGTGAGGCGATCGCGGATCAGAAGAAGACAACGATCCGCAAACGATCCGTCATCCGTTTTCTCCGCGACGAACGGATGCATCAGTGTGAGATATTTTTCCGTCGGCATCGTCCGAAGATATTGCGCGTTCAACCAATCAAGTTTTTCCACATTCAGGACGGCTCCTGCTTTGTTTACTTTTGTGATATCGAATTGCGCCGTCAATTCTTCATGCGTGTACACTTCCTTTTCTCCACTCGGATTCCAACCAAGAAGCGCAACGAAGTTGAGAAGCGCTTCCGGAAGATATCCTTTCTTCAAATAATCTTCGACGGCAACGTCGCCTTGTCGTTTCGAGAGCTTGGAACGATCGCTATTCAACAGGAGCGGGAGATGCGCAAACTTGGGTGGCTTCCAGCCGAATGCTTCGTAGATAAAAAGATGCTTTGGTGCGGATGGCAGCCATTCTTCTCCGCGGATGACGTGTGAGATCTCCATGTCATGGTCATCGCAGGTCGCCGCCAAGTGATACGTCGGAAAACCGTCGGATTTGATAATGACCTGATCGTCGATGAGCGCCCACTCAAACGAGATGTCGTCGCGAATCAAATCCCACACCGTCACGCTCCCTTGTTTTGGCAATTTCAAACGAATGACGTATCCCTCACCATTCTTGATCCGTCCTTCTGCTTCTTCATGCGGCACGGCCCGACAGTGCCCGTCATACATCGTTGGCTTCCCTGACGCCTGCTGTTCTTCGCGAAGCGTCTCAAGTCGTTTTTGCGTGCAGAAACAATGATAGGCTTTTCCGATCTTCACTAACTCGTCGGCATACGCACGATGTTTTTCCTGACGTTCCGATTGGATGTACGGTCCGTGATCACCGCGCTGCATCACATTTCCTTTTTTATCCAACCACACGCCTTCATTCGGAATCACGCCACACGCTTCAAGCGAGCGACAGAGATTTTCAACCGCACCTTCTACGAATCTCGTCCGATCCGTGTCTTCGATGCGTAAAATGAAATCACCTTGATGATGACGCGCGAATAACTCGTTGTAGAGCGCACTCCGCAAACCGCCAATATGCAAAAAACCCGTGGGACTGGGGGCAAACCGTACGCGGACTCGTTCCATAGCCTCCGTAGGGTAGGTTTTTTGGAAGGGATTGTCCATGCTTACGCAGTCTTATGATCCAATCGGCTAAAGATCGCGGTAAGAGGAAAAACCACGACGGCGTTCCAGATGCGTTTCCACCGTTTCGGTTCATGCGCGACACGCCACAGCCATTCGAGACCGATCGAGCGCATCCACATTGGTGCTCGCGAGGCTCCGCCGGACCAATAGTCAAAGGTTCCGCCAACACCGACGGCAACCTTCACACTTGGAAGCTCAGCGAGATGACGCGCAATCCATGCCTCTTGTTTCGGATGACCAAACGCAACAAGCATGACATCCGGCGCTTCGAGCGTTAGCCGTTGCAACGCTTCGTCCGTTGCCACGTCTCCAGCTCCATCATTTCCGATCGTGCCTGCTCGTTCCGTCACGATCCGCAGTCGCGTGAAACGCTTTCGAATTTCCCACGCGGCTTTATCACCACTGTCCTTCCCTCCGCCAATAAACGCGACCTTCCAGTTCCGTTCTTCCGCGATCTGCAACAACTGTTCCGAGAGTTCAACGCCTGTCAGCCGTTCCAACCTCGCACCGAACAATCGACCAACGAGTTTCAATCCAAAACCGTCCACGAGTCGCAGATCGGCTTGCCGGACGGTTTGCCAGTATGATGGATTCCGTTTTGCTTCAAGCAGAATTTCCGGATTTGTCGTGACAATCCAAAGTTGTTCACGGCGTGAAACGGCGTAGTCAATTTTCTCTCGGACGCGTTCCCAGTCTAATCCGTGGATAACGAGTCCGAAGCACTCAAACGTCGAGGGGGAAGACATGAAGATCTGTGTATCTTGAACCATTACTGCCTGGTTCGCTGAGGATAAGAGAAACATTCTCCGGTTTCCACGGGATCGGATCGAACGATTCGTTCCACGCGGGGAGGATGGCTTTGCGGCTACGTGCAACGGTAACGTGCGCCATCCACGGCTTGCGGTCAACGCTTGGAGCAGCAACCGAAACCATATCGCGCAACCGGTCGACAAAATCCGGCCACGAAGGTGCATCGGAGATATCCAGTTTTGCGGTGATAATAATCGGTGCTTTTGGAGGAAACGTTTCAAACGTCACAAATGAAAACGACCCTTTTGGAGGTCGTTCCATGGCTTTAGAGATCAAAATCTCAAGCGCCAGTCGGTTGTCCGGACTCACTTCACCGAGGAAGGCGAGTGTGAGGTGGCGGCTTTCCGGCTCCAGAACCCGCATATCTTCGGAGGGATGGTCGCTTTGTTCCCAGTTCCGCTGAAGAGACGCCTGGATATCATTGGGTATTCGAATCCCGATGAAGAGTCGCATAATTCATTATACCGGGTTTTCGTCGTGAGGAAGACTCGCTGCGTCAACAGTCGGGACGCGGCGCGCGGCATGGGCGCGGCGGGCCACTTTTTCACGAGCGAGCTCACGTTCCAGCGAGGCGGCGGCCAGCGCGTACGCCGTATCATCGCTGCGGACGGTTTCTTTCATCACCTGTTCCGCCCGTTCCTTTGCCGCCGTGATCGCGGTCAGATCAAGTTCTTCTCCTCGTTCGGCCGTATCTGCCAACACGCGAACACGATTATCCTTCAGGATTTCGATAAACCCACCCGATACCGCAACTTCCTCCGTCCCCTGCTTCGTCACCAGGATCATCATCCCCGCAACAAGCTTGGCGACAAGCGGCGCATGGTTCGCAAGAACCGTAATTTCACCCTCGGCAGTCGGGAGCGTGACGCGTTCCGCTTCGATGCTGAAGAGAATGCGTTCTGGCGTTACGAGTTCAAGATGGAGAGACATGTGTTATGCCGTGACTTCGTCGATGGAGCCCTTCATGTAGAAAGACTGTTCCGGCTTATCGTCGTGTTTTCCTTCGATGATTTCTTCAAAACCGCGGATCGTATCTTCAAGCGTGACGTACTTCCCAGGGTTTCCCGTAAACACTTCGGCAACGTTGAACGGCTGTGACAAGAATTTTTGTACCTTGCGGGCGCGAGCGACGGTCTTCTTGTCATCTTCTGACAATTCATCCATACCGAGAATCGCGATGATGTCTTGCAAGTCCTTGTAACGCTGAAGAACGCGTTGCACGCCACGAGCGACGTTATAGTGTCGTTCACCGATGATCTTCGGATCAAGAATCGTCGAAGATGAATCGAGCGGATCAACGGCCGGATAAATACCAAGTTCTGCAAGCGAGCGTGCGAGCACGACCGTTGAGTCGAGGTGCGCAAACGTCGTTGCCGGAGCTGGATCGGTCAAGTCATCCGCAGGGACGTACACGGCTTGAACGGATGTGATAGAACCTTTGTTCGTTGAAGTAATACGTTCCTGGAGCGCACCCATTTCCGTCGCGAGCGTCGGTTGATATCCCACAGCAGACGGAATGCGTCCGAGAAGCGCGGAGAGTTCCGATCCGGCTTGGGTGAAGCGGAAGATGTTGTCGACGAAGAGGAGCACGTCCTGATTTTCTTCATCGCGGAAATATTCGGCCATGGCGAGACCGGAAAGCGCCACACGAGCACGAGCGCCCGGCGGTTCGTTCATTTGTCCGAAGACAAGCGTCGTCTTATCAAGCACTTTCGACTCATGCATTTCGTTATACAAGTCTTTTCCTTCGCGTGAACGTTCACCGACACCCGCGAAGACGGAGAATCCACCGTGCTCGCTCGCAATGTTGCGAATGAGTTCCATGATGATGACGGTTTTTCCCACACCGGCGCCTCCGAAGAGACCGACTTTTCCACCTTTCAAGAACGGACAGATCAAGTCGATCACTTTAATGCCGGTTTCGAGCACTTCATATTTCGTCGATTGGTCCTTGAAATCCGGAGCCGCTCGGTGGATCGGAAAACGCATCTTCGTCTTTACTTCCGCCCCTCCGTCAATCACGTCACCGACCACGTTGAACATGCGTCCGAGAGTCTCGCGACCAACGGGAACGCTGATCGGTCCGCCTGCATCCGTGACTTCTGTGCCGCGTGTCAGACCGTCCGTCGATGACATGGCGATCGTGCGCACGTCTCCCCCGCCGAGGTGTTGTTCGACTTCGAGCACGAGCGTCTTGCCGTCTTGTTCGACGTGCAACGCGTTGTAGATGGCTGGCGGATCTCCCGGAAAGGAGACGTCGACGACCGGACCGATGATTTGTGTGATAGTTCCTTTCATATGGTTTATTCAATAGCCGCTTTACCGGCGGAGATTTCTGAGATTTCACGAGTGATGCCTGCCTGACGTGCTTGGTTGAATGTGAGCGTCAGATCCTGGAGCATGTCCGAGGCGTTGTCCGTTGCGCTTCTCATGGCGAGCATGCGGGCGGAATGTTCGGAGGCGGATGATTCGAGGAGCCCTTGATAGATTCTTGTTTCGAGAAGTCGTGGCAGAAGCGCATCGAGGATCGATCGTGGATCCGGTTCGAACAGGATATCTGGTTCGTCGAAGGTTTCTTCTTCATCCTCATCCACCGTTCGAGCGATCGTGTCTTTGATGTCGTCTTCGGGAACGATGGGAAGGAGCTGGACAACCGTGGGAACAACGGAAATTGCACTGCGATAGTCGGTATAGACCATGAAGACGCGATCGACCCTTCCTGCCATGAATTCCTTATAGGCGAAGTCCCCCACAGGACGACTTCGTTCGAAGCTCGGTGCGTTTGAAATAGCTTCGAACGCGCCGATGATCGGAAATCCCGCGCGTCGCACGGCGGCTTCGGCGCGTTTCCCGACCGTTACGATTTTCAAATCCTTCTCACCACGTCCGCGCAAGAATTCCATACTCTTTTTTAACAGCTGTGCATTGAATCCCCCGCAAAGTCCGCGATCCGATGCGGCGACAATCACGAGAGCGCTCTTCGAAGTCTTTCGTCCAGCAAGAAGCGGGTGCGTCGACGGATCAACGAAGACACGCACATCATCGACGATTTCTTTCGCGGATTTTGAATACGAACGCGACGCAAGCGCGAGCTGCACGGATTTTCGCATCTTCGAAGCCGCCACAAGCTCCATGGCTTTGGTGATCTTGCGTGTGTTGGCGACGGACTTGATGCGCCGTCGAATGAGTCGTGGAGAAAGCGCCATGAGTGTGGATTACAAAGCGGCGAAGGTGTCGTTCCAGGATTCGATCGCCTTTTTCAACCCTTCTTCAATGTCCGGTTCAAGAACCTTTTTATCTTCGAGGGCGCTCATGACATCAGAAGCACTTTCGTCCAAGAAACGATGGTAGCCATGTTCCCATTCCTTGATACGCGCAACCTCAACGCCATCCGTAAGACCTTTGCTGACGGCGTAGATCGTCGCGACCTGGTGCGCCATTGACATCGGTTCGTATTGCCCCTGTTTCAACACTTCAACAGTACGGCGTCCGCGCTCGATTTGTTTGCGCGTCATTTCGTCGAGGTCGGTCGCGAATTGTGAGAACGCTTCGAGTTCGCGGAATTGTGCGAGGTCGAGGCGAAGCTGACCGGCAACTTTCTTCATTGCCTTGGTTTGCGCCGCACCACCGACGCGCGACACGGACAAGCCGACGTTTACAGCTGGGCGGACGCCTTTGTAGAAGAGATCGGATTCCAAGAAGATCTGACCGTCCGTAATCGAAATGACGTTCGTCGGGATGTACGCCGAAATATCACCGGCTTGCGTTTCGATGATCGGAAGCGCCGTGATCGATCCGCCGCCGCTTTCTTTGTTCAAACGACAGGCGCGTTCGAGCAAACGGGAGTGGAGATAAAACACGTCACCCGGATAGGCTTCGCGACCCGGCGGACGGCGGAGCAAGAGCGAAACTTCACGATACGCTTGCGCGTGCTTCGAGAGGTCGTCATAGACTACGAGACTGTCTTCACCTTTTGCGAGGAAATATTCCGCGATCGCAACACCCGCGTACGGTGCGATGTATTGAAGCGAAGCTGGATCGGACGCACCGGCAAGAACGATGACGGTGTATTCCATCGCGCCCGCAGCTTCGAGTTTGGCGACGAGTTTCGCGATTTTCGATTCTTTTTGCGCGATCGCAACGTAGACGCATTTCACGTTCTTTCCTTTTTGGTTGATGATCGCGTCGATCGCAATCGCCGTCTTACCCGTCTGACGATCACCGATGATGAGTTCGCGTTGTCCGCGTCCGATCGGAATCATGGCGTCGATCGCTTTGATGCCCGTCATGATCGGCTGGTTCACCGGTTCACGACTCATGACGCCCGGAGCAACGCGTTCGATCGGCATCGTCTTCGTGATCTTGATGTCGCCCTTTCCATCCAGCGCTTTTCCGAGTGGGCTCACGACGCGTCCGACAATTTCATCCGAAACGCCGATCGACAGAATCGTTCCTGTTGCTGCAACGCTATCGCCAGCGCGCACGTTTTTCGCATCACCAAGAATCATCGTACCGACACGATCATGTTCGAGGTTCAACACGACGCCCTCTTCACCGCGCTCGAACGTGATCATTTCCATGGACGCGACATTCGCGAGACCCGAAACCGAGGCAATGCCATCACCGGTGTCACGAACCACGCCCGACTGCGTCGCTTTGCTGGACGCATCGAACTCCTTGATCTGCTGTTTGAGACGCTCCGCGATTTGAGCCGCGGCGGTCACGTTTTTGAGTTTGGATTCTGACATAGATTTATGCGGTGAGTGCGTTCGTGAGGCGTGTGAGCTTCCCTTTGATGCTGGCGTCCATGTGCCAATCGCCGATGTCGATGATGAGTCCGCCGATGATTCCCGGCTCGATCCGTTCCGACAGCGTGTGCGTTCCCCCGAATTTCTTCTCGACGATCTTCGCAATCGATTTCCGTTCCCCGTCCGTGAGCGGAAGCGGCGTTGTCACGCGCACGTCCCGATGATTTGCTGTTGACTGCGCTTCGGCGAGAACTGCCGTGACGAATGCAGGAAGGTCTTTCAGGAGTGAATGATGTTGGAGAGAAAGGATCGCGTTCTGTGTGAAGGGATGAACATCATCGAGTGCTTCGGAAAGCGTTTTATTTGTTTGAGCAACCTGGAGACGTTTCAGATCTTCGACGATCTTTGCAACGACCTTCTCGTCCTGCGCAGCTGCGACAAGCGCGTGCGCGATATCTTTGACCAAGCGGGAAACAGCCATATTATGCGCGTTCGATATCTTGTAACGCGTCGGCAATCAACGCGCGCTGCGTTTTTTCATCAACGGCTCCGGCGACTTTTGCCGTCGCGAGTGAGACGAGCTCTGCAATCTCTCCCTTCAACGCATCAAAGGACGCGTCGCGTTCTGCCTTGATCTGCTGTTTGGCTTCCGCAATCACCTTTTCGATCTCATCTTTCGCTTGTACGAGTTTTTCCGCTTTGAGTTTTTCCGCTTCCGCAAGCGTCTTCTCCATCATCACATGCGACTCCGCCTTGGCTTCACGCAACATCTGATCGCGCGCCTGTTCTGCTTCGGCGAGAGCGATTTTGGATTCATCGGCAAACGAAAGTCCGTCGCTGATCGTTTTTGCGCGCTGATCCATCTTCTTCATGAGCGGTCGGTACACCCAGCGCCAGAGCACGAGGAGGACGATCGCGAAGTTCACGAATTGCGCGATGAGCAGGTCGGTGCTCACGCCAAGCGTTCCAAGAACGCCCGTCGGTTCGGCGTGTGTGACTTCGGTCGTTTCGGTTTGGAGGATTTCGGTTTCAGCGGCCATATAGAGGTAGATGAGGTAAGAGCCTCGATTCTCCGTCCTTCGATGAAAGACGGAGTCGGAGTGTCTTACAAGGTGAAGACGACGACCAACGCGTAAATAGCGATGGCTTCCGCGAATGCAGCACCGAGGAGCATCGGAACGAAGAGCTTGCCGGCAGATTCCGGGTTGCGTCCGATGGATTCCATGGCCTTGGAGACGATCTTGCCGACGGCGAGAGCCGGGCAAGCGCCACCGATCGCGATGGTGAGCCCCTTCGTGAGAAGAAGCATTGATTCTGGGTCCATGTGAGAACAAGATTCCGTCGACGGTGAATGGGGATTTAACGTCGCGTACGTCTTGATTTAAGAATGAATCGGCACTCCGTCTCTCGCGAGGCGAAGTCCCCTCTCATGCTTAATGGGCGGCGGCGGTTGCGTGATGCTTTTCTTCCGCGTGCTCCTCTTCCCCATGCGGCGCGCTGGATGCAACCGTGAGATACACGAGCGTCAGAAGCGCAAACACCGTCGCCTGCACGACGCCGACGATGAGCTCGAGCGCGATAAACGGAAGCGGCATCCCATAGGCAAGTAACCCGCCAATCACGGTCATCAATACTTCACCCGCAAAAATGTTTCCGAAGAGACGCAAGGAGAGCGATACGACCTTTGCGACTTCCGAGAACAATTCGATGATGCCGACGACAAACTCGACGAGTGAGATGAGGATCTTCAGCGGACTCAGCGTTTTGATCGCTTTCCAGATCGTTCCGAGCTGGATGAATTTATTCCAGTGCGTGAAAAATCCGATCGTGAACATTCCAAAGAGATGCGAACCGATAACGGACATGAGCGCAATCGCGATTGTGAGGTTCAAGTCGCTCGTCGCAGGACGAAGCAACGGAACCAGTGTGAGATGACCTTCGTGCATCAGCCAGCGTCCGACCGATCCGGTGCCCGGCAATTGCCCCATCCAGTTTGAAACGAGGATGAAGAGGAAAACCGTGCCGACAAACGGCATGAACTTTTTCGACTTCGCGCGATCGTTCGTCACTTGATCAAAATAGCCCAGCAACGTCTCGATGATCGTTTCCATTGCGTTCTGCAGGCGCCCCGGAACATCCTGGATCTTTCGTTTGATCAAAAAAGCCGCGAGCACGAACAGAACCAGCGCAATCGTGGAGTTGATATACGCATTCGTCACCGGAAAGGATCCGATGTGAAAAATAGGTTCTGCAGCCAGCGGCGGGAGTGTCATGGTCAAAGTTTTTTGGCAATCTCTTTTCCTCTCTTCATCACCAGTACCGCGATCACGACAAGCGTGAAGAGCAGTCCGATTCCTAGAAAGAGGGGCGTCGTTTCATAGCGGCGGTCAAGCCAGCGTCCCCCAAGCGCGAAGACAATCGTCGGAACGACCGTGATCACAACCACTTCCCATACGATTCCGACAGCCTCCGCGAGGCTCGGATCCTTCTTGGGGAGGGGGTTTTCAGACATAAAAAAGACGCGGAAAGTTTACCTGCTCCAGAAGAATAGGTCAATACAAGTCAGAAATCGACCAAATGCGCTTCGTACGCACTGCGGATTCCCACTGTATATGGTCAACGGTCCTCGTCGCTCCCGAAGCGCATCTGGTCGATGTTAGAGGGAGAAAAGCTGTAGGGAATTTTTGGTTGTGATCTTTTCTATTTCCTCCAAAGGCATGCCACGGAGTTTGGCGATGTGAGCCGCCACGTATTCGACGTAGGCTGGTTCGTTCTGTTTTCCACGGAATGGGACCGGAGTGAGCCACGGAGCGTCTGTTTCGACGAGCATGCGGTCGAGAGGCATACGTTCGATGACGCGGTGGACGTGTTTTTCAGGATCGTCGGCTTTGCGGGGCGGGAATGTGATAACGCCGGTAAAGGACAGATAGAGTCCAAGATCTAGAAGCGGTTGCGCCTCTTCCCACGTTCCTGTGTAGCAATGAACGACGCCACGCACGTCCCATCCTTTTTCTTTTTCATCTTGAACGACCTCGGCGAGTTTCGTCAGAGCCTCACGGCAATGAATGACGACGGGGAGATCTAATTCTTTTGCGAGGGTGATGTGTTCGCGAAACGCTTTTTCTTGTTGTGCTTTCCCCTCTTCTACGTTGCGTGTTTCGTCAATCCGATAGAAATCCAAACCGGTCTCACCGATCGCAACAACTTTTTCGGATGATGTCGCAAGTTTCAGTATCTCTTCAATCGAATACGTTCCCGCATCTCCTTCGGCTTCGTCGTGATAGTCGCTCGTGAAATGTTCCGGATGATATCCGACGGTCGCCCACACGCCTTTGTGTTGCTCGGCAAATTCAATCGCGCTCCGGCTCGTTCCGATCGTCGTGCCGACCGTAATCGTCCAAATATCTTTTTCCTGCATGCGCAAAAGAACCTCCTCGCGGTTTGGTCCGTACGCGGGAAAATGAAGATGACAGTGTGAATCTATGAGACGCGGCACACAATTACAACAGGACGCTCAGGAGTTTTTCGAAAATGATCAGAATCGTTTTCGCGAGCCACGATGATTCGAGCGCGACAGTTATCGAAGGAATCAAATCAAAGTTCGTCAAAACCCAAATTGATCCTCCAACCAAGATGATTCCTTCGATGACACCGAGTGCGGCGCCGAGAACATTGTTAATGGTTTTGAGAAACGGAATGATCGAGAGAACGCGAAATGCTCCATCTGCGAGTTTGAAGAGGAAGCCGACCACTTCGGTCACGAGGATGAAAATAAGAACGAACGCGATGAAACGCGCCCAGCCAGAAGGGAGAAGTACGTCCAGGATGGCTCCGCCTGCGATGGAAAATGTTCGAGCAAGAATAAAACCGATCACCGCGCCGATTAAACGGCCTGCCGTATGGACGAAACCGTCCTTATATCCGGACCCAACAAACCCGAGCAAGGCAATGACGAGAAGAAGATTGAGGATCCACATAGATAAGGGCAGGATATCAGTCTACGCGAGCGGCGGGAACAGGATCTTTGGTTCGGGGAGTTCGGAGCCTGCAGCAAGTCCGCCCCAGGTCAGAAGCGTATCGATCCCCTTTTTTCGTTCTATGTTCGGATCCTGACCGAGTTGGACAATGATTTTCTCACTCACGCTCGGCATGACGGGTTCGAGGAGCCACGCAACGATGCGGCAATACTCAAGCAACGAATAGAGGATGGAAGCAACCGCTTCGGGATCCGTCTTTACGAGCTTGAACGGCTGCGTTTCTTCAATGAATTTATTCGCCTGAAGCAATCCGCCGGGACCATTCCACATCGCTTCGAGTGCAAGATCCCATCGAAGATTCGCGATATGTCCCTCGACCGTGCCGCGAAGCATTGATGTTCCGTCAGCTCCGGCAAAGATGGAGCCGTTCCCTGTCGGAGGAACGTGACCGTCAAAATATTTCCGGCTCATCGCAACGGCGCGATTCAGAAGATTTCCGAGCGTATTGGCAAGATCGTGGACGTACCGTTCTCGAAGTCGTGGCAACGAAAAGTCTCCATCTTCGCCGAACGGAATATCGCGCAAAAGAAAGTAACGGATTGGATCGAAGCCGAATTGCGGAATGAGGTCGCGTGGATCAATGGCGTTCCCAAGCGATTTGGAGATTTTTTGCCCATCGATCGTGAAAAAACCGTGCGCATACACACGTCGCGGTAATTTTGCCGCACCCGTTTCATCACGAAGCAACGGTTCATTTTTTGACGCGCTCAGGATCATTGCCGGCCACAACGCGCAGTGGAATTTAATGATATCTTTTCCAACGAGGTGGAGATCCGCCGGCCACCATTGCGAAAAGGATGCGTCATCGCTTCCATATCCAATCGCCGTCAGATAATTGATCAGAGCGTCAAACCAAACATAAATGCGTTGCGAATCGTCGCCGGGTACGGGAATACCGACAGAAAGGTTTTTTGCTTCACGCGAGATCGAAATATCCGTGAAGTGATCTTTGATGTAATTCCGAATTTCATTGCGACGCGATTCCGGTTGCACGAAATCGGGATGCTCTTCAATCAAACGTAAAATCTGATCGCGATACGCCGACGCGCGGAAGTAATAATTTTTTTCGTTAATCGTTTCAAGATCCGTATTCGGATGGAGGACGCAGCGTCCGTTCACGATGTCGCTTTCCGTCTTAAACGCCTCGCATCCGACGCAGTAGAGGCCATTGTACGTTCCTTCGTAGATATCGCCGCTTTTCACGACAGCATTCCAAAATCGTTCGACGGCTTTTTGATGGGCAGGTTCTGTTGTGCGAACAAACCGATCATATGAAATCCCAACGTCGTCCCACGTTTGCTTCCATGTTCCTGCCATGCGATCCAAATAGGACGCGAGGTCGCTCTCCCCCGCCTTTTCCATCGACTGAACATTTTTCTGACTGTTCTCGTCCACGCCGATCGAAAACATCACATCCGTTCCGCGCAAACGTTCAAAACGCGCGAGCGCATCCGCGACGACGGTCGTATAGGTATGGCCGATATGCGGTTTGTCGTTGACGTAGTAAATCGGTGTCGTGACGTAGTATTTTTTCTTCATACCTTGAAACCCTTCGGTGCGATGATGATCACAAATTCTCCTTTCGTACTTGTTTCTTGAAGTCGTGAAGCGACCTCCGTAATGGTGCCGCGATAGAGCGTCTCATGCATCTTCGTCAGTTCACGTCCGATGAAGACGCCTCGCTCCGAGTCCAGATGCGTTTTTAAACTCTCCATCGTTTTTGCAATGCGATGTGTCGATTCAAAAAAGATACTCGCCTCTTCACGTTCCGCAAGTTCGCGGAAAAATGTCTCCCGTCCCTTTTTATGTGGAACAAAACCAAGATAGCGGAAGTCATCCATCGGAAACCCACAGACGGAAATTGCGCAGGTCATGGCCGAAGGTCCGGGGAGCGGGACGACGGGGACGCCAGCTTCGAGTGCTGCGGCGACAAGTTTTCCGCCAGGATCGTTCACTCCGGGAGTACCGGCATCGCTGACATATGCGATGTTTTGACCCTCGACGAGGCGTGCAACGATTTCATCCAGTCTTTTTTGATCCGTATGTTCGTGGAGCGCGATCAGCTTTTTTCCGGAAAGACCCGTACCAGAAATCAACTTCGATGTGACGCGTGTGTCTTCGCAGGCAATCGCATCAACGTCTTTCAACGTCTTCAGTGCGCGCAGCGTAATATCTTCAAGATTGCCGATCGGCGTTGCGACCATGAACAGCGTTCCGTGCATGGGCAAAGGATGCCACAGCCCACGCCGTCAGTACAGGCGTAGGAGCGCTTTGACCGTGGGAGGGATTTCGCGTATCTGGTCCATGATCCCCTGCCCAGCTCCGCTCCCAATCGTGAGAACGTATCGTCCCGGTTCACCGCTTGGTGTCACAATCGCGACGGCATACGTTCCTGCTTTCTTCAAATCCGCGCGAATGGTGGGACCGGTCAAATACGTGGTGAGTTCACTCGGTTCAAAAATCGGTCGCTGTTTATCGCGGATCGTTTTTGAAACAATGGCACCGTTCGGTTCACCGATGGCGATCGGAGGATTCTCATTCGGGATCGGCAGCCCCGGTCCAAATAAAATAATCGTCGGTTCAAACCCCGCATCCCCCGCCGGATTTTTGATCGAAATCGTTACCGGCGTTGGCGTCGCGAGTGTGAACGTCACGTAATCGACATCGCCTCTTCCTTCCAAGCGTCCGTACAAATGTTGTTTTACGAGCGGGTTCTGCAATCTCCATCCTTGCTCCAGCGTATTGTATTCATCCATCTTGAATCGTTTTTCACCAGGGACGATACTCAAAACCCCAAACGAACCGATCGCAAGACCGCTGAGTATGATAACAAGGAAGACCGCACGGACGATCATATTGCGGGGAGCGTATCATCTTCCGGCCATTTGAGCGACGATGTATCATGGGTATATGAAAAGAGTGGTTGCATCCCTCGCATTGCTTTTTCTCTTGGGAGCAGGGTGTTCTGCGTCGCCAACTCCGCTTGTAACTCCAGAGCTTCGATTGGAAGGCCCTGCCGGTGGAACGATCACGACGGAGAGCGAGATTGAGATCGTGGGAACAACAAATATGAATGACGTCTTCGTCAACGATGAACACCATTCTGTTACGGCAGGTCGTTTTGCAATTCCCGTCAGACTGCTCAACGGAGAAAACCGCTTTACTCTTTTGTCCGGAAACGGCTTTACAACGACAACGGTTATCGTTGTTGTTACCCGACAATGATCTCTATGCGCCGTTTGCATTTTTTCTTTCTCATCTTCCTTCTTGCAGCATTCGGCTGGGGATGTAAAAAAGCCGCGAATCCATCAGCTCAAGGCGATGGCGGTTTTCAATCCGACGCCTATCTTCCCCCCTCGCCTCCTCCGGAAACGGAAAATCAGATGCATCTCCGTGAGCTGCGCGAGGCGATCGAGCGTTTTCAAGACGCGCGTTCATTCCGTGCGAAGCTGGCGATCGAGACAAAAGACGGACGGATGACCGGACAGATCGATGTCACAAAACCGGAACGATTCCACGGATCGCTTCAGGTCCCATCGCAAAATGGATTTGAAACGAGTGAAGTGATCGGTGTCGAAAAAATGTTTTATATTCGTCTCCCCAACGGGAATTGGACCTACGTGAAGAATCAGGAAAAATCCCAAGCGCTCACCACTGCGTTCCGATCCGCGGTCGATGGCGAAGACTCGTTGCTTGGAACATCGATTCCGGATTCGAATACGGTAACGAAAAATAAGGACAGTGCGCTTGCATGCGATCGCTATACGACCATATTGACGGATGCGGAAGGAGAACGGACGGAGCTCACGATTTGCGTTGCAAATGGTCTTCCAAAGCGGATTGAGATTAAACCAGCGACCGGAGGCGCCACCATCGATTACTTCGATTATAACAAGCTTTTCGTGATCGAACGACCTCTTGGCGTGCGGTTGGACTAACAGGAGTTGCAAGATTTTAATTAGCAGTCTACATTAGAGACTGCTAATTATGCTGCCCCAACACTTCACCACCAAATCCCAGGAAGCCATCCAACTTGCCCATCATGTGGCGGTTGCAAACGGCCAACAGGCCATCGAACCGGCCCATCTGCTCGCTGCCCTTCTTGAGCAGGACGGCGGAACCGTTCCGGCTATTCTGAAAAAACTCCAAATTGATGTTGCCGACCTGAAAGGTCGACTTGATGATATCCTTCTCCATCTCCCGAAAAGCAATGCGCAAGGCGGTGGCATCGGTCAGATTTTTTTGTCACCCGAACTGACGCGAACGTTCGCGAACGCCGAGCGCGCGGCAAAATCCTTTAAGGACGAATATATCTCCACGGAGCATCTCCTTCTTGCGATCGCGGAAGGGAACGATCCGACGGCCGACTCATTGCGACAGGTTGGCGTGACGACGGATGCGATCTTGAAAGCATTGAAAGACGTGCGCGGCAACGTGAACGTCGATTCGCCTGAACCGGAAGGAAGTTTTCAGGCGCTGGAAAAATATTCTCGTAACCTGACAGATCTCGCGCGCCAAGAGCGCCTTGATCCCGTCATCGGACGTGACGATGAAATTCGTCGTGTGATGCAGGTCCTCTCCCGTCGCACGAAAAACAACCCTGTTCTCATCGGTGAAGCCGGAACAGGAAAAACCGCCATCGTCGAAGGACTCGCGCAACGCATTGTCGCAAGTGATGTTCCAGAAACATTGAAGGATAAAGAGGTTGTGTCACTCGATCTCGGTGCATTGATTTCGGGCACCAAGTTTCGTGGCGAATTTGAAGAACGTCTGAAGGCTGTTGTTCGGGATGTTGAGCGCGCCGGTGGAAAAATCATCCTCTTCATCGATGAGCTTCATACGCTCGTTGGAGCCGGTGCATCCGGAGAAGGTAGTTCTATGGATGCGTCGAACCTTCTGAAGCCCGCATTGGCTCGTGGAGAACTGCGTGCCATCGGTGCCACGACACTGAAGGAATATCAAAAATACATCGAGAAGGATGCCGCTCTTGAACGCCGTTTCCAGCCGGTATTTGTGAATGAGCCTTCCGTTGAAGACACGGTCGCGATCCTTCGTGGCATCAAGGAAAAATACGAACTCCATCACGGCGTACGTATTGCCGATGCATCGCTCGTTGCGGCAGCAAAGCTTTCCGATCGGTATATCACGGATCGTTTCTTGCCGGACAAAGCGGTTGACCTCGTTGATGAATCCGCCGCAGCGCTTCGCATGCAGATTGATTCGTTGCCGGAGGATTTGGATAAATTGAAGCGCGAAATCACGCGTCTTGAAATTGAAAAGCGCGCATTGTCAAAAGAAGAAGACGCAGAATCGAAAGAGCGTCTTATCGAACTCGAAAAGCAACTTGCAGAAATTTCAGAAAAAGCGCATCAACTTGAGCTGTCATGGACCGCAGAGAAAGAAGTATTGATGAAAATGCGCGCGGCAAAGGAAGAGATCGAAAAGTTGAAGAGCCAGGCGGATATCGCGGAACGCAGTGGTGATCTCGAAAAAGTCTCAGAGATTCGTTACGGCTCCCTGCCGCAAACAGAAAAGGAAATGAAAAATATTGAGGTGCAATTGAAGACGATGCAGGGGCAGCGTGGTCTCTTGAAAGACGTCGTCACGGACGAAGACATCGCTGCCGTCGTGATGCGTTGGACGGGTATCCCGGTTTCGCGCATGCTCGAAAGCGAAGCCGCGAAATTGGCGAAGCTTGAGCAGGAGCTTTCGAAACGGGTCGTCGGTCAACGTGAGGCCGTCAAAGCCGTCTCAAACGCGCTGCGACGTTCACGCGCAGGAATCGGAGAAGAGAAGCGGCCGATCGGCTCATTCCTCTTCCTCGGTCCGACGGGTGTCGGCAAGACAGAGCTTGCGAAGGCACTCGCAGAAATCATGTTCGACGACGAAAATGCCGTCGTGCGCATCGATATGTCTGAATACATGGAAAAGCATGCGATCTCGCGCATGATCGGTTCTCCGCCGGGATATGTCGGCTATGATGAAGGCGGGCAGCTCACGGAAAAAATTCGCCGACGCCCCTACTCCGTCGTTCTCTTCGATGAAGTGGAGAAAGCGCATCCGGATGTCTTCAACACGCTTCTTCAGGCACTCGATGATGGTCGTCTCACAGATGGAAAGGGACGCACGATCTCATTCAAAAATACGATCATGATCATGACATCGAACATCGGTTCGGACATGATTCTTGATTGGGGCACAACGCGCGGCCAGATTGGATTCAAGGGAACGGATTCGAAAAAGGAAGAAGAAGATATCGAGACGAAGGTGAAAGCGTTGCTTCGTGATCACTTCCGCCCGGAGTTTCTGAATCGTCTCGACGAAACCGTAATGTTCCATGCACTTGATAAAAAGGAACTGGAACAGATCGTCGACCTCCAACTTGAAAAGGTTGTGGAACGTCTGAAGGCAAAACGTATTACCGTGTCCTTCACGGACAAGGCGAAGAAATTGATTGCAGAAAAGGGCTACGATCCTGCGTTTGGCGCCCGTCCGCTCAAGCGCGCGATTCAAGACGTTGTTCTGGACGATCTCGCTTTGCGGATCATCGAAGGAAAAATCAACGAGGGTGATTCCGTTACCGTCGATGCCGAAAAAGGAAAAATTGTTATCAAATAAAAAAACGGCCCCGCTCTTCGCGAAGGGCGGGGCCGTTTTTTTATTTGACGTTCTTGAGCTCGCGTTCGACGTTCTTCCAATGTGACTTGAGAAGCTTGGTCACTTCGGGAATTTCGTTCTTGGCGATATCTTTTGTCGTGACGTAGTACGCGACAACTTTATCGACAAGGTTTTGGTAGCTCTCCTTGGTAAGCGTTCCGCTCTTTTGAAGTTCCATCGTGATCTTCTTTTGAAGAGCCATGGTTTTTTTCGAGAGGTCTTTTGTAAACGCCTTCCCTTTTTTTGACTGGAGAAACGCGGCCGTGGCCACGCCGATCGCCGCGCCGACCAACAGTCCTGCGCCGAGATGTGACGATTTTTTCTTGTCGGGCATATCAATGGGTGGTTAGGAAATTATGTATGAAGCATATCACGCTACGCCTGGGGCGTCTTCTTCAGGAGTTTCCTCCCCTTCCTTCTTCGGATCGGTGTGCGGGTGCGGACGGTCTTCGTTGAATTCCTCTCCACACACATCGCACGTTTGTTTGTCGTCGATCATACAGTGATTAGCTCAGAATCTTGCGCATTGCGCGTTTACCGCCTTCGACGCCAGGTTGGTCGTAGGCATCAATATCATACAATTCTCCGGAGAGGCCTGTCACGATCTGGAAGAACATCACGAGTGAACCCATCGACTCAGGTGAGATGCGATCAAGATGGATCGTCGCATTGGGTCTCTTCGCATCCGTGAGTGCTCTCGCCGTCGCTTCCCGTTCTGCATGAATGACACGTTGCATCGAAACGCCGGAGAGATACGCAAGGGATGGGATCGTTTTTGCCGCCGTCGGAACACGGAGATCGGTATCAAAATGATCGACTTCAATGAAAGTCACGGTTTTGTCTTGAGGTCCTTCAACATACAGCTGGATCTGCGAGTGTTGATCCGTTGCACCAAGAGCCGCGATCGGTGTCGGTCCCACGTGAACGACCTTTCCTTTTTTGTTCAATCGTTTCCCAAGACTTTCGGCCCACAGTTGTCGGTACCAAAAGCCGAATTCTCTCAGTCGTTCTGCATACGGCATAAGAATCTGTATACGACGATCGTATTTTTCCGCCATCAGATATTGAAGTGCTGCATACCGTGCTCCTTGGTATCGGTCAGCGCTATCGCGTACAAACGTATCACGTTCAACGCGAGCTCCTTTTAAAAGCGCAACGATATCAATTCCGGCGGCAGCGAGCGGAAAGAGGCCGACGTCTGTCAAAACGGAAAATCGACCTCCGATATTTCCCGCAACCGGTAACGTATAAAAACTCTCTCGTTCCGCGAGCTCACGCAAAGAGCCGGCGTTCTGATCCGTTGTTGCAACGATATGTTTGCCAACGTTCCCTTTTCCGACAGCTTTGGCGAGTGCTTCTTTCACGATCAAAAATGTCGCCATCGGTTCGACGGTATCTCCAGATTTGGAAATAACGTTTACAAGCGTTCGCTTGAGATCCAATTCACGCAAGATCGTCGTGAGTTCGTCCGGGTCGGTGTTTGCTCCTGCGAAATGCAATCGAAGACCCTTTGTCTTCTGCGTCGTAAGCGCTTTCGACAATGCGCGTGCTCCGAGGTCAGATCCACCGATACCGATCACGAGGAGATCCGAAAAACCCCGTGTCTTCGCGACGAGGTTTTTGATCCGGCTCACCATCTCCCGGTCATCCGGAAGAAACAGCCACCCTTGTGTTCCCGACTCCGCTTGTTCAATGACGGCTTCTTTCGCTCGAGCAAGTCGAGCGTTCAGCGTCTTCAGTGCCTTTCCGGCATGAGCGATGAGATTCTTGTCATCCAAGCGAAGAAGGGACATAAATATTCGTAATGATTAGTAGCGACGTCGTCCGCTGTACGAGGAGCGACCTCCGCCTCCGGGACGTGATGCTGTACTTCCGCTTCCGCCTCCATGCCCGCGACCACCCGGTCCTCGGCTATGACCTCCGCTGCGCTGAGGTCGTTGTCCGTATTGGCGAGACGGACGATATTCACGTTCTTCAAATTCGGCACCTTCCGCTTTTCGTTCTTGAGGCAATTCCGGGAGCTTCGTCATCGGGAGAC
Organism: Patescibacteria group bacterium; assembly: GCA_041660225.1. GTDB lineage: Bacteria > Patescibacteriota > Patescibacteriia > 2-12-FULL-60-25 > 2-12-FULL-60-25 > JBAZWV01. The sequence continues at coordinate 50,383 of JBAZWV010000001.1, read as the reverse complement.
GAATATGCGTCAGCCGTTCAATCGCACGGACATCGCTTCCCTGATCAGGTGTCGCAAACGAGATGGCACGACCTTCGAGACCGGCGCGACCCGTGCGTCCAATGCGGTGCACGTAATCTTCGGGGTTATCCGGCAAGTCGTAGTTTACGACGAGCTCAATTCCCTTCACGTCAATGCCACGAGCAGCGATATCGGTTGCAACAAGCACGCGATACTTTCCATTTTTAAATCCTTCCAACGCTTCGCGGCGCTGTGCAAGCGAGCGGTTCGAGTGAATCTCGGAAGAGTTGTGTCCCATTCCGCGGACCGAACGCGCGATTTTCTTTGCGCCGTGTTTGGTACGAGAAAAGACGAGAACGGTTCCATGGTATTCATCAAGCAATTTTTGCAGCAACCGATTCTTTTCTTCCTTGCGGACAACGAACAGTTCCTGAGCAACCGTTTCTGACGCGGTTCCCGCGCGAGCGATTTCAACGCGAACCGGAAGTTTCATGTGGGTGTTCGCGATCTTTACGATATCTGCCGGCATGGTTGCAGAGAACAACATCGTCTGACGATCTTTCGGGACGGATTGAAGAATACGATTGATCTGCGGAGCAAATCCCATATCAAGCATGCGATCCGCTTCGTCCAATACGAGGATGCACACGTCCTGGAGGCTCAATGTCTTCTGCTCCATGTGATCGATCAGACGTCCCGGCGTCGCAATGATGACGTGGGGTTTACGCGCGAGGGCGGATTTCTGCGGGTACATCGAAGTACCGCCGATCAGAACGGCCGTGCGAAGTCCGATGCTGCGTCCGATGAGCTGAATCGTCTCGTCAACCTGAATCGCCAGTTCGCGTGTCGGCAAAATAATGAGGCCACGACCCTTGGTTTGGGCGAGGCGCTGGATGAGGGGGATGCCGAATGCGAGGGTCTTGCCGGTACCGGTTTGGGCAATACCAATCACATCCTTGCCTTGGATTGCGATCGGAATCGACTTGTACTGGATGGGCGTTGGCGTTGAGAAGTTGAGCTTTTCAAGCGTTTCAAGCAGTTTCGGGGCGATACCCATGCCATAAAAGACAGGGGTTGTCGCAGCGGGAAGTTCTTTCATGATCGGAGGATACGCTAAATTGGGGTTTTTGGCTAGCCCTACGCCCTTCTTATGCTGATTTTTTGGATCTCCACAGGCGGACAAACGAAGAAAAGCGTTTGGCGATCCCTTCTACAGCCTGTGTTCGGCTGAGTTTTTTCGCGATAAAGCCCTTCAGAGGCTCATAAAAGATCGTCCGGCCCACGGCAAAACCAATAATTTGTTCAAATCCGGCAGCATCCTTTAGCCATGTTTCCACCTGCTTTCGATCTCCTCCGCGACCAAGTACGATCATGCGCGACGCAGGATTCGTTATCTTCAAGATTCGCTTCCATTCCCCTTTCGTAAACCCCTCCACCTTCCAAAGGTCGACGTCTACCTTTTTCTGAATCTCCTGGATTGCCTGCTCTGTGTATTTCGCACGAAGTTTTTTATCGTAGGCAGCTTGTGTCTTCACCTTCGCGAGATCCTGCTCCGTTGGCGGGACAAGAAGTTCGAACAAAAGTTGGTATCCGTTGCGATGACAAAAATCAGACAGCTTCTTTAAACGCGTCAGTTGGTGTTTGTTCGCTTCAACATTGGCAGGATGGTATCGGACGAGAGCCTTCACGTATTGTGGAGAAAACGCATTGATATGTTTTGCGAACGATGCGCCATATTCGAATTGAAATTCTTTTTGCCCGCTTTTTTCCGTCGTTAAACAAAGCTGGACACCCATTTTTTTCGCCTTGCGGAGAAGCTCTGAGCCAAACTCTTCATCCAGGAGAATGCCGAACTCGCCACGCGATCGATCCTTGTTCACGACGCTCTCAAACGCATCAAACACGATTCGTTTGAGCGCTTTGACATCATTCTTTTGTTTCGGAGTGAGTTTTCCCTCGTATCCGAGAAGATCGCGAGAAAAGGAGCTGCGGTGGTCGAACGGAAGAATGAGGAGCTGGGGCTGTTTGGTCATAGCCAGAGGATATCATGATTCCGTAATGATTCGTGGCTTCGCACCGTGGAGGACGATTCGCTCCAGTTTATTGAAGAGTGGAAGTATTTTTTTGCTCGTACCAAGCCGTTTGGAAAGCGGCTTGATCGAAACGGCACCTTCCGATGGAGAAGCCGGCTCACCGCTCATGACGAGCTCGCGTCCGTACGTGACATTCTTTGAAAAGAGACTGAAGCCCGTCGCGATAAAGTCACCGATCCCTGCCGGTTCAAGAAGTATGTGATATGTCCCTCCGAATTTTTTTACGATAACACCCATTTCAGCAAATGCCTGTTCCATGTACCAACCGTTGAAGTTATCGCCAAGCTTCAATTCTTTCGCGATCCCAAGACCTATCGCGTAGACATTTTTCAACACGCCGCAGATAGCGACGCCGCGAACGTCCGTCGTCGGAACGATTCGCAGCTTGCTTCCACGAAAAAGTTCTTGAATTCTTTTTCGTGCAGGCGCATTCGATGAAGCTGCAGACGCTGCACCGACGTGATCCGCGAGGAGTTCATCCGCAAGCATCGGACCGAATAGAAGAACGAATGGCTGACGCGGAAAATGTTTCCCGAGCACGACATCGATCGTCTCAGACGTTTTCTGATCCAATCCTTTTGAGACACTCACGAGAACCGTCTTCGCAGAAAGAAGAGGTCGAATCTGTTTCGCGACGTCCGCAATACACCATGAAGGAACGCAGAGAAAAATGACGTCTGCTTCGGGAACCGTTTTCGCAAGATCGCAGACCTTCTTCATCTTCGAGGCGTCAACGTCCCAACAATCAACGATCGGCTTCGTACCCTTCCCATGCTTCAACACATGATGGATCGCTGAACCGATCTTCCCCTGTCCCATGAACAGAACCTTGAGTCGTTTCATATCGCCGGCAGTGTAGCGCAAGCGCCGCTAAACAAAAAACGGGTCCGAAGATCCGTTTTTTGTTTGCGGAATTTAAATCAATTCCGCAACATGGAGGAGGACAAGCAAGATGCCGACCGAGATGAGAAACAGTCCCAGTCCGGTCGCGGACCCCCAGCTATACCAGGAGCCCCAGCTGCGCCAATGCTTCATTAACGCCTCATCCTCATGGTAGTCTTTTTGCTTTGGTTCCATAAGGGATTCTTATCTGAATAAGAATGATCGACCTTTGAACCCGTGTGTAGCGGATTTTCGCCTGCGTCTGCTTGTTGCATCGGGTTGATGCGGCAGAGGAAAGAGGCGAACGGTGGATTCCACTGGCGACAAACATAGATCAAAACGCTCGCATCGTCAATGCAATGAATACAAAAAACTCTCCGTTCAGAGAGTTTTTTGTTGGCTCCGAGCGGTGCGAGAGCTTCGAACCGTCATTCTGAACGGGTGGCACTCCTACGAGATGGAGGCTGCCGTAAAGGTGCTCCGGCGCGAGTCGCCCTTTGAGCACGTGGACTGAGTTATCCGCAAAAATGCCCCGGCTGGGCCGTGGGCATTCACGCTCGCTATGGGCTTTTATTATAACCCCTGCTTAGGACTGGCGAGAGATTATCTCGCCAGTGCCAAACCAAGGTTGGTCTTAGCCAAGCACTTCGCCATGCATCAGGCGAATCCATTGGCACGTCAGCTGACCGTTTGGGATGTTAGCTTCCTTTGGGCAAAGACCTCAAATAGGGTTTATCCACTCCACTGGCCGGGTTGCCTAATCGGGTGGATCTTCAGCAAAATGCCGTCGGGGTACCCGGCGGTTTTTTCGTTCCGGCCGATAACCAAAAAACCATGAATACCAACGTATTAAGTTATGCCGAGTACCAGAGAAAAGTTAAAGGTCTAAAGACACCGGAGGATGTCGCAGCGTTCGCCCAGGAACTGCTCGCCCCCGTCCTCTCAACTGGAGATAGAAATGAGGAAAACGCGGACGAGCGCAAGGACGCCAGGAGTGCCCCTCCTGTGGAAATTACGCGAAAGCGCGTACACCTGCCAAAGGACAAGATGCACGCGCTTCAAAGCATTGCGTCTTCTGAGATCGGCGTGTTCAGCCCATGGTTTGATGTCGTCGGAAGCGACACCGAGGCTATGGTCATAAGCCTGTACGCAAAAGGGCTCACCACCCGTGACATCTCGAACTACCTGAAAAATATGCACGGCATTGAAATCGCGCAGCCTTCAATATCGGCGATCACCGACAAAGTGTTTCCGCTGGTGAAAGAATGGCAGTCGCGCTCACTCTCGTCGTGCTACCCGGTAGTATACCTCGACGGTCTGCACTTCAAGGTGCGTGACGCAGGTAAGATCGCTTCAAAGGTCGCATACATCGTGCTTGGGATCAACCAGTACGGGCAAAAAGAAGTGTTGGGCATTTGGGTCAGCGAGTCGGAAGGCTCGAAGTTCTGGATGCACGTACTGAACGACCTCAAGAACCGAGGCGTCGATGACATCCTGATCGCATGTGTGGATGGTCTCAAGGGATTCCCCGAGGCAATCAAAGCGATTTATCCGCACACGGACGTGCAGGTCTGCATTACACACCAGATCAGGCACACAATCATGTTCATTCCGCACAAGGATAAAAAGCAATTCTGCGACGAGCTGAAAACAATCTACATTGCTCCGACCGAGGAAGCAGGATTGGAAGCTCTGAAGCAGATGATGGAGCGGTGGCCGCAGTACCGCTCTTACCTTAAGAGCTGGGAGACCCGATGGATTGACCTTGCGCCGTTCTTCAATTATCCGCAGCCAATCCGCAAGATGGTGTACACCACGAACGCGATCGAGAATCTCAACAGGCAATTCCGCAAGGTGACCAAGACAACGACCATCTTCCCTCACGATGACGCGCTTATAAAGCTCCTGTGGCTCGCACAGGCCGACATTACGCAGGGATGGGTGCTTACCACTAGGAATTGGGGCGAGGTGTTGGCACAGCTCAACATTCTCTTCCCGGATCGTGTGCACTTCTAAGCCACGAGCCATCGTCGAAATTAATTAACTAACACGGCCGGGACGATGCCGCACGGCAACCCCAACCAAAAGCCACGGGCACACCGTGGCTTTTGCGTTAGGCTTTGATCTTCTTTCTCACAAGGAGGTAAATGATGCTGAGGACTATGCCGATACCGACCGGCGGAATCGCGTAAAGCACAAGATTGGCGACGTTGAATAATAGCGATGCGCTGGCGTTCAAAATATTAAAGAGCCACGGCACGAGATAGGTGTAGGAAATATACATCAGCAACAGCCAGACCAATGCCTTGATGAGGTTGTAGAGCTCCCACATGCCAAAAGCCTTAACGACGATATCGTGCAGGACTTTATAGAAGCGCAGTACGTACAGCAGCAGACCAAGCGTGCAGAACGTGAACGCGCTGTAAAATGCCCGGACAAAGACGCTTGGCTCGGACAGGGGCGCGATGTGCTGCCACTCAAACTTAATACCCAAAGCGAAGTGCCAAAGCAAAAGCACCAGAGCAAGGATCACGTAGGTCGTCCCGTCGCTTACGATCTCCTTGGCGTTTTTTAGCAGAACCTTTTTGTACCAGTCGTTTGATTTCATAGCCGGAAAAATACTTTGATCAGTGCCTTAAGTTCTTCCTGCTTGCCGGGCAGAACCCTCCGCTGGAGATTGGCAAAGACGCCCTCCTCGATATTCGCAAGATCGTGATTAGGGCTAGCTTCTGTCAGAATGTACTTGAATATCTGCCTCTTGGTAGTAGCGTCCAGCGATCGGTCCATCATGAGAATAAAGAGCAGGTCGGCCAGCACAATCCCCAAGGACTGAATGCTCGTCTCTTTTCGCACGAGCAAGGAGATAACGGACGCGATATCCTCCACGCGATAACCGGCATTTTTCAGCTGATTGAAAATAAAGATCGAATCGATGGATACGAATTCGTAATTGAAGTCGACCATTGTCCTTTGGAGCTCGAACTTCTTATCAAGAGTAATGAACCCCTTTTGATGTGCGACAACAAAGAGCGTCTGTGAGGAAAAAGACTTAGTGCTATGCTCCTTGCTCATGACGACGCGCAGTATCCGGTCATCGCAGTAAAACGGAACCTTAAGCTCCTCGGCCAGCAATGCACTATCTCGGGTGCTTTCCTCCAACGCATTGAGAATGTTGCGTTCTTCCTTTGGTTTTTCTTTGGCAAAACCACGAACCTCTACGTTCGGATTGGAGCTGACGAATGCGCGTATTTTTTCCACCAAGTCCAGTGTTTTCTTAACCTGGTCCGGTGTAATTTCAGTCATACGGTGCTGTCCATCGATCTTGGCGAGCGAACTCATACCTTTTCGAGAGGAGACCTTTCGATCATCGACTGTCTCGGTCAGCTCGTCCATGAGGCTTTGGTGCACGCAGATTTTCTTGAAGAGCTTCGGTAAAAGCTCCAGTTGGTCAACGTGGGCCAACAGGAACAGAGGGTAGATGTCGAGAACGACGGAGCCGTCGTGCGATTCTTCCACCGTGGATATCTCACCCTTAATCTCATCAGCTGCGCCGAAAGATATTTTGATTCCAACGCCCGGCATCTGAGTAAAGGCTGCCCATACGTCAAAAGGCTTCTTCCCCGTGAGGCGAGGAATCATCGCCATAGGTGCCTGCGATTCTTTGTACAGCTTGGTGGCGTTATCGGTAGTCTCAGCCATCTGGTCTACCATCTTTAGAATTCCGCTGATGTCGTTGTCTTTCACCTCGAAGCCCTGAAGTGCTTTCTCTTCGGGAAAACGCTTATTGAAGTCGCCGATAGATTTTTGGAACGCCTTGATGTATTTCTCGGCAGGCTCCTTGCCGTCGGCTTGTTCGCGTTTTAGGAACGTAAATATATAAGCCAAGTGAGCCTTGGGATTGTTGGGGTCGTTCTCCAACGCCTTAAACGTGAGGTCGATTGCAATCTCCCATTCGCCGATAAACTCGTATCCACCGGCAAGCGTTATCAGGTCCGCGGCATCCTCCACGCGATTCTTCACTGCATCAAAGGCAACCTTCGCGTCGTCCTCCTTGCCGAGTCTGAACCGGCACATAGCGTAATAAACGACGTACTGGAAGCTATTTGGGTTTTTCTGGAACAGGTCTTTGAATAGCTGCGATGCTTTATCCAGGTTGCCCAAGTATAGATTGGCGTATGCCTCGAGCTGCTCGATGAGCGACTCACTCCTCAATTCCGGACTCATGGTATCGACCCAATCAAGGAGCGCACCATATTGTCCGAGGTTATAAATTGCCTGCGCGTATTTCCGCGTCGGCGGATTACCGTCCTGCACGTTGAGATATTTTTTATAGAGCTCTGCAGCAGTCGCGTAGTCTTTTTGGTCGAAGCGCAGATCAGCAAGGTCAATCTCGGTAAGCATTTTCTCCGACTCAGACGGCGCGTTTTGTAAGGCGCGTTGCAAGAGAACGTCCGCGCCTTCTAGTCCGAGCCGTTGCATATACGCGCCACGAAGCCTGAGTGCCTGGGAATTGTTCGGAAAATCTTTCTCAAGCCTTTCAAGCAAAGGATTAAGTTTCTCGTTGTCGAGCTTGCGCGAGTAAAGGTCAACGGCCAGTTCCGCAATATCAAGATCAAGCCCTGACTCGGTTTCAAGCAGGGCGGTAATAAACTTTTCGGCAGTCGCAAAGTCGCCGGTCCGGAGCGAACAGAAAGCGATGTGTCGGTCAACCTCGATGTCGCCACCGCCCAAGTCCTTGTAGGATTGAAAACTTTTTATCGCTTCTGCAAACCGCCCAAGCTTTAGTTGAGCAATGCCCTTATTCAACGAGGGAACAGCAGATGTGGGGTCAATCACCGCAGCCTCTTCCGCAGCAGCGATGGATTCTTCGTACAGCCCGAGCGCGACATAGCATCCGGAGAGGTTGGCATAGGCCATCTCTAAGTCTGCTTTATTTTCCATGTCTTTCAGGAGCCGTGCCGCTTCCTTAAGGCACTCGGTCGCTCGGATGAATTTATCGCTGATAGCTTTAGGAATTTTATCGGGAGGAAACGGATTGTCTCTTACCGCTTCACGCGTACCAACCATTACGTTTTGAGCGATGAGCATGAGGGCGCGGACATTCTTGGGTTCCAACCGAACGACATTCTCAAAAGACGCCATCGCTCCGTCGTAATCTTTCTTACCCATTCGCTCAAAGCCTTCGTACCAATGCGCGAGGGCGACCTTTCCTTTTTCTTTCAAGAAAGGAATGAGCTCCGAATACCGATCCAAGGCATACAGAATATTCGCCTTTGCGGTTACGGTCTGATCATCCGTTGGGTGCTTTTTCAGCAACTCCTCAATCATTGGTAGCCCCTCGGCCGGAACGCCTTTCAGGAGCTTTGCCAACGCACCTTTGCAAACTGCCATCGGCAACTCAGGCTCCGCCTCGTATGCCTTCTGAAAGAGCTCCGCGGCCCTGTCGTTGTTTTGGAGGTTGTTCTCAGCTACTCCAAGATTGTTGTAAACACGGAAATAAATATGAGGGTCAATCTTCTCGGTCACTGTGAGGAGATCGGTAAGAATAAGATCGTACTCCTTTTTGGCCGTCTCATATTTTTCCTGATCTAACTTCTGCTTCGCCTGGTCAATCCTACGCTGATAGCTCTGCTCGAGTTGCGTGCGATATTCTTTCTTCACATCGTCCACAGCATCCAACCGTTCCGCTATCCCTCCAATCTGCGCCTCGATATCAGGTTGGATCAGCTCAGGGAATTGGCTTCGCAGATGGGCGTGCTTAGCAAACAGACCCGTGAGCGTTGTGCCCGACCACGCAATGCCATTCATGCCACGCGCTGTTGCTTCGGTTCGGAGATAGGTCTGCACGGGCTCGCGGAGCTCGCGTGGAGTAACAAATACCCAATCCTTGATTTTGTATTTGCCGGAGTCGAGAAGCTTCTTCGCCTTATCCAAATCTTCTTTGATCTTTGCTTTATACGTTGCGTCGTCAGCCTTCTCCGGCTTCTCAGGGCAGTAGAGTTGAAAAAGAGTCTCTTGGCTCTCAGAGTACCCATCGTTGCCACCGTCACCACCGCTGTCGTCGATGGTTTGGAAATCTTTATGCTCCGCTGCTAAAAGGGCCTTAGCAAGCCTAGAAAAGAGATCGGATGAGGTTATTTGGCTTATCAGGTCCATAGGTTATAAAAATTAGTGCCTCCATTCCTCGTGCGAGAGGACGAAGCCATTTAGCTCGTCTTTGATGCTGCGCCACTTGGGAACGTGCTTAGTCATAAGGCCGACAAACTTATCGTTGTGCTTTTTCTCGATCACATGCAGGAGCTCGTGAGCGACGACATATTCCACACAGGGAAGCGGTTTCTTGGCGAGCTCGAGATTGAGCAGCACGCGTGCGCGTTTGTGATTGCAGGTGCCCCAACGAGTCTTCATCTGCTTGATGCCCCAATAGCTCGTCTGGACGCCAATCTTCTTCTGCCACTTCGTTATCAAGTTCTCAAGGATCGGTTGGAGCTGTTTGCGATACCACTCTGTCATCACCTCATGCCGCTTCGCTATCGGACTCTTGGGACGCACCTGCAAGATGATTTTATTTTTGCCCTTCAGAAAGACCGCAGGTACCTCGTTCTTGTACACCAGCTCGAGGCGGTATCGCTTACCGAAAAAGTAATGGCTCTCACCGGATACATACGTTCGCTTGGTCTGGCGTTCCTGACCGGCGAATCGTCCTTGCTGACGCTTGATCCAAGGGAGCCTTGTGGCGATAAGGGTCCGGATTGCATCGTCTTTCATGTTCTCCGGAGAAGTCACTCGAACACGCCCGGCCGGTGGCAATACTGCCAAGTGCAGGTTTTTGATCGGCTTGCGGACGACCAAGACCTCGACGGTGCCAAGCTGTAAGAGAGAGTTAGTACTCATTTTGGTTTTTGATAATCTCAAAGAGATTCTTAAGCTCCTCGTCCCCGATATCAGGCAAAGCCTTTTTAATTTCAATCTTGATTGCTCGCTCTTTCAGGTGGTTGCCACGCCAGTCGGATTGCCTTGCGCCCGTGATCGCCTCGTGCACGATCAGAGCCTTAGCCACATCCTGTCCCAGGTTGTCGTAGAGAGCTCGCTTGGCTGAAGTGTTTATCTCCACACCGACTGCCTCATCCATCGGGTTCTTCACTTTCTTGGAAAGGGCGACGACCTGCTTGAGATAGTCCCGATATTCGACATCCGCCTGCTTACGCTTCTTCACCAGCTCGTCCAAGAGCTCAGACATACGCAAGTAGTACTTTGGGTTTGTCGGCATCTCGTCGATGATCAGCTTGCGAACGTTGTTCTCGATGGTCTCGGCTACGGCCTCTTGGCTCTGCCTTACATTTTCCGGCAAGTCATTTATCGCGTCCTCACCCTTCTCCACCATCAAGTCCACGAGAGTCATATCGTCAAAGGCCGAGAGCTTCTCGCTTTCGGTGGCGGTGATGTAGCGGTCGATAAGCGCACGCATCGCAGGCTCGTATTTCTTCAGATCAATGTAGTCGCCACTGGCGAGCTTCACTTCCATTCGTACTTGTTCAAAGTGGGTGACCTCGCGCTCCATAGCCTGCGCCTGCTCTTTGCTGTATCCAACACCAACCATGTCGTTGGCGATATCAGCATAGGCACGGAGCAAGTGACTGACAGTTTTGTAGAGCTTCACACGCTTGATCTCGTTCTCCTTGAGCGAATACGGATTCTCTACGTCACCGCAGAAGTAGCGAATATATGCGGCCGAGTCTTTCGGGGGAGCAACCGGTTCGCAGAGAGCGCGGACGATTTCCAACGCCTCGTCCAAATCCTTTTTGCCTTCCTCCAGACGGTCCTTAAGAAGCCCGAGCACATCCTCTTTATCGAAGCCCTCGAGAGCACCGGCGGTGTAATCACCAACAGCTTTCTCCAATTTCTTGAATAGGTCACGATAGTCGACGATATAGCCGTACTCCTTGTCCTCGCCATCCAAGCGGTTCACGCGGCAGATCGCCTGGAACAAGCCGTGATCCTGCATATTCTTGTCGATGTAGAGATACGTGGCCGGAGGCGCGTCAAAGCCGGTGAGCAATTTGTCCACGACGATAAGGAGCTGCATTTGGCCTGGCTGCTCGATGAATTTCTTTTTGATCTCTTTCTCGAAATCTTCCGTGCTCTTACCATTCAGCATTTTCTGGTAGACGGCATACTCACGAGTGTCGGTAGAGAGCGCACCCGGCTCATACGAGGTAACGACGGCACACTTGGTAAAGCCCTGGGCTTGGAATATCTCGTAGTACTGGCAGGCTTCGTAGATACTGCTCGCGACAAGCATGGCGTTACCGCGACCGCTCGCTAGACGATCCTTTTTGTAGAAGTCGTCGAGGATATCGAACACTACTTTTTCAAGGCGAGAACGAGACGAGAGCAGGCTCTGCATCGTGCCCCAGCGTCGCTTGAGCTCAGCCTTGGCGACGTCAGTAAGTCCGCGAGTTCGTTCCTCAAACCACTCATCGATTTTCTCTTGCGAGGTAAGGTTCTGATCAACGCGACGAGCTTCGTAGCGCAAATCCAAAACCACCTTGTCGGCAACGGCTTCGTTGTATTTGTAGGTGTGGATGTACGGTCCGAACGCGCCAATGCTGTTGGATTTGTCGACCTTGAGAAGCGGCGTGCCGGTAAAGCCGATAAACGTGGCGTTAGGCAAAAGCTCCCTCATTGCCTCGTGCAGTTTGCCGGTATGAGAGCGGTGGCATTCGTCAACGAACACAAAGAGATTACCCTTAGCAGAGAAGTCCTTGGGTAAATTCTTCTTTATCTCGGCGACATAATCGTCGACATCCGGACTGCCACTAGCACCCACGCGGCCGAATTTGTGGACGAGAGAACAGAGCAACCACTTGTCCTTGGTATTGAGTTCGGCAAGGAGTTCCCTCGAGCTTTTAGTGCGATGGATTTTCTCATCAACGCCAAAGAATACTTTTTCAATCTGATCGTCGAGTTCAGTACGATCGGTAAGCAACAGGACGCGAGCGTCGGTGACATTCTCCCGAATCCACTTGGCGAGCCAGACCATCGTGAGGCTCTTACCGCTTCCTTGCGTGTGCCAGATGATTCCACCCTCATGACGCTGAACGAATTCGCGTGCAGCCTTTACACCGAAGTATTGATTGTGCCGAGCGGTCTTTTTGATACCGCTGTCAAAGACGATAAAATCATGCACAATTTCAAGCAGCCGCTTCTTGTCGCACAGCTGGAGTATTGAGCGATCGAGTCGGCTCTCGTTGCCGAGGCCGGGCTCCTTCCAAGTGAGGTAGTGCTCCTCGGTAGTTTCGGTCGTGCCGTATACCAAGCCCTCGGTGTCGTTACCGGCCATGAGCAATTGGACTGTGCCAAAGAACGTCTTGATGAATTCCTCTTTTTGGTTGCCGATGTTCTGCCGGATACCCTCGGACACAGAGACAATGCTGCGCTTGAGCTCAAGCACGCCAAGAGCGATGCCGTTCACGTACAGCACGATGTCCGGACGCTTGGTGCGGTTTCCACGAATGGTGACCTCTTCGGCAATACCAAAATGGTTGTTCTCCGGATTCTGCCAATCGATCGGCCAGACAGTCTGATAGTTTTCTCCGAGCTCCTCGCGGACTTTGATGCCGTAGCGAAGCATGCTGTACGCTTCTTTATTGAGATCGTACAGACTCATCTGCGAATGGTTGGCCGCTTTCTTGAATTCAGTTATGGCCTTTTGGATGAGAGCCTCGCTGTGCCCGGCGCGAGCCAAGAACAAGCGCAAGTAGCCCTCTTCGACGTTGCTGTTATCGCCACGCTCCTCCCAGTTACCGAGATAGTCGTAGCCGAGTCGATCGCGGAATAGGGACACAATGCGGTTTTGCGTCTTGCGCTCCAGCTGTCCGACTTTGGTTGTGTTTGGTGTGTCCATATTATTTTGCGAGTAATCTTATTTTCCCGGTTAAAAGCGACTGCATCATTCCTTGTTTGATGTCCTGATATTTGGTGAGCTGCGACTCAAGTTTTTCGATCTCCGTGTCCATGTCTGAGAGGGTGCTGGCGATAGCGGTCTGCTCATCGGGTTTGGGAGTGGCTATCTCGATATTTTGATATTCCGAAATCCAATACCGTTTATGGTCTCCGAGCTTGAAATCGATAAGCTGCATTTTTGCAAAGACAAATTTCAGGTTTACGTCTTTGTTCTTTGGCACAAGCATTTTCATTGCCGAGGACTTTGCTTTAAAAGGAAAATCAACATATTTCATGGCCGTAGTGAAATCATCGAAAATTATCGTCGGGAGATTTTGGAATACCCCCGTTTCCTCGGCTGTGTACCCGAGTATAAATGTTTTACCTGCGGTCAATACGGGGATACTGTGACTATCGCTGTAGTCGGTGTTCTTAACCAGATAAGGTGTCGGCTGTTCATAATCTAATAGATCACCGAGTTTCTTTGTCTCCCATTTTTCAGAGAATCCCGGCAAGCGACATTTACCACTAAGCAACTCCTGCATGGCTCCTCGTTTGATATTTCGTTTCTTCGCAATTAAAAATTTTAGTTTGTCGATTAGCTCATCGGCATCTGAAAGGGCGGTCGCAATATCTTCTTGCTGAGCTTTAACTGTAGGGATAGCGATTTGATATTTTTTCAGATTCGCCATTGAAAGGGCTGGTTGTGCTCCAGTGCTTCTGATTGATTCCAAATCTCCTCTGGAATAAAGGTTCCATAAAATCTGCCATACGAAAAACGTCGAGAATCGATTCTCGTCGATTGAAATCTTTAGCGCGTTTCCGGACAAGATTCCCTCTGCATGGTTTTTAGGTAAAATCGCACTTGCACCACACCTTGCACCTATTTTTGCCATCACAATATCGCCTCCTTTAACCGCGCTCCTCTTTTCCTGTTTGAATTTCTCTTTATCGACATACAGGTACTCATCAGCAGAGAAGTGACCATCGGTCACGTAACCACTTGTGATTATTGGGATGCCTGATTTACGGTAGTGTTCAGTCTTAAGATTCGAACCGAAAGGACCATCCACGATGCCGTATTTTTTACCTTGAGGTGTTAGTTCCTCAATCCTTTTAATATCCCAGTCAGCCGGAACCACACCGATGTCGGTCTGCTTATATCCTGATGGAATTTTTTGTGCGGTAGTAGTCATAGCTATTTCAAACCAAACCCCATCTTGGCAAGGTGGACTTCAGCTTTTTTCTGGAGTTCTGCGACCTCCTTCGCAATCGCTGGCAGTGGCTCGGCATATCGCTCAGCTAACTCTTTAACCCTTCCTGCAAGCGTTTGAGATAGACGGTCCACTTCGCCTAAGACTCGTGCTGAAAGTTCATCCATCCACTTACGATCCACGACGAGAGTTTTGATTTCCTCAATAGCAAGAGTCGGGTATTTCGCAAGCACCTTCTTCTCCAATTCCTTCTCCGCATCCTTGATTGATTTTTTCGTCTCAGTTTCCTTGTCGAACAGAGCTAAGTATCTTTCAAGCACGGTGAGCTCATCGGCATCATCAGTACTGCCTTTAATTTCTTTGATTCGTTTCTGCACACTGACTTTGCTGATTTTTTCGTTATCAATGACTTCAGTTAGTTGACCCTCCTCACCACCGTGTTCGTCCTTCATTGCGTCCATGTCAACCGCGACCTGTTCAAGTGCAGCATTCAGATCGTCAAGGATTTTCTGCTCCTTAGCGAAATAGGTTTTAATGATAAGTGAGATGGGGATGAGACGTCCCTCAAGACCGCTCAGGCCCTCGATGTCTTTTTTCTTGCCTTTGTTTTCTCTCTGGAGTCGAATTACCTCGTTGCCCGACTTCCAACCATCAACGGTAATTATGTGTGTATCGTCCTGAATCGCTTCCTCCCAATAAGCCATCAAGTGCTGATATATGTCGTATTTGTCGACGAGGTGTAGGTTGGCACAAGCAGTAATTAAATCATCCGCTATTTTTTGGATGACAGCCTTGGGGTGGTTGGTATTATCGAGTGACTTCAGGAAAGAGGCCGAAGCGGTCTGCCACTTACCAACGATCACCAATATTTTTTGTCTGAACACATCGAACTCGGGATGAGTAAGAATCGTCTTCTTAATGTCATCGTGCGAGATCGTGACCTCGCTGTATCCCTTTCGGCCGTTTGCCTTAAAAAGAGAATTCCTGAGTGTCGGGCAGATGTCCCAGTATGTCGACAATGCAGTTATATCAGCGTCGGGAATACCACCCTTAAGATGGGCTTCAAGATCTTGGACGTCTTCTACCTCTTGCGTATCTATGTATCGAGGCAAGTTGAGGTTGTAGTCATTTTTTCGGATCTCCTCGTTGCTTACGAATCGAGAATATTTTGGTACCTCGATCTGATCGTTCCAGGTATCTATGGCCTTGCGGATATCTTGCTCGCGCAAGCGGTTTTTGTTGCCATCTTTTATGAAGCCCTTAGAGGCGTCAATTATAAAAATACCCTTGCGATCTTGTGCTCCGGCTTTATCTAGCACGATGATGCAGGCAGGAATGCCGGTCCCGTAAAACAAGTTGGCCGGAAGTCCGATAATGCCCTTGATGTACCCACGCTCAATGATGTTTTTACGGATATCACCTTCGGCATTGCCACGAAACAGGACACCGTGAGGCAAAATAACCGCGCCGGTCCCGGTGCTCTTGAGCGACTTCAAGATGTGCAGAAGAAAAGCATAGTCACCGCTCTTTTGGGGAGGAATGCCAAAGCCATCAAAACGTCCGTATTGATCGTGCTCAGGATCAAAACCATTGCGCCAAGACTTATAAGAAAACGGTGGATTGGCTACGACGTAGTCAAAAGTCTTGAGTTCGCCCTTGTCCGTAAAGAGTGGAGTGGAAAGTGTGCTCTGGCCTTTCTTAATATCGGCCGTCGGCTTGCCGTGAAGCCACATGTTAAGCACTGCGAGACCAGCGGTTGCATTGTCGAGCTCCTGGCCGTAGATCGTGATGTCTGCCGGAGCTTCGTCTGCCACTTTCAAAAGCAACGAACCGCTGCCACAAGCAGGGTCGTAGACCGTATGCGACTTCGTCGTCGCTTTATTTACATCGATGACCTTGGACATGATGCGAGAGACTTCGGCCGGAGTATAAAACTGGCCCTTGCTCTTTCCTGACTCAACCGCAAAGTGCTTCATCAGGTACTCGTATGCGTCGCCCAAAAGGTCGTCGCCCTCGGCGCGGTTCTTGCTGAAGTCTAGGTCCGGATTCTCAAAGATGGCGATCAGGTTTGAAAGCCGATCCTGCATGTCTTTGCCCTTGCCGAGCTTATCCTCGTCATTGAAGTCCACGGCGTCGATAACGCCATGCAGACCGTTCGCTTCAGCTAGGGTGCTTAAGACTTTGTTGATGCCTTCGCCGATATCGGTCTTGCCTTTGAGCTTTATGAGGTCAGCAAAACCGCCACCAGCCGGAACATCGACAATCTGATTTGCCTTGCCTGCATATTTGTCCGAGACATAGCGCACGAACAAGAGCACGAGGACGTAATCCTTGTACTGCGATGCATCCATGCCTCCGCGCAGTTCGTCGCATCCTTGCCAGATCGAGCTATAAAGCTGTGATTTTTTAATTGCCATATTATTCGGGTTTAACTTCCTCCTCTACTTCCTTCGTTTCCTCTGGGCTGTTTTTCGAACTGGAAAATACCGATTTGAGTTGGCTCAACACCCCGAGCCTTTCTTTACGTTCTTCCGGAACAACGTACATCTCGTGCAATGTTGCCTTTGTCAGCTCAATCAAAGTCGTAAGCTTGGGAGAATCCCATGCATCCCATGAACCCTCGTGAACATTGTCACTTGCCAGTTCCTGTACATGACCGAGCGCATCAAAAAGCTCTGGGGCAACGCTTGGAAATTTCGTCTTGAGATTTTTAATACTTTCTTGATAGTCGGCATGTCCGCTTTTGGGATTCTTTACGATTGCTTTTTCGTACTCCAAAAGTTCGTAGACCGCCTTTCGCAAGCATGCAGATGCGCCAACAAGGAAGTTAGACTTGCGACTATTTTCAGCTTCGTAAATAAGCTCACGGACTTTTTCGGGAACACGATTGTCTAAAACAAAATAGGATGTGGGTTGAGAGAAAAATAAAGATGCATCAATATCGATATTTGGTGCAAATCGATCGTAGTATTGTCGCTGATTATATTGAGTATATGACTCTCGCAATTCCTTGAAGCTCAGGTGCATAGATGTTTTCTCGCATCCATCAGAATTGCACCGGATCAAATACCCATAACAGATTTTTTTATCCCCCCAATTAAAAATGAAGCGGTCGACTAGCCGATAGGTAACATGATTCCTTTTGCAAAAAGGACAATTGTATTTATGTGCGTCTATGAAATATTTTTTGTCGAGGTGTGATAGGTCCATATACTTTATTTTTCGTCTCCGGGTTTATACTCAAAATTCTCGCTAATCTTCCAAACACCCTTCTCCCTGAAGGCAGGAATATTTTGTCGGCGCGCGGCGTTCGTTATCGCTGAAGCAGATTTGGTGTGACTTTTCGTGTATTCGGAAAGACGAATGACCTTATCGCCCTTGAGATATGTGATGCGCTTGTGGAGCGACTCCATGAGGCCGAGAGAAATGACCTTTTCAAGCGTCTTGGTGTTCCGATCGTCGCGGTAGTCGCCGAACGATTTGTAGTACTCCTTCTTCTCGCGGTCTCGAATAATAATCATCGGGAAACCGAGTCGCTGAAGCTGGTACGAAATAAGCACTCGACCGATACGGCCGTTGCCATCGCAGAACGGGTGGGTAGTTTCAAAATCCAAATGGAATTTAGCGATCTTGTCCAAGAAGTAGGCAGACATATCACTCGTATATTCAGTGAGGGTTACTCCAATCAAACGCTCAACCTGCTCCGGAGCCGGAGCAACATGGGTGCCAACGCGAACATACTCACCTGGTCCGCGGAAGCGACCGGCAATCTTGTCATCGATGCCGCCAATAAGCATCTGATGGAGCAGCAATATAAGCTCGCGGTTTACTTCCGTCTCTTTTGACTTGGTGCGGATGTAGCCGATGACACGAGCAAGATTTTTTGCCTCATAAACCTCTCGTAGGGAAACGTCTCGTGCCACTTCCATATCCAAAAGAATCTTCTCGGTCTCCTTGAGCGTGAGGGTAGAGTTCTCGATTGCATTCGAGTTGTAGACGCTCTCCGGCACCTCGGCATCGTCGATCATGACCAAAAGCGAGTCCTTGCCTTTGCGGAGGACGTCGTACTCGGCCTTGAGAGCCTGGACCCGGTCTTTGATTGGTTTGGTTATTGCCATAGCTTTGTTAAGAGTTATAGGGCTATTATAGTCGTTTTATCTCAAAATGTCAATCTTTAGTGAATGGAGGCCATAAAGTGCCCCCCATTCACTAAATAATATGACACTATTTAGCCAAGCGCAAGGGTGGTGTCACAGCAATCCACAGAAAAGCATTGACGGTCCCGAAGCAGATCAGATAAAATAAAAGCACAGAGTTGGTCTGACGGCGTCCGGCAACGGACTAAGCGCGACGGGACTACGACTTCTGTTATCAAGCACTGCCAGTTTCGGCACGTGCGTTTGATGACAAGAGTCGTAGTCCCTTTTTCGTTTCCTAACCAATCCTGAATTTCCCTCTGCGGCTAAGGCCCAGATTTGAATCCGATCGTAATTTGATGAGACCGACAAAGGCTAGCTCCCAGCAGAGGGGCCAGCCTTTTATGTTGCCCCAAGAAGCAATCCAAGAATTTAAAACGCTCTACGAAAAACGCTACGGCGTGAAGCTCTCCGATGAGGAGGCCACTTTGCGTGCGAATAATCTTTTCAAGCTCTACAAGATCACCTACATGGGTGAGCCAAACATCGACGACTTCAAAGAAAAAGTAGTGAAAAGCCATGACCTCAACACCAACCACAATTAGCGAAATCCAATTCTATCCGGTCAAACCCCAAGACGGCCTGCTTGGGTTCGTTTCGTTTGTGCTCGATGGCAAATTCTGGATGGGATCGGTGGCCGTATTCACCAGGAGAGACGGTGGATACCGGCTCGTGTACCCGACGCGCAAAGTAGGTGGGCAGAATATCAATGTCTTTCATCCGATCAACCCCGATGTCGGCTTGCTGGTCGAGCAAGCTGTTAGTGAAAAAGTAGCAGAAATATGTAGTGAACAATATGGATCAATCGAACCGGAAAACACCTGGTAAAAATGGCAATTTTTTCCTTGCACCACATACGCCGTTCGACGACGATCGGTTGCGCGGAAAACTCACGCATGCCGAACGCGATTTTTTTATCGTGCTCTGCCACCTCTCTAACCGCTTCGCGGACAAAGACGGCTGGTTCTGGCACACCGACAAATCTTTTAATACTCGACAAGGAAAAGAGCGTGGCTTTGAAGTTTATGGTTTTGGCACATCAACCTGCAAGCGCGTCCGGAAGCGACTCGCCGCGCTCGGGCTTATTGAGACAAAACAAGGATCGCCCGAGCATGGGCGGTGGCCCGGTACGCAGTATCGAATTTATCCACACCTTATGGGCACCGGAGACCACCGTGGTCTCCGGTCAGGGACCACCACGGTCCCTCGCCCAAGACCACCATGAGCCCCTTATTAAGACCTAAAGAATAAAAAGAATTATTAAGACCCTATAACACCTGTGCATAACTATGAGACTACCAACATTAACAACATCAAAAATGCCCGGCGAGACCGAACAGCAGTACACTGCATGGCTTTTGTACTGCGAAGCCGGGAGCATTCCACGGCTCAAACGAGCATGGGAGCAAGTGCGGTATGACATCGGGGACTCATCGGGGATTTGGGGTGAAAGGCTGAATAAGCTCGGCCCCCTTCCTGCCCAAAGAAACATCGAAAAATGGTCATCAAAATACCGCTGGGTAGAACGACGAGACCTCAAGCTCAAAGAGGATATGGAATCCATCCGAGAACGGAGCGAAAAGATAAAGAAAGAGAAGCTCCACCGGATCGCGGACGCGTTCGAGCAGATCACAAGCAAAGTCCTGAAGCGACTGCGAAAGGGCGAGGAGCCGACAATCGCGGAATGGAAACAGGTATGGGAAATGCTCCGTACCGAACTTGGAGAGAATATCGGCAAGCACGAAATCGTAAAAGGCATCGATGAGAGCCAGCAGTCGCCGCCAACTGAGGAGGAAAAAGAGTTAGGTAAAGCACTGGACGATGCCATTAAAGAACACTACCGAAAGCAGGGACTGAAACACCACCAAAAGAACGTTTGACTTCCTCAGAGCGTAGGACCAGTGTTGTGAGAGGAGGTATTAACAATTAATTAGTGAAATTATGACAAAAAATATAACAATCAGCGTAATAGCCATCGTAGCGATTTGTGTGGCCGTGGTCGGGATAAATTACCTTTCCGGCACAAAGGCACCGCGTTCGGGCAACGTTGCGCCAATAGAGGGCTCCGTAAGCCAGGCAGAGCTGGACCGAGCAACCGCATCTCTTAATACCGCCGTAGGCCTAGCCGGTGGCGCAAGTTTCGACTTTCAAGCTCAACCCACTTACGGTCACTATGCGAATTTCGGCATCGTTAAAAATGTGAACGAGGTAAAGAGCGTAGGACTTGTCGATGAGATGGCGATCAGATTCTCCGGCAAGACCGACAACGACAATGCCGAAGTCGATCCAAAGACCGGGCAGGTCGTGTTTTTCCACCGCGAAGCGGACTATACCGGCGACAAAAAAACGCAGGCACAACTGGAACAGACGGTTCGCGCATTTCTCACCGCAATCTATCCGAGCTTCGCGCAGGTCGAGTCGACGCTCACATTCGAAAACAACAGCAAGACCGGACGTCCAGAGGGTAGCAATTACTTCTACACCTGGAACGACCTCGCTTACAGCAATGAACTTCCCGACGGCACGGAAGCCGAACGCGCTCCGTTCATCCAGGTCGGCATAACCTCAAGCGGATTTATCTTCAGCTACAACAACACAGTAGACCTCTACCGAAACGCGCTGCAAGAATTCCGCCTAACACAATAGCTATGAGCCAGGAAGCACAACCAAAACTTAAGTACTTCCTCTACGCTCGAAAGTCCTCAGAACAGGAAGATCGGCAAGTACTCTCGATTGATTCGCAAAAGAGCGAATTGGAAGCGTTGGCGAAGAGAGAAAAACTCGAGATCGTAGAACGACTCGAGGAGTCGTACTCCGCAAAGGCACCGGGACGCGAAGTCTTCAACGCAATGATAAAGCGTATCGAGAAAGGTGAAGCCGAGGGTATTGTTGCATGGCATCCGAACCGCCTCTCGCGTAATTCCGTCGACACCGGATACCTGGTGTATCTCATGGATCAGAACAAGCTCCTCGACATACGCACGCCTGGGCAGGCTTATAGAAATACACCGAACGACAAATTTCTCCTCAACCTCTTATGCAGTCAGGCGAAGCTCGAGAACGATAACAAAGGCGTGGACGTAAAGCGTGGCCTCAGACGCAAAGTGGAGATGGGCTGGCACCCTGGTCCGGCACCGATCGGTTACATGAACACGCCGGATAAGATGAAAGGGTTCAAGACGATACGCAAAGACCCAAAGACGTTTCCGATCATTCGGAAAATGTTCGATATGATTTTGAGCGGTACCTACACCTCGCCGAAAGTCTACGACGTCGCCGTCAATCAGTGGGGCTTAAAGAAGCTCGCTCGAAGTGGCTTCTACCGCGTTCTTTACAACCCCTTCTACTACGGATGGTTTGAGTGGCCACAAGGCTCGGGCAACTGGCACAAAGGAAAACACGAACCAATGATCACGCGTGAGGAATACGATCGCGTCCAAGTGCTTCTCGGCCGGGGCAGTAAGCCGAAGCCCGAGACATACACCTTCTCCTACACTGGCATGATCCGCTGCGGAGAGTGCGGATGCATGGTTACGGCCGAACACAAGACTAAGAGAAATAAGAATGGCAACGTCCACCGCTATATTTACTACCACTGCACCAAGCGCAAAGGTCCGTGCAAGCA
Organism: Patescibacteria group bacterium; assembly: GCA_041660225.1. GTDB lineage: Bacteria > Patescibacteriota > Patescibacteriia > 2-12-FULL-60-25 > 2-12-FULL-60-25 > JBAZWV01. The sequence continues at coordinate 28,428 of JBAZWV010000001.1, read as the reverse complement.
GAAATGCGTCGAAGTAAAAGAGCTCGAGAAGCAGGTCACCAACACACTGTCCCGGGTTCAGCCTCCGGAGGAATTCCACGGCTGGGCGATGAAGTGGCTTCGTGATGAGAATGAAAAAGAAGCAGGCGATCGAAACGCAATTCTCTCCAATCAACAGAAAAATTACGAGGCGTGCGTGCGAAAGCTCGACGCCCTCATCGACATGCGTGCAGCCGGTGAGATCAGTGAGGAGGAATTTACACGCAAAAAGTCCACGATCAATCAAGAAAAGGCAAAGCTACACGAGCTTCTGAACGACACGGATGCCCGAGTAGACAATTGGCTACAGGCAGCTGACAACATCCTCATGTTCGCAACCAATACCCGAAAAGCGTTCAACGAACGAGGTGAACACGCCAGAAAAGTATTCTTGTCCGCCCTTGGTTCGAACCTCCTGCTAAAAGACAAAATGATTAGCATTGACACCGATTCTGCGCTTTTACCGATGATTCTCGTCTCAAATTCGGTAGAGCAAAATTCAGACACGTTCGAACCTCCTGAAAGTGGCTCCATAAAAGGGAAAAGCGTCGCTTTTGGCGACGCTAATCCCACATGGCTCGGGGACTAGGGCTCGAACCTAGATTAGAAGATTCAGAGTCTTCTGTCCTACCATTAGACGATCCCCGAAGAGTTGTGGCGCGAGAGTACTGTTTTATGGACCTGTCGTCAAGCATCTCCCGTCTCCTCAACGACCTGTCCACCAAACGCCTTGAGGATATTTGAGACCATGTCCGCAGATCGTTTTTCCGTAACCTGCGCATCTTCGCCCACCAATCCTTCGAGATGGATTCCCTCCATCTTCAAGGCCTTGTTATACGCGTTTTCAACAAGTCTGCGGTTTTTAATATCATTCAAAATCTTGTCACGATGAAAGGGATATTGAAAACGAATCGTGATAACGGAGCCGGATGTTTCAATTGGTCTACTGGTTTTCAAAACGAAGGCGAGTGACGGACCTGTCTCACTCAATGTTTTGACCATGACGGGCCACGCTCGTTGTGCTTGTGCCAACGTGACGATACCGGGTTCGGCTGGAATGGAAGGAGCGATCGATTGTTCCACTGGTTTTTCGATGACGGTTTCTGCAATCGGTGGAGCTGGTTGCGTCGAAACAACTTTTGGAATGATGGGTTCAGATTTTACGACGGCCGTTCCTCCACCTCCGGAGCGTGGTCCATGAGGCAGAATTCCCAGCGTGATTGCAGTCACGGCAAGCTCCATTGCAAATCGTGGATCCGCACCCTGTTTTGCATCTCGGCGGCGTTCCATCAGCATGAGAGCGATATCGCCAAGCTCTGCTGCGGCATAGCGGTCTATAAGCGTCACAAGACGTTTCTCGCCCTCATCCCCTGTTGCGAGTCGTTCCGCCATCTTCTTGTCCGAACCAGCGATCAACAACTGACGGACAGCCTCAAGAAGATCGTCAAACAACGGAAGCATTGGAAGACCTTCTTCTTCCAATCGTGCGACCTCAGCAAGTGCCGGTCCGAGCTCGCGTCGAGAGCACACATCGAGGAGGTTCGCAGCGACGGGCAGACGAGAAATCGGAATCACGAGAGAAGCAATTTCAACGGTGATGTTCTTTTCACCCAACGCAACAATTTGACCAAGAAGCGTTTCCGCATCTCTCACACAACCGTCAGAATGACGAACGATGGATGTGACGACATTGCCATCAACCGTTACGCCTTCATTTTTTGCGAGGACACGAACACGCTCAGCGAGCGGCTCGTCCGGAATGCGCTTGAAATCAAATTGCTGACATCGTGACACGATCGTTGCAGGGACCTTGTGTCGTTCCGTTGTCGCAAGAATGAACACCGCATATGACGGGGGTTCTTCAAGCGTCTTCAGCAACGCATTCCACGCGGCATTCGAAAGCATGTGCGCTTCGTCCAAAATATAGACCTTGTATGCCGCTCGTGAGGGATGAAAGCGGACGTGCTCGACGATGGCTTCACGAATGTTATCCACGCCCGTATTGGACGCGGCATCCATTTCAATCAAATCCAACAGACGTCCTTCGTTTGCCTCGGTGCACGGACCGCATGCGTTACACGGCTCGCCGTTTTTTTTCTTTTCGCAGTTCAGTGCTTTTGCAAAAATGCGTGCAGTCGTTGTTTTTCCCACACCTCGCGGGCCGGAAAACAAATACGCGTGGGCAATCTTGCCCGTCGCAACCTCCTTGCGGAGCGTCTCTTTAATGTTGTCCTGATCGGTGACGTCCGCAAAAGTTTGCGGACGATAGCGGCGGCTCAAAGACATAACACAACGCGCGCATCTTAGCGCGCGGATTCTGTGATAGCAATCCTCTATAAACCCTAGTTATCCTGACGGATAACGTTCTCGACGGCGGCCCACTTCGAAGGCGCTGATTTTGGAATCATGATCACAGCGCTGTCCCCTGCCTGGCCCTTGAAAAAGGAGATCGACGCCGGGAGCACCGCATACTTACGACCGTCAGCGACAACTTTCCATTCCTGCGTATTTTCATCACTGACAAGGAGACCCACGATGCGTTCGCGTTCAATCGGTCCGATTTGTTTGAACAGGAATCCGCCGTTGCCCTGAATTGTTAGTTTCAAAATATCTCCTTCAACAAGTTTCGACTTCGACGCGTAGTTTGGTGGAACAAGATACTGACGTCCGTCAGATCCAACCATATGCTGTCCATCAAAAACACCCTCGACAACTTTTCCATCGGACGCCGGAGACACGACTTCTCCTGACGATGTCGTGTGTCGGATGACGAGGTCTTCCAAATCCGCAACTTCCGAGTCACTCGAAAGCAGCCGCTCAAGGGCGGCGATGTCTTCTCGAAGATTCCCGATAATTTTTTTTGCGAGCGCAAACTTCGTATCAACCCCATCAATGGTTGCTTTACGAGATTCTTCTATGGGTTCTTCTACCTCTTCTTCCGGAATTGTAGCTTTGGTTTTTGCCATGTATTTCCGCCCACCCAGGCGAGATTTTTTTATCCACACCCAGCATACCACGCCGCCTTAAAAGTCAAAATTAGCTCATGAACGACCTTTCCTTTATTTCAGCTTCTACCAATTCCCGCTTCCGGCCGTACTTATAACGCGACAGCTCTCGAATCATTGCAGGTAATTCCTTATCCGGACCCGGCATCGGACGATACGGTTTCATGTTGAACGGTCGCGTTGCCGTATTATCGATCAGGATTTTCGCGTTGCACGTAAACGCCTCGACGTTGATAAGATCATATTGATTGAACACGGGCGCAAATTCCTTTTCAAGGAACTCCGCATCATCCGGACCCACGCGGAACGCCATCATGCTTCCAACGTTTCCAAAAATGGCATCACGAATCAACGTATCACCTTTCTGCGTGAGCTGTCCGATAAATTGATGCGCGATCACAAGATCAAGACCGTACTTGCGCGCTTCAGATAAAATCGAGCTGATGGAGTCCGTCAAGAAGTTTTGGAACTCGTCGATGTAGAGATAAAAATCTTTCCGCTTGTCCGCTTCCATATCCGTCCGGGACAACGCTGCCATCAAGATCTTTCCGACGAGCACCATGCCGATGAGATACGCATTGATATCACCAAGTTTTCCTTTCGAGAGGTTCAAGAGCAGAATTTTTCCCTCATCCATCGCCTCGCGCACGTTGAACGCACTCTTCTGCTGACCGATAATCGGCCGCATGATGTCGTTCGAGATGAACGGCGTGAGCTTGGAGGTGATGTACGGCACCATGTTTTGAAGCGACGCTTCCCCGCCAGCCTTCTGCGCCTCTTTTGTCCAGAAATCGATAACAACCTGTGTTTTGCACTTTGAAATTTTATAGGCGCGGAATTCCTCATCTGCCAGCACGCGAGGAATTTCCATCAGGGTACTCCCCGACTCCGGATCATCCATGATGAGCTGCATTGCATTGCGCATGTATTGCTCGAACATCGGTCCACCTGTTGATTTGAGGTCGTAGAGCTTGTCAAAAATCTTCAACATCTCGTTGATAACGAATGTCTTTTGTTCGGGATAGCGTTCATCAAACTCAAGCATGTTGAGTCCCATCGGACGTTCCGTATCCGCAGGAGAGAAGTAGATGACATCATCCGCTCGTTCTCGCGGAACGAATGAAAGCGCGTCTTCGGCAAAATCACCGTGCGGATCGATGACACAGACGCCTCGACCTTCTTCGATATCCTGTTTCACCATGCTCTTCATGAGCTCTGTTTTACCGGAACCGGATTTACCGATGATATAGGTATGGCGGCGTCGATCCTGCGCCTTCATGCGAATCATGTAGTCGTGACCGCGATATTCCGAATGCCCGAGCAAGATTCCTTCCGTCGGTAAGTTTGTTGGAGGCAATGCTCTCCGCGCAAGCAGCCAATCAATTTTCGGTGTTTCCGTTGTCGGAAGTGGAAAATGATACAACGAGGCGATCTCTTCCGCGTTGAGAACAATGGCGTAGCGTTCATCAAAATGACGGAAGATAAAGTGACGGATCAAAACGGTTTGAAAGCGTGGCGCAGCTTTCGCGAAAGAATTGCCGTATTCGTAAATATTATATTGTCCATACGCACCAAGAATGTCGTTCAGATAACGTTGTGCCCTGTTCGGATCTGAAGCAGAGACAACGATACGAATATTGACATCCAGACCCGCTTTGGAGGCTTTTTCTTCAAGCCCTTTTACCATTTCCTCTTCAAGCGGTGACAAGCGATACGCTTCTTTCGGTGCCTTGTCGCTCGGTTTTGCCGTCGAAGCAAAGCTCGACAATTCTTTTCCAATCGTCCCCGCAACGCCACCCTTCTGAACATCCGACAATTTCTTTCCTTGTTGCATTTCCCGCGCAATACGAAGTCCCTCTGCGCGCCAGCTCTTGCGAGCACTGCGAACGACGTATTGAATCGCAGCTCCGTCATCTCCCGTTACTTTTGAGAGCGCATTCGTAATCGAATTGAGCGGATCAGATTCAAGCTTGCGATACGTTTTGACAGGAAACGCATTCGTTCTGCGAAGCTTGAGATAGCTTCCCATGACAACGCCCGTGGGGGCGAACATGTTGTAATCAAGAATCTGTTCGATCTGCGCGTGCGGATACTGGGCATGGATTTGCTCTTCAATAAAATCACGCTGGTGCACCGGAATCGCGACATAAAACGAGATCTTGTCTTTGTGCGCGACGATCTCAAACGTTACCTGGTCCGTTCGACCAAACAACCACGTCTTCAAACCCTTTTCTGCGGTCATTGAGCCAAGCGTCGAAAAGATCGTCTCCATGACACCGATCTTTTCCTGAATCTGTTGTTGTGATTTGTCGGCATCATTATCCGTTCCTTCTTTTGGAACTTTGATGTTCAACGTGACCATGCCGAAGGCTCGTTTTGCACTCCCGCTGCGGTTGAATGATCGACGTACAAGCAGCAGCGTGATCACAACAGCCATCGCTCCTCCGAGTGCAACGGCCGCCATGAGAAGCGCGGAACCGGCAAACGCAAACGTTGTCGGATCAAAGGCCGACGTCACACCGGGTTCATCAAAGAGCGTTGCCTGTAGGAGTGGAAAGATCATGGGTGTTTGGCGAGATCTTCTTTACGGGCCTCCACGTATTCGAGAAGCGCGTCCGTTTTAATTTTCGCTTCCTGTTCCAGAAAAAATTTGTTGACGTTGGGAATGGTCAGAAGCCAGTCTCGGATGAGACGAACGACTCTCGAAGCTTCGACGCGAGCGGACCGGATCATCGTCGCAATGCTATCGGAAACCTCTTCGCCTTTTTGTTTGAAGACAGGTCGCGCATCCATTGGCAACGTTTCATACAACGCTCCGAGATCTTTTTCGAGAATTTGTTCAATGCGGACCGTGACGTCATCCACAACACGAGCTCGCGCCGGCGCAGAACGCGGAAGTTTTGCGGTCTGTGCGGGTTTCTGAATCGAAATCGTCGTCGTTGGGGCGTCCTCCGCGGGTGTTTCAAGAAAATGCTCCTTCGCTTCCGGAAGTTGTTCGTACGCACGCTCATCCGCCTCGACGGTTGATTCGTTTCGAGAAGCTTCAACAGATGCCGGTGGAATTTCCGGATTCAGAGCTGTAGGAAGATCGGGCATACGCACCGGAAGTGTACCATATCCGCGCCAACAAAGACGCGAGATGATATACTCGCCTCGTGCCTCGACAGAATGGGTTCGCGCTTCAACGCGCTTCCGTTGGAGATCTTGAATGGGTCTTTGTTTCAGACAACCAAAAACGCGAAATCACTGCCTTGCGACGTTCGTTCGGTATCCATCCGCTGGATCTTAAGGCGGTGATGCCTCCGCTTCAACGCCCGCGTATGGTGGAACGTGAGGACTATCTCTTCATGATTCTTTTGTATCCGCGGTTCGATCGAAAAACGCGAACGATCTATTCATCAGAAGTGGATTTTTTCATTACTCCGACTCGAATTGTGACGGTAAATCCCGACGGACTCGCTCCGCTCACGTCTCTCTTTGAATCGTTTCAACGGACATCAAAAGAACACGCTCGTGTAAATAGCGCCGCTTCAACGACTAGCCTATCACTGCTGTATTCCATTCTTACGGAGCTTGAGGAAGATATTTTTCCGATGCTGGTTCATCTTTCCACCGATATCGATGAGATTGAAGCTCGTCTCTTTCGTGATTTTGAAAAAAACCTTATCCAAGAGTTACTGCGTATAAAAACGAACGTCGTAAACGCGCGGAAGTCCATTCAGGCGCATAAAACCGTCCTCCGTCAGTTCATGCGTAGCGCGGAGGGACGGTTTCCGATGAAGAAAACCGAACCGTATTTTGCGCGGCTTGTCGAGCAGACAAAAGAAGTATGGGACGCGCTCGATGTACAAAAAGACACGATCAACGCGTTACATGAAGCGAACGCTTCGCTCATCGACTTCCGGATCAACGAAATCATGAAGACGCTCACAGTTTTTTCCGTCATCGTATTTCCTCTCACGTTGATCGCCGCCATTTTTGGCATGAACACGCAGGATATGCCGCTCATCAATCATCCGTACGGATTTTGGGTGATCCTTGGTTTGATGATCCTCGGTGTCATCGGCATGCTTCTTTTCTTCAAGAAGAAAAAATGGCTCTAGACAGGGTACGCTTTTTGTCCTTCTTTCGTATCTTCAATCATCCAGCCACGGGAAAGAATTTCATCACGAAGACGATCTGATTCCGCCCATGAGCCTTCTTCGCGGGCTTTTTTACGTTCTTCCATCAACCACAAAACATCTTCCGGAACGGTCGACGGTTTTGCGACGGCATCCGTTAACCCAAGTCCGAGAATACGGTCCATCAGAAGGATCGTTTCCGATTTCGCATCCGTTGATTCATCCGAGTCGACAAGTTTCCATAAAACCGCCAACGCTCGTGGCGTATTAAGATCATCGTGCATCGCGGACAGAAATTCTGCTTCCGTGTTTACGCTTCCGATGAGAGGCGTTTTCCAATCGCGAACGGTTCGGACAAGCTTCGTGCGCGCGTTTTTCGCAGCCTGTAATGCTTCCCACGTGAAGTTTTGTTTCTGTCGATAGTGCGCGCCAAGCAAAAAGTAACGAAAATCAAGCGGATCAAAGCCTCGTTCCGTCAGATCATCGAGCGTAAATGTATTTCCAAGGGATTTGGACATTTTTTGTCCATCAACGAGAAGAAACTCCACATGAAACCAAACGTTCGCAAGCGGTGACCCGTATGCCGCGACACTCTGTGCGATTTCATTCTCATGATGCACCGGAATGTGATCGACGCCGCCTGCGTGGATGTCAAACGGCTGACCCAGTTCTTTCCGAGCCATGGCGGAACACTCGATGTGCCAACCCGGAAACCCCATTCCCCACGGACTTTCCCATTCCATCTGACGTTTTTCTCCAGCGGGTGAAAATTTCCAAAGCGCGAAATCCGTCGGATGTTTCTTTTCCGCATTCGCCATGACACGCGCACCTTCTTCTTTTTCTTCCAATGGTTGGCCGGAAAGTTTTCCGTAGTCAGGAAACGTTGACGTATCAAAATAGATTCCATCACTCGTACGATATGTCGCGCCTTTTTCTTCCAGAGTCTTGATCAGATCAATCTGTTCTTGAATGTGATCCGTCGCCTTCGGCATCGATGATGGCGCGAGGATGTTCAAACGCTTCAAATCATCAACAAATTGATTTGTATAACGACGTGCAATTTCCCAGGCAGATTCCCCCGTCGTCTGCGAAGCTTTTTCCATCTTGTCCTGCCCGCCGTCTGCATCGTCCGTAAGATGACCGACATCCGTAATGTTGACGACATGCTTCACACGTAACCCATCAGCTTCAAGAGACCGTCGCAGAATATCTTCCATCACATAGGCTCGAAGATTTCCGATGTGGGCACGCTGATAGACCGTCGGTCCGCAGGCGTACATTCCGATCTTCCCCGTTTCAATAGGCTCAACCTCAACGAGCGAGCGTGAGGCGGTGTTCCAGAGTTTCAACATGAAGGAAGCCTATCAAAAACGCCCCTCTGATGAAAGAGGGACGTTTTAGAATTACAGATCGCAGCAGTATGCACGCATGTTCGCCCCGGTGCGCTGAACACCCGTCATAAGCGGCGCACCCGCCGGACAAAGAATCTGAGCACCGTCTGCCGCGTAGGCTGTCCATGCGCAGCTCGCCAACGTGTTTCCTGATGCTGTGATGTTTCCGGTAACCGTCATATTTCCTGCTGAGTAGACGGCCGTTGAACCAGCCGGAGCCGCAAAGTAGCCTCCATAGCCGTTGTATCCAAGGTACGCACGGAAGTTCGCATCAACGCCATTGATGAAATAGGCGCCGCTCGTATCACCAACCCCGTATACGCCATACTGTGTTCCAGAGAAATTACCACCCTGACCATTCACACCGTCGGCCGAACCCTCTACCCCATGTCCGCCTGCGCTGATTGCGTCTCCACTAATTCCTGTAATCGCTCCAAAAAATTCTCCTGCGACTCCACTCGTATTTAGTGCTCTGCTCATGACTCCTTTTCCGTTTGTTGTGGGCGAATGAAATATAGCAGCTGTTGCTCCCGTGCTCGAAACGCCGATGCCGAGAAGACCTCCTTGGAACGCGCTGCCCATAAGCCCCTGGCCATAGACGCCGGCACCGTTCGGATTGCTTGAAAAGCCACGCACACCATCTAACTCTCCCGTAAATTCAGCACCGACTCCACCGGAAAACAGTGCTTTTCCAACGATACCCTTTCCATTTCCTTGATCAGAGACAAATAAGCCTCCCGTCATACCGGTACTTGAAACACCTACCCCGTTACCTCCAATGACGGAACCTCCAATAAATCTTCCTCCCACGCCATTCAGCTGCGTCGCATACCCGCTGACACCAGTGCCATTCGCGGTATTACCGACACCCGTGAGACCCACCGGGCCCTGAAAGGAGCCGCCGACAGAATTACCCACACCCACGACACCGGCCGTTACACCGAGAAATGAACCTCCGACGTTTGCGAACGATCGCGCAAAGATGCCTTCTCCTAATTGAGAGACCGAAGTGATGCCAGAAACGTTTCCGCTTACACGCAGACCTGTTCCGAGCGTTGAGCTGACGTTAATTCCATCAGTGTTAAAGGTAGATACATTCAATGTTCCCGTCATACTGTCGCCTGTGACATTCACATAGCGTCCATCTCCATACGCCGGATCAAACGCGACAGAAGGAACCGGACCGTTCGGCGTTGTCACCAAAATACCCGTCCCTGCCGAAACTCCCGTCACATCCCCTCCTCCAGCTGCAGACACGGAGTTATCCACATACTGCTTTGTCGCCGCTTGCATCGGCAACGACGGATCCGCGTTCAACGTCAAGAAACCTGTCATCGTATCGCCGGCAGCATTCACATAGCGACCATCTCCATAAACCTGATCAAAGGTCATAACAACGTCACCCGTCATCCCACCACCGGAAATACCAGTTCCAGCGCTGACACCTGTGATATCACCGCTTCCTCCACCCCCGGTGGGCCATGCAGTGATACAGTCAGCCGCGATACAAAATTTAGGTGCTGTGATTTTTCCTTCGAGACCAACGCCTACACCAAAAGAGTTAGTTTGAATGTCCCCCCACACCATCATCGTTAGAGGCTGCTGTCCCGCTCCCCAGTTTCCAACATTAAATGTGGCTGATCCTGAATTATCGACACGCAGGGCTTTTGTATTTGTAAGAATAATGTCTCCTGCTAATCGACCGCTTCCACCAAGATTAAAATCAGCAGTCTGTTGATTCGTCGCGCCTCCAGCCGTCGTTCTATTCCATACAACGCCTGGAACATTTCCATCGGGTGGAGCCTGACTCGGACCGGCAAAAGCAGCGAAGGTCGCAATCGGAACCGCGAACACGGTTGCCATGGCGACAAGATGGGAAGAGCGAAGGCGAAACATAATACGCAAAGTATATCACATGAATAGCAAAAGACCTGCCGGATGAATCCGACAGGTCAAGATAGAAACTTCAGTTGCAGTCCGCTGTCAGTACCTGACCGCCATTCGTCTCCGCGAAGACAAAGACCTTGTTAGATCCTGGCACGGTCGAGAGACCACGCAGATATCCGTAGTTCGACAACGGGCTGGTCCATCCGAGTGAATGGTCCCCCTCGTCATTACCGAATTTCGAGACAAAGAATGGCGGGCTCGACGCGTCCGTACCAACGGCCAATGTCTTGTTCTGTCCCCGTCGACCATCAACCCCCCTCACGAAGCTCACGTCCGTGGTTTGAACGGGCGTCTGCCAACTCATTCCGTCGTAGTGGATCGTGACGCCAAGGTCGGAAACTCCATTGTTCATGGAGCCGCCAACGATGACTTCGCACGGCCCCGATCCGGAGATCGAACGAAGAGCCGTGACAGAAGGATCAACAGTCAACGAAGACCATTGATTCTGGAGGTTGCCGTCGTAGTGGAGCAAGACGCCTTGTACAGGGTTACTGTTTGCGTCCAACAGTGCTCCCACAACGTAGATGTCGTTCGCCCCAGTTCCCCAGATCTGAATCAAATCCAGGTTGCCGGGGAAAGATGGCAGCACCATCTCGATCCACGGGCCATTCTTAGGCCCACGAAAAACATGGTGGCCAAGGTTGTTTGCACCCAGGAGAAAAAGCTCATTTGAACTTTGGCCCCAGATCGATCGGCAGGAACCGCTTGTTCCGAGCGTAGGCGTCCCGGAGACCGTGTTCCACGTATCTCCAGTCCCGAGCTCGATAAGCAGACAGTCGTAGTCCCATTGCGGACCTCGGCCCACTGCCAGCGCCTCAGTCGAGCTGAGAGCTAAAACCTCGAGGAGGTATTGGTTCGCCGGCACGTTCTGCGGAACGAAGTCCGTACCATTGTAACGGAGAATCTTCCCCGTCTGGTACGTACCTCCGACGACAAACGCGTCCGTGTTCGTGAGAGCTTGGCCGCCCCACACGAGATTGAGTGCGGCGAGGTCCGGATCAGGATGCTCCATCCAATTGGTGCATGTCAGCCCCGTTCCCGCCTGCCACGCAACGCAGCAGTTCGAGTTGTTGAAGGACTCGCAGCCGTCGGCTGGTGAGTTGTTGCAATCCGTGTAACCGGAATTGCACACATCCATGGCACATGAATCGCTCGCGTCGCAAAGCGCGCTTGCGTTTGCGTACGCGCATGGCGCGCAGGAAGCTCCCGCACAACCGTGAGCGATGTCGGTGTCAACGCAGCCTGTCGGCATACAGAGTTTTTCATCTGCGCCACAGCTTTCTACGCCTCCACCTTCGCCACCGGTTCCAGCGGAGCCACCATCACTGGCAGATCCTCCGGCACCGCCTTCGGAAATCATGCCGCCATCACCACCGGATCCTCCGATGGGTTGGCCGCCGTTGCCGCCCTGGCCTCCGCCACCGTTCGTCGGTTCGCCGCCGTCTCCTTCTCCGCCGCCCCCTTGAACGGGAGCGCCAGCCTCTCCACCGTTTCCGGTAGAAGAGGATGAGGAGCTGGTCGTCGTGTCCGATGGCGGCGGCGCGGTGTCGTCGCTACAAGCGAAAAGAAACAGAGTCGCGAACGCCCAAAGCGTCGCGACCTTCAGCAATGCGCTAGGACGTCGCATGTTAACCTCTGCAACTGAATTGTGAAGGAACTCACGTGTCCGCGGAACATCCGCTAAGACCCGGTTCCTTGTACAGGATAGCGCACTTATAACAAAAAAACAGAAAAATGTCAAGTATTCTTGGCACTTATTTTTAGATTCTTCTTATCTTTTTCGCAGATCTCTGCAGAAATATGCTATAATCTGTTCCATATGGAAACTCGCTCTTACAGCCGATATATATTGGTTGTCCTCTGTGTCGCGATCGTATGTACCGCTCTCATCCTCGTAGCGCTCAACGCGTTCACGAATACAGAGAAACTCGTCCTTCCGGGCGGAGTAACGACGAATGATGATACGGTCATCGCCGCATATAAAGCCGGATTTGACTCTGCGCAGAATAAATATGAAGCGGGTGCGCTTCTTGCAGCCTCCGATCGCACCAATGTGTTGAGCGGTCCTGTCGAGGACGCGAGCGCATCAAAGCTTTTGGTCATGCAAAAGAATCTGGCAATCGATTCCGAGATCAGTGGTATTTCCGATCGACGCGAAGTCCTCATCACAGAAAATACGAAGTTTTATCGCGAGACTCCAAAAGAAGTAGACGTCTTCACCAAAGAACAGGCTGCCTATGACGCGTCAGAACCAGATGAGAGCGTCGGACCTCCTTCCCCTACCATCAAAACAGCCATTCGACTTGCGGATATCAAGACAGGTGACATGGTTCGTGTCACAACCGTAGAAGAAAATATCATCGGCGCGGAATCGATGACCGCGAGCGAGATTGTCGTAACGCAATAAACAGTTAGCGGATCGGTCGTATCAGCTGTGTTGTTGTTGTTGTTGTTTGCGTTGATGTCGCCCGTGTCGGTTCAATAAGAGGCAGAATTTGTTGACGAATGCGTGTACGGATCGGTGCTTGTAGCTGGATCTGCTCTTTTCGTTCTTCTATCCGCTCTTCAATTCGTTGTTCGATAATCTTTCGATATTCCTTTCGACGCACTTCGGGCAGTTGTTGAATGCGTTGTTCCAGTTTTTGTACCTGTTCCTCTACCGGAAACGGACGTGTTCCGGACGTCGCAACAATCGCTGCCTCAAGACGGGCTGCCATCCGATCGAGTCGCGCCTGTTGTGCAGACGGAAGGGCATCACCAGCTTCGATCGCACGTTCAACACTTTGCACGAAGCGAACCGTTTGCTCCGGTTGGATCGCTTTTCCTTTCGCCTGAACAAGAAACTGTTCTCGCAGGCGTCGCTTCGCAAGTCGGAGTCGTACGCTTGCTTTCAACGCAGGCGTAAACGCGAGTGACGCTTCCACATTCTCAACCGTCTCGCGGAGAGGATAGAGCAGGTGATCCGGTAGCACTTCATCAGAAGAGTATGCATACACACCAGTTCCGGAAAGCATCAACGTGATCGCGGTGAGCGATCCCATCGCGAACTTCCAAGCCGGAATCCGAATAGGTCGCGGAATCTGTCCGAGAATTTTATTCTCTAGTGCAGCCACAAACGCGCGATCCGGTTCGGCATGGCGTGAGAGCTTCTTCAGTTTTCGTTCCAGTTGGAAGTTAAACATATTCATTTATGGTCGCAGCATCGTACGTAATTGCTTTATGGCTCGCGACGAACGGACGCGGAGTGCGCCGGCCGTCGTATTCATCTGTTCTGCAAGTTCATCAAAGGTCCATCCTTCAAGGTGTTTGCGCCGAAGAAGCTCTCCATCGTCGTGAGGCAGCCTCTTCATCGCTTCGAGAAGATGTTTTTCGTCGTCACGGATTTCTGTCCGCTTTGCCCAATCATCCGTATCCCAAATGGTGTTTTCAATAACCTCTAGATCAATGGTCGGTTTGTTTTTTGCGATTTGGTTGATCAAATGGTTCCGTGCGATCGTATAAATCCACGAGGACTGACTGATCTTTTCATCGTATCGGTCGAACGCCTGAAATGCTTTCAAAAAAACGTCCTGCGTGAGGTCTTGCGCAAGCTCCTTATTTCCTCCCACGCGGTAATACAGGAATTTATAGATCCGCTGCACGTTTCGCTGGTAGAATTGCGGAAAATCTCGTTGGTCCATGTTGGGACAACTCCTATATACCGACCGTATCGGGTTTTGTTACTTCCTGCTAGATGTCCTGAATATTGCGATCCTTGTGATGCGTCGGGGCGATGATCATGAACGCGATGGGCAAAATAAGCCACGCACTGCGACCTTCGTCACTCATGAAGATTTGCTTGGTAATTTCTGTCAGACCCTGCGTCATCTCGCGCGGCAAAAAGTTCAGCGTAACGCTCATAAGCAGACCGACTTGCATGATGCTGAAAATAATCGTTTGCCACCACGATCCCGGTGCGCCGCTGCGTCCAATCGTTTTGAGAAGCGCGCTGCGAGACAAGAGAAAAAAGACAACAACAAAGATGCCAAGGAAAAAGCTGATACGAAGAACGTAATTATCGTTCAGGTTCAACGCGACGTTCAGTGATGTCAGTGCCGGAGCATTTGTCACGACGGCAAGCGCCATGTAGATCCCGACAAGAATGACAATGACGCGATCTCGTCCAAGTGAAAGTCCGTACAGCAAAGCGCCAACGACGAAGAACAGGAGGATAAAAATATCCCACGTCGGATTCGTCCAATTAAGGGAAGAGAGGTACGAGATGACGCCGCCCATAAAACAATGGGCTCAGTATATCACAGTCCCGCGCTGCGCAAGTCCTCGAGCAATTTCCGTTGTTCTTTCGTGGGTCGTGATTTTACTTCCGGTTGAACGGTGACGTAGTGATCACCCCGTCCGTTAGATCGCAAAAACGGAACGCCCTTCGCTCGGAGGCGGAAAACGGTACCCGAAGAAGTTCCTTCCGGTATTTTAAGCTCCCCCGGTCCATCAATCGTCTCAACCGTTGCGGTTCCCCCAAGTGAAAGAAGGCTGAACGGAACTTCGACCGTCGTGCGGATATCATTTCCTTCGCGATTGAAGAGCGAGTGCTGTTTGACGTGAATGCGCACGAACAAGTCACCGGATTTTCCTCCGTGTCCCGGATTCTCACCTTCTCCGTCGATTCGCAGCCCTTCTCCGTCAGAAATTCCCGCAGGAATGTGAACTTCCAATTCTTTTTCACGCCGTTCAATTCCCGATCCTTTGCAGTGCTTGCAGGGTGACTCCGGAGCTTCACCTTTTCCGCCGCATTCCGTACACGGCACGTTCATCTGAACCGTCCCAAAAATTGTCCGTTGCGATCGCTGTACAGCACCCTTTCCGTCACATGTCTTACATTTTGAAAGTTTCGTCCCTGGTTCCGCACCATTTCCTTTGCAGACGGAACAGCTGTCATGTTTGTATACGCGAATCTTTTTATCCACCCCCTTCACGCTCTCCAAAAAATCCAACGTCACATCAACCTCGATATTCGCTCCTCGATTCTGCTTTGCACGTCCCCCGCCAAACCCAAACATTCCGCCGAGGACATCACCGAGATCCCCCATCTCATCCATATTCACACTAAACCCGCCCTGATTGAATCCGCCAAACCCACCAAATCCGCCCGGACCGCCCATTCCCCCGTTCTCAAACGCTGCAGATCCAAACTGGTCGTACTGCGCACGTTTCTCTTTATCGCCCAAAACCTGATACGCCTCATTCGCATCCTTAAACTTCTGGGCATCCCCGCCTTTGTCAGGATGATGTTCGTGCGCCAAACGCCGGAAGGATTTCTTAATCTCTTCCGGCGAAGCCGTCTTCGAAACACCCAAAATGGCGTAGTAGTCTTTAGGCATTCGGTAAATCCTTCTTCTCGTACCGCATCTCTTCCCACTGTTTCTTGTTCTGTTGCAGCGCGGTGATGAGATCATCAACCGTGAAACGATTCAAGAACATGCGTGAGACAAGCGCAGCCGTTTGCTGCCCATGCGCGTTCACCGATGAAATAAAATCGATCACGACATCGCGTTCTTGCGACGTCACGACGAACGCATTCGCATAACGTCCCTTCAGATCCTTTCCATCAGCGTTGACCGTCAGCGCACGTTGCGGGGCTTTGTTTTCCTCCATATCGATAAAAGATTATTGTTTGAATTCTCCTTCTTGAGCTTCATCTTTCGGCGGGTTGTCCGTTGAGCCGGCTTCCGCTCCCGGAGGCTGTGTTGTGGACGCATCATTTTGCTGTTTCTTGTACATCGCTTCGCCAATCTTTTGAGCAGCCGTGGCGAGTTCATCACCGGCTTTCTTGATACCCTCGATGTCTTCCGTATCTTTCAGCTTCTTCAACGCTTCGACTTTTTCTTCAACTGCCTTGCGATCAGCTTCGTCAACGTCCTTTGCTTCGCTCATCATCTTTTCGGTCGTGTAGATCATGGACTCGGCCATGTTGCGCGCTTCGATCAATTCGTGACGCTTCTTATCATCCGCGGCGTGCGCCTCTGCTTCTTTCTTCATGCGCTCGACTTCGGTCTTATCGAGATTCGTCGAAGCGGTGATCGTGATCTGTTGTTCCTTTCCGCTGGCTTTGTCTTTCGCTTTGACGGACAAGATGCCGTTTGCGTCGATGTCGAATGTGACTTCAACTTGCGGAACGCCACGCGGTGCCATCGGAATCCCTTGGAGCATAAAGCGTCCAAGTGAGCGGTTTCCTTCTGCCATCTCACGTTCGCCTTGCAACACGTGGATTTCAACGGACGTTTGACTGTCGGCCGCCGTTGAAAACACTTGTGACTTCGACGTCGGAATCGTCGTGTTGCTCTCGATGAGTTTCGTCATCACGCCGCCGAGCGTTTCGAGACCGAGTGAAAGTGGCGTCACGTCGAGGAGCAAGAGCTCGCCCTTGATGTCACCCTGAAGATTTCCGGCCTGGACGGCTGCGCCGATCGCGACAACTTCGTCCGGGTTGACCGTCACATTCGGTTTCTTGCCAAAGAATTTTTCAACCGTCTGCTGCACAAGCGGCATGCGCGTCATTCCACCAACGAGAATCACTTCGTTGATATCGCTCGTCTTCATCCCAGCCTTCTCAAGAGCCACTTTGCACGGCGCAAGTGTCTTCTCCACGAGATCGTGCACGAGTTCTTCCATTTTCGCACGCGTCAGACGAAGTCCAAGGTGGCGCGGCACGTTTTCAACCATCGTAATGAACGGCTGGTTGATTTCCGTTTCCTGCGCGCTCGAAAGTTCGATCTTTGCTTTTTCCGCTGCTTCTTTAATACGCTGAAGCGCGATGCTGTCTTTCGAGAGATCAATCCCATCCTCTTTCTTAAACTCATCGACGATCCACGAGATGATCACCTGATCAAAGTCGTCCCCGCCCAAATGCGTGTCGCCGCTTGAGGCACGAACTTCGACGGTATTCTGCTCCGTCGCTGCGTCGTATGCGATTTCGAGAACGGACACGTCAAACGTTCCGCCACCAAGGTCGTAGACAACGATCTTTTCATCCTTCTTGTGATCAAATCCGTACGCGAGAGCAGCGGCCGTCGGCTCGTTGATGATACGACGAACTGTAAGACCTGCGATTTCTGCCGCAACTTTTGTTGCTTGGCGCTGCGAGTCGTCAAAATACGCAGGGACTGTAATCACCGCTTCCGTAATCTTCTCTCCAATTTTCGCTTCCGCATCCGTCTTGAGCTTCTGCAAAACCATCGCAGAAATTTCTTCCGGAGCGTATTCCTTGCCGCCCATCATCACGCGCAAACCATCCCCGCTCTGTTTTACTTCAAACGGAAACCACTTCACGTCACGTTGCACTTCTGCGTCTTCAAATCGGCGACCGATGAGACGCTTCACCGAGAACAGCGTGTTCTTCGGATTCACGACGGCTTGTCGCTTCGCAACCTGACCGACAAGTCGTTCGCCGCCTTTGTTCATCGCAACAACGGAGGGTGTCGTGCGAGCCCCTTCCGTATTTTCCAGCACTTTCGGCTGGCCACCTTCAACGACGGCCATACACGAGTTGGTCGTTCCAAGATCGATTCCAAGAATTTTAGGCATAGTATTTATGATTCTTTTGTGATTACAACCTTCGCAGGCCGGATCAATTTTCCGTTAAGTTTCCATCCATCCTGTACCGTTCGAACGATTCTTCCCGCTTCTCCATCACCCGCTTCTTCGCTGACAGCTTCGTGGAGATTCGGATCAAACATTCCGGTCCCTTCAACTTTTTCGAGACCGATTGCCTGGAACGCCGATTCCCACAGCGCGCGAACGGCGTGCAGGCCGATGATCCAGTTCTTGAATTTCTTCTGTTCGTCTTCGGGAAGTCCTACGAGGTCCGGTGTGAACGAAAGCGCCGTTTCGTATTGGTCGATGGCGGGCAGAAGCGATTCGAGCAATCGTTCGTTCGCGTATTTCGCGAACTCCTGCTTCTCTCGTTCCGATTCTTTTTTCAAATTCGCGTAGTCCGCTTGTGCTCGTTTCCATCCGGCCAGATATTCTTCAGATTGTTTCTTGATGGTTTCGACATCCTCCGATGCTGTCGGGTCTATGTGTTGTTCGTCGTTCATACGGTTTTATCTGAATCTTCTAAGAGTCGTTTTGCCTGGCGCAAGAGCGCGAAGCCTCTGGGATAGTTCATGCGGAGCGGACCAACAATGCCGAGGAGCGTTCCGTCTTCGAGGGTGAGGAAGACCGAGCCGCAATCATCACCGAACGGGCAATCCTGACCAATGAGCGCTGTCGGTTCATCAAACTGCTGTGCGCGGAGCTTCGTCATAATTTCGTCGACGCGATCCAGCGATGCGCCGATTCCCATCACGCGTTCATGCGCGGCGAATTCCGGTTTCCCCAAAAGATTTGAAAGTCCTGTCGTTGATGCTTCCTGATTCTGCCCTGAGTGGATGATGGCTTCTCCCGCGAGTTCCGCGACCGCTCGTGCCATCTGACGCACATGGTTGGCCGATGCGGAGATCATGAGTGCCGCCTGCTGAAGCTGTTGGAGTTCGCGCTGTCGAAGCGAACGTTCTTGCATCAGCTCTTGGAGATAAAAACGATACCCTTTTTCCGTCGGTACGCGACCGGACGAGGTATGGGGCTGTGTGAGATATCCAAGCTCTTCGAGTTCGGCAAACCAATTACGGATCGTCGCCGGACTCACATCGAGGCGATGATCTTCAACCAACCGTTGCGAGCCGACGGACTCACCGGTGCTTGTAACATCCTCAACCACAAGGCGGAGGAGTTGTTTAAGGCGTTCTTCCATCGGTTAGCACTGTACCAAAGAGAGTGCTAACGAGGCAAGGGGTGCTAGATGAGGTTCCGAAACTGGCGCCCACGTTCAAATTCGTTCGTAAAAAGCCCGAAACTGGCACATCCGGGGGAAAGCAGGACCGTGTCCCCTTTTTGGGCGTTTGCGAGATGGGTCTTCAGCGCTTCCTTCATCGACCCTACTCGCTCGAACGGGACGCCAGCCTTTTTCAAGGATCGTGCAAAAGCTGCGAACGCCGTTCCTTCAAAAAGAGTCACCGCGACTTTCTTTTGTTTTAAAAGCCTGGATAGTTCATCAAATTCCAATTCTTTATCCGCTCCTCCGGCGATGAGTCGAATCGTTTTGGAAATTGGCGCAAGCGCTTTCACGGCCGCAATCGTCGCGTCCGGTGTCGTTGATGTCGTATCGTTCACAAAACGGATTCCTTTCTTGATCGCAATCTCTTCAAGACGATCCGGAATCCCCTTAAATGTCTTCGCAACTTTTTTGATTGCGGAGGCCTTGGCTCCTGCTTCGCGAGCAAGAAGAGACGCGGCCAAAACATTTAACTCGTTATGTTCGCCAAGCATCTTGATTCCTTTTTCCCGTTTCGTTTTTCGATTGAACGGAATCACGCGCCCCGGCGCTTCCTTCATCCATTCCCGACCGTATTCGTCATCCGTATTCAATACGACAACACCGCTCTGGTCTTGATGTCGAAAAATTTGTGCTTTCGCTTCGGCGTAATCGTCCATTCCGTCGTAGGTGTTCAAATGATCACGCATCACATTCGTTATGAGCGCGTATTGTGGTGAGAGTCCAACGGCGCC
Organism: Patescibacteria group bacterium; assembly: GCA_041660225.1. GTDB lineage: Bacteria > Patescibacteriota > Patescibacteriia > 2-12-FULL-60-25 > 2-12-FULL-60-25 > JBAZWV01. The sequence continues at coordinate 8,343 of JBAZWV010000001.1, read as the reverse complement.
CGTTGTTTCGAGCAACCAACTCGATAATTCAAGGACGACGATATCCGTCGGTTGTATTTTTGAAAGAAACGTTAGTGGTGAAATCAAAATGTTTCCTCCAAGCCAAACCTTCTTTCCAGAAGCTTTCAGCATTTCGTAGACAAGCGTTGTCGTCGTGCTCTTTCCGCGCGTACCGGTAATTCCGACAACAGGACACGTGCAACGCGCCATAAAAAGAGACACATCGGATTCAATCCGTTTTCCTAGTCGCGCAGCTTCCTTCATCTCTGGCGATGACGGTCGTACGCGCGGATTGCGAATGATGATGTCTGCCCACCGGATATCTTCAAGACGATGTTTTCCGAGAACGAATGAAACGTTTTTGAATTTTTTCAACATCTTCACGTTCGCCGCAAGTTCCTTCTCTGTCTTTTGATCCGTCACACGAACATCCGCACCCAACAGTGCAGCAAAAAGAGCCGCGGAGATGCCGCTGCCTTTCGGATATTGGCCAAGGCCCAGGATAAGGACCTTTGTATTTTTCCAGGTTTCTTTCATGGCTAAAATCTTCCCTTCAATCTCGCAACACGAACGATCGTCATCGCCCTCATGATCTGCCACCACATGTGCACGTATTCTCCCAGCCCTTTCACGATGCCGACTTTCTGCATCTTGCGCCGAATGTGCAGTCCGGGCAATTCGACGGTTCCGTAGGGCAGCTTGCGGCTTCGACAGTAATAATTCAAGGATGACTCCACCATGAAGCCCTGCAAGCATGGATCAGGAATATCCTCAAACACGTGACGTCGCATCGCGCGTTCGCCGCCAATGAGCGGTAAAAAGCGCGTCAGTTTCATGATGGTTTGTCCGCGATCCCGAAGCCCCACGGTCATCGCAAGCTTTCCTTTCAAAACAGGATCAAGTAAATCTTTCAGATGCTTCGCCGTGAGCCCTTTGAGATCCGCATCACAAAAAAAGAGAATATCCGCGTCCGTGTGCGCCACGCCGTGCATCATGGCTGCACCCTTCCCGTGTTTCCATGGAAATTGATGAACAAGCGACGCTCCATTTTCACGCGCGATCTCCGCGGTTCGGTCGGTTGATCCATCAGAAATAACGATGACGTCGCGGAACAATCCGGAATCCGCAAGCGTTTTCACGATCGGTCCGATCGTCGGCTCTTCGTTGTAGGCCGCAACGACAGCTGCGATGACACTCTGTTTTGTTGGCATAGCCTACAAACGCTCAGACATGTCGTAACGAATATCTTCCAACTTTCGCAGATGTTGTTTCGCCTGATCAAATTTGGATCGTAAACCTCCCGTCAAATCCAACTGGAGAAGCGCTTCGATGATGGATTCAGCCATCGCATAAAATCGTTCCACGGCCGCATCATCTCCTTCCGTTGCACGCAACACAGCGAAGCGTGCCAGTTCACCGATAAAATCTGACATACCGCCGACAAGAATTTCCGGATCATCTGTCGGGAGTTTTAATCCATCAAGAGAACCCTTGAGCAAAAAGCGCTCGAAGAGCATCGCCTCTGTCGCCTCTTCCAGCGCCGCACGCCACACGCCTTCGTGCGAAAGCGCAGCATCCCGTCCGACAATCTTTTTTCCTGCGACGATCATCCCTCCGATATCTTTTAAATCAGAAGCTGCTTCCGTATTTTCTCCACGCTGTAGTTTAAAAATGACACGTTTCGAACGTGATAAAACCTGGCTTGCAACCGCCTGCAATTCACGACGCGCGCGTTCTCGTGATTGCTGTGCCGTGATGACATCAGTAAAAAAACGGTTGGTCATAGATCAGGTATTCTCAAATGCGCTGGCATATTCTGCCTCAATGCGTCGAATGATGCGGTCCCAGGAATAAAGTTTCTTCACAATTTCACGCGCTCGCTCACCGCGGATTTTGACGAGAATCGGATCGGATAAGACCCACTGCAAGGCATCACGCAGCTTGGAAATATTTCCCTGTGGAAATGCGATGCCTGAATGATCCACAAGTTCACGATTCGCGGGAATATCACTCATCACAATCAGTTTTCCGTATGACATCGCTTCGAGAATCGCGACGGAAAGTCCTTCGATGCGTGAAGGATGGATCATGCAGTAGCAATGTGCCAAGAGCTGCTTCAGCTCTTCGCCACCACGAAAACCCATCAAAACAACGCGAGGGTCTTTCGCCGCAAGCTGTTCAAGCATGAGATGGTAAGGCGTGTCATACATTGACGGTTCTCCGACAATGAGAAGTTTTTTCTTCGTATCAATCTCGCGGAATGCCTTGATGGCATCCTCGTGCGCCTTGATCGGGATGAGTCTGCCGAGGGTCATCACGTATTCGTTCGGTTCCAGCTCGAGTTCTTTCAGATAGCTCGTTCCTGTTTCTCCTTTCGGAATTTCTACACCATTCGGAATGTAAATTGCATCGCGACCGTACATCTGTTTACAGAAAAGTTCGATCCCGTGTGAGACAGCAATCGTCCGATGCGGAAAGTTACAGGCAGACCATTCACCAAATGCAAGAAACGCTCTCGCGAACAATCCCCACTTTTCATGATATCGATCCCGACTATGGAATGTGACGAAGACTCGGGCATAGGGCTTGAGCAGTCGCGGAATCCATGACAATGTTGAGGGCCCGACACCGTGATAGTGGATAACATCCGCTTTGGCCGTCAGAACACGGAGGGTCGCAAGAAAGGTGTAGAGAATCGTGTCGAGGTACTTATTTCGAAGTGTCGGGATCGTGACAAGACGAACGCCGCTCCACGTCTTCCGTCGCTCCGGATTGCCATACGGACGCACATAAACCGTCACGCGGTGCCCTCTGGCGGCAAGACGTTCCGCAAGCATCTCAACGTGACGCTCAATACCGCCTCCCTGCACGGAAGACGCGGCAATTCCCTTTACGCCGATCATCGCGATGCGCATCTTGATTCTTTCGCCAAAATCAGCTATCATTGTAGCGCAAAAATAGAGCGAAGGAAATATGACTCGGTAGCTCAGTTGGTAGAGCAGTGGCCTTTTAAGCCAACGGTCGTGGGTTCAATCCCCACCCGAGTCACCAAAAAGAAACGCCCCTCACACGGGGCGTTTTTCTTTAGCGATGCGCAATCCATCTCTCCGCAAGGGCTGTGCCGTCATCCGTTGGAAATGCGAGGTGCAATTTTTTCCCTAATGTCTCCCGTGCACCCGCATCGCCGAGAAACGATGTGATTCTTTCGTGCAACCGCTCTTCAAATCCAGCACCTTGTTCGACGACAGCGACCGGCAACCGCATAACGTTAATCTCTTGGTGACTGTCCGGAATAGGCACAAAGATCGCAGGTTTGGATAACGCCGCGAGATCGGAAATGGCACCGATGCCTGCACGCGAAATCACGAGGTCAGCGGCTGCGTATGCATATTTGATTTTCTCTTCACTCAAAAATTCTCGAATGACGTATCCCGACCGCGATAGATGTCCGATGGATTTTCCCCTCCCCGTTGCATGGATGATCTGCGTTTGTTCTAACAATTCTTTTTCCAAATCCCATACAGCCTGATTCAGAGCGACGGCGCCTGTTCCACCACCGAGAAAAAATAGAATCGGCTTCGTGGAATCAAGATCAAACGCGGCCGCTGCTTCTTCTCGAGAGGGCATTTCGATTCCGGCAAACCGCGTCGGCGTTGCAACAGGCGTCGCTGTTTTTCCACGGAACGGAGGAAGATCGTAATGGAAGGATGTTGTAATAATCTCGCAATGTTTGGCAACGGTTACGTTTGAAAGTCCGGGTTCCGCATCAAGTTGATGGATTGCACACCGAATATTCCAATGCCCCGCCATGCTCATGACGGGGACGGCGGTAAATCCACCTGCGGAAACGACAAGATCGGGTTGTTCTCGATTCAGAATCTTCCTGGCAACCAAGATCGCTCGAGCATACTGAATCGGCCACGTAAACCAACTGAAACTCGGGTGACGAGAAAGTTTTGCCACAGGAACAGGATAAAAATGCACTCCTTCAGCTTCGATCACGGAGCGCTCTGGGCCGTCAGGTGTGCCGGCCCAAGCGAACCTCACATCCGGTTTTTTTGTTCGAATACGACGAAGCACTGCGAGCAAGGGCGTCACGGGTCCCATCGTTCCTCCTCCAGTAAACAGAATCGTCATATGCGTGAACGTGCCTGTCTCGATATCGAAGCGACGATCCCGCAACCGGCCGCAAGCGCAAGGAAGGCAGAGCTCCCATAGCTCATAAACGGAAGCGTCACGCCGGTGATCGGGACAAGGCCGATCATCGATCCGATATTCAAAATCGATTGAGCCGCAACCCATGCGCCAACACCCGTTGCAAGATACATTCCGAACCGATCATCCGCGCGTTGCGCGATCGTGAAACAACGCCACACGAACGCACTTAAGACGATCAAGAAAACGATCATGACGAGAAAGCCAAACTCTTCCGCCATAACGGCAAAGATCGAATCTCCTGCAACTTCCGGCAAGTACAAGAATTTTTGCCGCGAGTGTCCGTATCCAAGTCCGAAGAGTCCGCCAGAACCGATCGCAAGAAATGCCTGGTTGATATGGTAGCCAACCCCGTTTGGATCAAGTTCTGGATGTAGAAATGTTGTAAAACGAATCGCGCGATACGTTGATGTCTTCATCAACAGATACACCAATCCCGCACCGGCTCCGGCGAGTGTGACGAACCACGCAAAGGGAGCTCCGGTAACGAAATAACACGCGAGCGACAATGCGACGATCACGGCCGTCGTTCCCGTATTCGGCTGCTTGATGAGCAGAAGCATGACCGCACCAAGCGCAACCATAAACGGAAGCAAACCTCGGTCGAGTGTGTGCAGATCTTTTTCGTCACGCGATGCGAGCCATGCTGCCACGTAGATTAAAAACGTCACCTTCACGAATTCCGAAGGCTGAAACGTGAGCCCGAAAAGGGAAACCCACCGTGACGAACCACCGATATGGATTCCGACTCCGGGGATATACACGAGTATCAGTAAAACGATCGTTGAGACGATGGCCGGAAGCGCAAGATAGCGCAACTTCTTATAATCGATCCATGCCAAAACGAAAAACAAAAAGAGACCGGGGATGACGCCTTTCACGAGCTGGTTTTTCAGAAAATAGAAATTGTCACCGAATTTTTGAAATCCTAATGGACCGCTGGCAGACATCAGCGCGACAAGACCGAAGAGCGTCAATCCGGCAGCCAGCCAGACGAAGGTGCGGTCAAACGGATGTCTCTGCTCACGCATAGTTAGACGTGATCAATCAGTCCGATCACGGCACCGATCCACGCACACACAAACGCCACGACCCAAAAACGCATCACGATTTTTGGCTCACCCCAACCGATCGCTTCAAGATGTTGATGCAACGGCGAGCTTTGAAAAATCTTTTTTCCTCCACGCAGCTTTTTCGACGCGACCTGAAGCAGAACGGATGCGGATTCAACAACGAAGGGAAGTCCGATCAGGGGCAGGAGCAGTGGTTGGTTCGTCAGCATCGCAACGACCCCCAGCGCTGTTCCAAGCGCCATTGCGCCCGTATCCCCCATGAAGAACGCCGCAGGATTCACGTTGTGCCAGATAAATGCGAGCAACGCACCCATGATCGCAACACAAAAGGTTGCAATATCCACTTTCCCCTGTCCAAACGCAATCACCGCGTATGCACCGAATGATGCGAGCAGCGTTCCTCCGGCGAGACCGTCGAGACCGTCCGTCACGTTTACCGAGTGCTGTGTCGCGACGATGACGAACACGAAAAACGGAATATACAACCACCCCAAGCTGATATTGCCATCAAGCGGAATGTGGATCAGATCCCAATCCAGCTTCGTATAAAACCACCACGCAGCAACAAGCGCGATTCCCGTGTAGGTCAACAAACGATGACGAACACGCAGCCCTCCGCCCTTGGGGCCGATCTTCCGAATATTGAAATAATCATCGACCAATCCAACGAGTGCCGCCGCGATAAACGCACCGAACGGCAAAAGCGTCTGCGCTCGCGACAAAAAGTTTAATCGACATGAAACATCCAGTCCGAGCCTGCAACCGAGAAGAAAAATTCCCATGACCGCGCATACAGAAATCCAGATCACGAGCCCGCCCATGGTCGGCGTTCCCGCTTTCGCCGAATGCATCGCAGACATCACGGGAGCCGAACTTTCCGTTCGGATATTCTTTCCCATCTTGTTGCGACGAAGCCAACGGATGAGCGGGGGCGTCATCACAAGCGCGGATACGAAACACGCAAATCCAATCACCAAAATATCTACGATTTCTAAAATGAATGGATCCATAATGGTGTTAGAGATTGACCAGCATAAGGAAAAAACTTCCAATGGCCCACGCGATCGCGCTCGCAAGAGCTACAACCATCATCGTCCGGCTTGCGAGCGGATGCTTGCGGAACAGTCCGAGTGAAAAAAGAACGTCAAAGGCAATCGTGAGGATCGCGGCTCCCGGCACCGCAAAGATCCAAGGCCACGGGCGGACATCATCGATCCCGAGGTAGATGTTGTAATGGAACGTGACAACACCTGACCTCCATCCCTCCGGCAGAACACGAACCATCAGAAATATCCCCATCGCGAATACAATGAACATCGCCAAGATCGAGGTCCAGCGCAAAAAAGCATCCTGCGACCCCAGTCGCGCGGAAAATTTCCATTCCTCCCACCGCATGAGGATATATTAAACGTTCCGCGTACCGCTGAACAGTGGACAATTAGGGAACATTTACGACTTCGGAGACCTCTGGAACCATCTGCATCAACGTCTCCTCAATCCCCGCCTTTAATGTCAAATCAGACATGGGACAACCTACACACGTCCCCTGCAACCGAACCGAGACCTTCCCGGTCTCCATCTCCATATCAACCAGTTCCACATTCCCGGCGTGCATCGCAAGCCCTTCTCTGAGGGTGTCCAGAACCTGATCAATTTCCTTCAATAATTCTTCCTTGGTTTTTTGGCTCATGGTTGAAAACTACCCTATTTTCATACCTTTTACCACCCCTCAAACGCATATTGACAATTTCCCTGCATTTCAGTACTATCGACCCACATTCAAACGCCCTTCGTGGCACTAATGCTTCAACCTCCCTATGGCACATAAGAAAGCCGGTGGTTCTACAGCGTACGGACGCGATTCCCATGGTCAACGCCTCGGAACTAAGCTCTACGCCGGTGAATTCGCCAAAATCGGCAGCATCATCGTCCGCCAGCGCGGTTCAAAGATCCGCCCCGGTAAGAACGTGAAAATGGGCTCGGACGACACCCTTTTCTCCCTTGTCGAAGGACTCGTTTCCTTCTCGAACCGTCAGGTCCGTCGGTACACCGGCGCCTTCAAGAAAGTGAAGTTCGCCAACGTTACCCCGATCACCCCTGTCACAAAGTAAAAAAAACCGGCTTCGGCCGGTTTTTTGTTTTGTCTTTCTATTTTCTCTTTTTCGTCGCAGCCTTCAAGAATCCTAGAAACAACGGGTGCGGCTTAAATGGTCTTGAGATCAATTCAGGATGAAACTGCGAGGCAATAAAGAACGGATGATTTTTGAATTCTACGACTTCTGCAAGTTTACCGTTTGGAGAAACACCGGAAACAATAAGCCCCACATCTTCAAGCTCACATCGATATGCCGGATTTGCTTCGAAGCGATGACGATGTCGTTCCAAAACTTGATCCTTGCGATATAACCGACGAGCGAGTGTTCCCTTTTTCAGATCACACGGATATTCTCCAAGTCGCATCGATCCTCCATAATTCGCATCCTTCATCTTTTCTTCCTGCTCGTTCATGAGGTGGATAACCGGATGTTTTGTCTTTGGATTGATCTCCGTTGTATTTGCGTCTTTCCATTTCAACAGATTTCTCGCAACCTCAACCATCGCGAGCTGCATCCCGTAGCACAGACCGAGATACGGAATCTTGTGTTCGCGAACATACTTGATGGCCATGAGCTTGCCTTCAATACCACGCGTACCGAATCCACCCGGGATCAAGACACCATCAAGCCCCTTCAATGCTCGACCGAGCGATGAAGGATTCTTTTCAAAGTCTTCGCTATTCAGCCACACGATCTCCGGTTTGCGATGAATGGACCACGCGGCGTGTTTGATCGCTTCGAGTACGGAAAGATACGAATCCGTCAGCACAAAGTCTCCGGTAGAAAAGTACTTGCCGACGATCCCGATCTTGACCGGCTTGGTCGCCGTCCGAATGCGTCGATTCAAATCGCGCCAAATATTCCATTTCGGTCGCGATGCTTTTAGGTTCAACTTTTTTAAAATACGATTTGTCACGTCCTGATCACCGAATTTCTGCGGAACCTCGTAGATGGATGAA